>NZ_JAUSTB010000011.1:0-159389 GCF_030812615.1 Pseudarthrobacter niigatensis | reverse complement strand
GTGAATTTACGTCGTGTCGTGCTCACAAGAACACCTTCCCGCAGAATCCCAGGATCCCGCTACTTCAGGTGTCCACCAACAGAGGCTAACCCCACTATGAAGGCAGGAGGTGATGGGGCGTGTGGTGGATTAGGGCAGGAGGTGATGGGGCGTGTGGTGGCTTGGGGCAGGAGGTGATGGGGCGTTGGAGGGTGGCAGACTGGTTTGGTGACTTCGTTGAACGAACCAGCCCCGGACACCCCTGGGCTGGGCAGCCCTGACGCCCCCGACGCTGAGCTAAGCGCGCTCGCTGCGGCGAGGATCGCCGTCGACGTCCTGCTCGACGGCGGCGTGCGGCACGTGGTGGTATCGCCGGGTTCGCGGTCGGCCCCCATGGCATACGCCCTCGCCGAAGCCTCTGCCGCGGGCCGGGTGGACCTGCTGGTCCGGATCGATGAGCGCTCGGCAGGCTTCACCGCACTTGGCCTGGCCCTGTCCAGCGGCTCACCCGCGGCCGTCCTCACCACGTCCGGGACCGCCGTCGGAAACCTGATGCCCGCCGTGATGGAAGCCAACCACGCCGCCGTCCCGCTGATTGTCCTGTCGGCAGACCGGCCGGATGAGCTCCGCGGAACCGGAGCCAACCAGACCACCGTGCAGCCGGACCTCTTTGGCGAGCACGTCCGGTTCGCCGCCGACGTTCCGGCCGGCAGCAACCCCAAGCGGGCCATCCAGACCGGACTCTCAGCGGCAACCGGCGCATTCCCGGACTTTCCGCCGGGCCCGGTCCAGCTCAACCTCGCGTTCCGCGACCCGCTGGTTCCCGCCCCGGACGAGGGGCTGCCCGGGGCCGTTGAGCGGCAGCGCTACCGGGTAGGATCCGAGCCGCTGGTCATGAACCTGCCGCCGGCCCCGGACACCCTGCCGGAGCGGCGAACGGTGGTGCTCGCAGGGCACGACGCCGGTCCGGTTGCCGAAGCATTCGCCCGTGCCCACAACCTGCCGCTGCTCGCCGAGCCCTCCTCCAACTCCCGCTTTGGGCCCAACGCCGTAGGCCCGTACCGGCTGCTGCTGGAACATTTCCGGGCCGGTTCCGCGCAGCCTATCGAGCGCGTGGTGCTGTTCGGCCGGCCCACGCTGTCCCGTCCCGTGGCGGCGCTGCTGGCCAGTGCCGACGTCGAATGCGCCCTGTACCAGCCCGTCCCGGTGGCCTGGTACGAGCCGGGACGGCGCACCGAGCTCCCACTGGAGAACCTCGCGGACCTCGCCGGGTTCGCCGGCCGCGGTGCCTCCGATTGGCTGGACACGTGGCTCCTGGCTGGATCGGCCGCGCAGCACGCGCTGGACCGGGTGGTGTCAACGGAGGCCGCCGCCACCGGGCCGTCCGTCGCCGCGCTGGTCTGGAAGCATTCACGCGGCCAGCTGCTGCTCGGTTCCTCCAACGGCATCCGCGACGTTGACCTCGCCGGACTTCCCGGCGCGGATCCGGCCGCCACCGTGTACGCCAACCGGGGCCTAGCAGGCATCGACGGCACCATCTCCACCGCCACGGGCATCGCCCTCGGCGGACGGCAGCAGACCACCGTCCTGCTGGGCGACGTGACCTTCCTGCACGACGTGGGCGGGCTCCTCCTCGGCGCCGGTGAAGAACAGCCGGACCTGCGGATCGTGGTCCTGAACGATTCCGGCGGCGCCATCTTCAGCCTGCTCGAGCACGGGGGAGTGGAGGAGGGCGGCCTCTATGGAGACGCCGTAGAGCGCCTCTTCGGCACCCCGCACTCCGTGGACATCGCGGCACTCGCCGCAGCGTACGGCGTCGGGCATTCCCTGGTGAGTACGACGGCGGGACTCGCCGAGGCGCTGGACCGGCCAGTACAGGGGCGCAGCATCGTGGAGGTCCGCACGGACCGCCGGGCGCTGCGGGAGCTCCACGTCCGGATCAAGGAAGCAGTCTCCGCCGCCGTTGAGGCTGTGCTGGCGGGGCAGTAGCTTTCGACGCGCACAATCCGCTATGGCACGGAAATGCCCTGTCGCTGCCGGAATACCGGTAGCGACAGGGCATTTGCGCGTCGGAAGTGAGGAACTGAGTCAGAGCACGCGGCCCAGGAACTCCTTGGTGCGCGCGTGCTGCGGGTTGGCGATGATCTCGCGGGGATCGCCCGATTCCACCACCACACCGCCGTCCATGAAGGTCAGCGTGTCGCCCACCTCGCGGGCGAAGCCGATCTCGTGGGTCACCACGATCATGGTCATGCCGGACTTGGCCAGGTCCTTCATCACGTTCAGGACATCGCCCACCAGCTCCGGGTCCAGCGCCGAGGTGGGCTCGTCGAACAACATGAGTTCCGGGTCCATGGCCAGGGCCCGGGCGATGGCAACGCGCTGCTGCTGGCCGCCCGAGAGCTGCGACGGGTAGTGGCCTGAGCGGTCCGCCAGCCCCACCCGGTCCAGCAGCTCAAGCGCACGCTTCTGGGCGGCAGCCTTGGACTGGCCCTTGACATGCACCGGCGCTTCCATGACGTTCTGCAGCGCGGTCTTGTGCGGGAACAGGTTGAACCGCTGGAACACCATGCCGATTTCGCGGCGCTGGGCGGCGATTTCCTTGGTCTTGAGGTCGTGGAGCTTGCCGTTGACCTCACGGTAGCCAATCAGCTGGCCACCTACGGAAATCCGCCCGGCGCTGATGCTCTCAAGGAGGTTCACGCAGCGCAGCATGGTGGACTTGCCGGAACCCGAGGGCCCGATCACCACCGAAACTTCGCCCTGGTTGACGGTCATGTCGATGCCCCGGAGCACATGGTGGTGCCCGTAGTACTTGTGGAGGCCCTCGATCTTGACCAGCGGCTTTTCTGCTGTGACGGTCATCGTGCACTCTCCTCGGGGAAGTCCGTTTCCATCGACCGTCCGCCGTCCTGGCTCAAGGCCACGCGGGCCGACTTGGCCACCGGCTTGCCCGCCGGCGCGAGATTGTCGACGCCCTTGCCGTAGTACGCCTCAATGTAGTGCTGGCCCACCATCAGGATGCTGGTGATCACCAGGTACCAAATGGCGGCCACGATCAGCAACGGAACCGGAAGGTAGGTCCGGTTGGCCAGGGCGTTGGTGGCGAAGGTGAGGTCCAGGGTGAACGGCACGGCCAGGACCAGCGAGGTGGTCTTCAGCATGCCGATGGTTTCGTTGCCCGTGGGCGGAACAATGACGCGCATGGCCTGCGGCAGGATGATCCGCCACATGATCTTTGTCTTGCCCATGCCCAATGCCTCGGCCGCCTCCATTTGGCCGCGGTCAACGGACTTCAGGCCGGCGCGGAAAATTTCCGCGAGGTAGGCCGATTCGTTCAGGCCAAGGCCCAGGATGGCTGCCACGGTGGCGTTGATGACTGCCGCGGTGTCCAGGCTGAAGAGCTCGGGTCCGAACGGCACGCCCGCGCTGATCTTGGGGTACAGAACCGAAATCAGGCCCCACAGCACCAGCTGGGTGTAGACGGGTGTTCCACGGAAGAACCACACCCACACCCAGCTGGACCAGCGGAATACGGGATTGTCGGACTGGCGCATGAACGCTAGCAGGATGGCCAGGACGATGGCCAGGACCATGGAAGTGACCGTCAGCAGAAGCGTCCAGCCCACGCCCTGGACCACCTTGACGTCCAGGATGTAGGTGCCCACCACATCCCAGCGGAAGTTGGGGTTGGTAAACAGGCTCTGCAGGAACAGAACGACCAGCGCCAGGATGATGAAAGCGCTGATCCAGCGGCCCGGGTGACGCACCGGCACCGCCTTGTTCAGTACCGGTGCGTCGTCCTTATGCTGGCCGTCCATGTGCACACCTGACTTGTCGTCGGTAACGCGAAAACTCAAGACTTAACCGCCGGGTTGACCTCGGACTTGGTGATGGCACCTTCGGAGTTGCCCCAGCCGTCCAGGATCTTCTTGTAGGAGCCGTCTTGCATCAGCTTGGTGACGGTCTTCTGGATGACCTCTGCCCAGGCGGTATCGGCCTTAGCCACGGCGATGCCCTGCGGAGCGGAATCGTAGACGTCGCCCAGCTTCTCCAGCTGGCCGTTGGTCTGGGTCAGCGCGTAGCCGATGATGGGGGAGTCCGCAGCCATGGCATCGATGCTGCCGTTCACCAGGCGGGTGGTGACATCGGTCTGGTTCTTCAGGGTGACGATGTCAATGGGCTTCTTGCCGTCAGCAACGCACTTCTTGTTGCGGTCGGAGAGGTCCGGGTCCTCCTGGACGGTGCCGGTCTGCACGCCGATGGACTTGCCGCACACATCGTCCAGGGAGAACTTGCTGGGGTTGCCCTTCTTCACGGCCCAGGCGGTCCCTGCGTTGAAGTAGCTGACCATGTTCACTGCGCCCAGGCGCTCCGGGTTGATGGTGAACGATGAGATGCCCAGATCGTACTTGGGGCCGAGGGCCGGAAGGATGCCGGTGAATTCCGCGGTCTGGACCTGGACCTTGAGGCCGAGGGTGGCGCCGATGGCCTTGGCGATGTCCACGTCGTAGCCGACTGGTGTCTGGCCGTCCGAACCGAGGAATTCGGCCGGGGCGTAGCTGGTGTCGGAGCCAACCGTGATGGTGCCCTTGGACTTGATGGCGTCCGGGACCATGGCGGCCAGGGCGTCGTCCTTCTTGACGGTGGCGGGATCAAAGCTGGCGCTGGCGCTGCCCGAGGAGGTGGCCGCGCTGGAGGGACCCGTTTCCGAGGCGTTGGTGCATGCTGAGAGGGCCAGGGCGCTGATGGCGATCATAGTGGCGGCGGTCAGCTTGGAGGTGCCCAGGAGGGTACGGGGAGTCTGCATTTCTTACCTTTTGTTGCAGGGGCTATGAGGTACTAACGCGGCTTATAGTGTAACGCTCAACAAGAGAGGTACGTCACACGCAACTAAGTTTCACTATTGGATAACTGTAGCGGTGACAAAATCAAGCCTTCCAGGGCAGGAGTCGTCTGTCATCCCAGACTCCCTGTCCGCTCGGGGGCGGAAGAACGTCAGCTGCCGATGCCCAGGGACTCCAGCATCGGCCGGAACTTGGCCCACGTCTCGGCCAGTTCGGCCTCCGGCTGCGAGCCATCTACGATCCCGCAGCCGGCATACAGCCGCACGGTTTCGGGGGATTCGATGACCGCGCCGCGCAGGGCGATGCCCCACTCGCCGTTGCCGGCCGCATCCAGCCAGCCCACCGGACCGGCGTAAGGCCCGCGGTCCAGGTGCTCCAGCTTGCGGATCAGTTCCCCGGCAACCAGCGTGGGGGTCCCGCAGACAGCAGCGGTGGGGTGCAGCGCATTGATCAGGGCCAGGCAGGTGGGCACATGGCCTTCCACCTCGGTGAGTTCGGCCTTCACGTCGGAGGCCAGGTGCCAGACGTTGGGCAGCTCCAGGATGAAGGGTTCGTCGTGGGCGTTCATCGCCTCGGAGAATGGCGCCAGCTGCCTGGTCAGCGACTGGATGGCGATCTCATGCTCATGCCGTTGCTTTTCGGAACCAGCCAGGACGCGTGTGGCGTAGTCCATCGGCGGGCCGTCCTCGCCGTGCGCGTCGCGGCGGTCCAGGGTGCCCGCCAGCACGCGGGCCTGGGCAGTGCGTCCCTCCACCTGGATCAGCATCTCGGGTGTGGCCCCCACCAGGCCGTCCACGCCATAGGTCCAGCATTCGCGGTACCTGGCGGCGAGCTCGCGCAGTACATCGGCGGCATGTACGCCGGAAGGAATAGTTGCCACGACGTCCCGGGCCAGCACCAGCTTTTCCAGGGCGCCTGTGCGGATTTCGGCAACACCGGCGGCCACGGCCTCCATCCAGGCTTCCTCGCTAAGGGAACCCGTGTGCAGCGTTGCGCCGGCCGCCAGCGGGAGCGGGCGCACGACGGCGCCGCCCACCTGGCCGGGCACGCCACCAATCGAAGCGTCCCCGGCTGAGTCTCCTGCCGGCGTCGTGCCTTCCGTCGCCGGCGCAGCGGGCGGACCGCCGCCCAGCCAGCGGTCCAGCGCGGCGAGGGCTGTCTCTTCGGTGAGCGGGCCGCCGTCGAACGTCAACTGGGTAAGCCATGCCTGGTTGTCCCGCACGCCCACCACGATCTCCGGCACGATCAGCCGGGACTCGTGGGCCGAGGTCTTGGAGAAAGCGAAAGAGCCGAAAGCGACGGGTCCCGTGCCTGGCAACTCGACGGCGTCCGACACCTCGGCCTCCAGGACCAGGTGCCGCCACCAGATGTCCGCTTCAAGGAACCGGTCCGGCCCGGTGGCAGTGAAGCGCGCAGTCTCGCCGAAGCCTGCCAGCCCGGCTTCCCGGCGGGTCCAGCACAGGACATCGTCCCTGACCAGAAACGACGGCAGTCCCCCGGGGAATGCTTTGCCATCCAGGGGGACTGTCAGGGTGCGGAACGTGCTCGTCATGATGAGACAACACTACTCCCGCGTAAGCCGCGGCCTTTCCGGCGCCGGGACACCCTCCGGAGGAGCGCGGCGGGGCTGGTCAGCACCGTCAGGAACATTTGAGACAATGTCATGGTGAACCGAGCATCCTTGGATAAGCGTCCGGACGAAGTAGCCACGATGTTTGACGACGTCGCCCCGAAGTACGACGTCGTCAACGATGTCCTCTCCATGGGACAGACCCGCCGCTGGCGGAAGATCGTGGTGGACGCGATGGAAGTCTCCAAGGGCCAGCGGGTCCTGGACCTCGCGGCCGGAACCGGTACCTCCAGCGAACCGTATGCCGACGCCGGAATAGACGTAGTGGCCTGCGATTTCTCCCTGGGCATGCTCAAGGTGGGCAAGCGCCGCCGCCCGGACATCGACTTCATTGCCGGTGACGCCACCAACCTGCCGTTCGCCGACAACACCTTCGACGCCACCACCATCTCCTTCGGGCTGCGGAACGTGAACGAACCGAAGAAGGCGCTGGCCGAGATGCTGCGCGTCACCAAGCCCGGCGGCCGCCTGGTCATCGCCGAGTTCTCCCAGCCGGTGGTTCCGCTGTGGCGCACCATGTACACCGAATACCTGATGCGCGCCCTGCCGGCCATCGCCGTCAAGGTCGCCTCCAACCCGGACGCCTACGTCTACCTTGCCGAATCCATCCGCGCCTGGCCGGACCAGGACCATCTGGCCGCATGGCTGCAGGAATGCGGCTGGGAAAAGGTCACCTACCGCAACCTCACCGGCGGCATCGTGGCGGTGCACCGCGCGTTCAAGCCGGCCAATTCCTCGCCCGACGGCGCTGCTGCCGCCATCGCCGCGCACAAGGGCCCGGTGGCCAAGCTGCGCCGCAACACCGTCCGCTGACCTGTGAAGGTACTGATTGTCGGCGCGGGTCCGGCCGGATCCACCGCCGCGTACTACCTTGCCAAGGCCGGCCTTGACGTCACGGTCCTGGAAAAGACGGCGTTTCCGCGGGAGAAGGTTTGTGGTGACGGGCTGACGCCCCGCGCCGTCCGCGAGATCCAGAAGCTCGGCCTGCCGCACCCGGAGAACGACGGTTGGCGCCGGAACAAGGGGCTGCGCCTGATCGCCGGCGGCCGTACCATCGAGCTGCCCTGGCCCGAGGTGTCCGACTTCCCGCAGTACGGCCTGATCCGGACCCGGCTTGGCTTTGACGAGGAACTGGCCCGGCATGCAGAGTCCGTGGGGGCAAGGCTGCTGGAGCGGCACAGCGTCACCGAGGCACTGCGCTCCGAGGACGGCCGCGTGACCGGTGTCCGCGCAGCGCTCCTGGACGAGTCCGGGCGCAAGACGGGGGAGACGCGCGAGTTCACTGCCGACGTCGTCCTCGCCGCCGACGGAAACTCCACCCGCACCGCCGTCTCCCTGGGCATCCAAAAGCGCGACGATCGCCCGCTGGGCGTTGCCGTGCGCACCTATTTCACCTCCCCGCGTACCGATGATGACTGGATGGAGGGCTGGCTGGAACTCCCCGGCCGCGACGGAAAACTGCTCCCCGGCTACGGCTGGGTATTCGGCGTCGGCGACGGCACCTCCAATGTTGGCCTGGGCATCCTGAACTCCTCCAAGGAATTCGGCAAGCTCGACTACAAGCAGGTCCTGCGCGAATGGACCGCCGGGATGCCTGCAGACTGGGGCTTCACCCCGGAGAACCAGGTGGGCGAAATCCGCGGCGCGGCCCTGCCCATGGGCTTCAACCGCACCCCGCACTACTCGCCGGGACTCCTGCTCCTGGGCGACGCCGGCGGCATGGTGTCCCCGTTCAACGGCGAGGGCATTTCCTACGCCATGGAGTCCGCCCGGTTCGCCGCCGAGTTCATCATCGACGCCTCTTCACGCACGGCTGCTTCGGGCGGAACGTACGACGCCGATGCGCACCTTTCGCGGTACGCGGACTACGTGCGCGGCCAGTGGGGCTCGCACTTCACCCTCGGCAGGGCCTTCGCCGCGCTGATCGGAAAGCCCGCCGTCATGAAGCTCGCCCTCCGGACCGGCATGCCTGTTCCGGTGCTGATGCGGTTCGTGGTCCGGCTGCTTGCCAACCTCACGGACCCCTCCGCGAAGGGCTTCGAGGACCGGGTGATCCGCGTCCTGGAATCACTGGTTCCGGCCACATCCAATACCCCGTCAGCTCCGAACCAGCGGTATCCGCAACAAAAAGTTAGGGTTAACCCGTGACCAACTCCGCAGACCACAGCTGGACGCACGCCGGGCACGGCCTGCCGGACTCAGAACCCAGCCTCAACACCACCGCCATCGCCACGGGCCTCCAGCTGCCTGCAGGCTTTGCGGCCATCGCGGGGGACGCCGAGCTGGGCCCGGCCATCACCAACAACCTCGCCAAGGTGGAGAAGAAGCTCCGCGAAGCCATCGCCAACTCAGACCCGCTGGCCGACGCGACGTCGCGGCACCTGGTGGAAGCCGGCGGCAAGCGGATCCGGCCCCTGCTGACCCTGCTCTGTGCCCACCTCGGCGACGCATCGCTGCCCGCCGTGGTCCAGGCCGCCGTCGTGGTTGAGCTGACGCACCTGGCCACCCTGTACCACGACGACGTCATGGATTCCGCCCCCTTCCGCCGCGGCGCGCCCACGGCGCACGAGGTGTGGGGCAACTCGGTGGCGGTCCTCACCGGCGACCTGATCTTCGCGCGGGCATCCATCCTGGTGTCCGAGCTCGGAGGCCGCGCGCTGGGCATCCAGGCCCGCACGTTCGAGCGGCTGTGCCTGGGCCAGCTGCACGAGACCGTGGGCCCCCGGCCCGACGAGGATCCGGTGGAGCATTACCTGTCCGTTATCGCGGACAAGACCGGCTCGCTGGTGGCTGCGTCCGGCCAGTTCGGTGCCATTTTCTCCGGCGCCGACGAGGCATACGAGGACGTGCTGGTGGAGTACGGCGAGAAGGTGGGCGTTGCCTTCCAGCTCGCGGATGACGTCATTGACGTGACGGGCGTCAAGGTCAAGTCCGGCAAGTCTCCGGGAACCGACCTGCGCGAAGGGGTACCCACCCTGCCGGTGCTGCTCCTCCGCAAGGCTGCCACTGATGGTGACCAGTCCGCCGTCGACCTTCTGAAGCTGATTGACGGCGACCTGTCCTCGGACGAGGCCCTTGCCGCCGCCGTGGCAGGGCTGCGGGAGCACCCTGTTACCGCGGAGTCCTGGGTGGTGGCACGGCAGTGGGCCAAGGAAGCCATCGAAGCCCTTGCTCCGCTGCCCGAGGGCGTGGTCAAGGAGTCGCTGTCCAACTTCGCGCTGGCCGTGGTGGACCGCGCCAGCTGATTACTGTTCGTTAGGAGCCCGGTACCTCTGGATGATCCAGCCGCGAGGTGCCGGGCTTCTTCGTGTGCCGGCCCGGCCGTGGCAGCAGGGCTTAACGGGATAGCCCCGGTCCGCAACAACCGAAGCTGCTGTGAACCGGGGCTATCTCTCCGTTCGCATCAGACCCGCCGGAGGCGTTTAGCGGATCCGTGAATAGCTTATGACAGGTTTGTCACAATACGCAAGTCCTGTGTAACTGCATCTGTCAAAAAGTTTTGCCGCTGAGTTTGCCCGCGTTTCAGCGGCGGAGGTAGACCGGCATCGGCATGTTGCGGCGGCGCGCCCCGTGGGTTCCTCGAACCCGGGGAATCCCGGCCGCGGTCGTTATGCACATGGCCCGCCTCGTGCCTTCTGGCGGAAGCGACAATCCGCTGTGCTGGCTGCATGGACCTGCGCCGATTTTTGGAGAATGCCGGCTCTGTGGCCCGCACGCAAACCATCCTGAGAGCTGGATTTTCAGACCGGGAGATCCGCAATGCGGCCGCTTCAGGTGAAGTTTGCCGTCTTCGGCATGGCGTGTTGGCCCTGCCGGGCGCACCCTCCGACCTTGTTGCTGCAGTCCTTGGTAATGGACTGCTGACCTGCGCGTCGGGCGCTACCCGCCATGGGCTCTGGTTGCTGCACCAGCCGGATCAAGTCCACCTGTTATGCCGGCACGGCGGACCACAGAACACTGTAGTGCACCGCGAATCGCTGGTTCCGCACAGAACCGCGGAGCCCGTCGCAAGCATCACGGACATACTCATTCACGGGTTGCGCTGCCTGCCGGAGGTCGAAGCGGCGGTAATGGTGGAGAGTGCGGTGCGGCAGGGCGTGACTACGTTGCCCTACTTGCGCCAGCGCCTGCCCGGAAACCGGAACGGAGCTGCCCGGAAGGTGCTGGATCTGGTTGACGGCACGGCTGACTCGGCTATTGAGGTTGTGGCCCGCCTCCTCTTTCGTGCTGCAGGAATTTACACCCAGACCCAGGTCGACTTGCCAGGGATCGGCTTCGTGGATTTCCTCCTCGAGGGATTCCTGATCGTGGAGATCGACGGCCGCAGCCACCTGGAGCCGCGGCAAGTCAAGAAGGACCGCTTGCGGAATAACGCCAGTATCCTCACTGGCTATGCCGTCCTGCGGTACGGATATGCCGACGTCGTCTACAACCCCGAAAAAGTGGTTGCCGAGGTTTGGCAGGTGCTTAGGGGCAGGGTAATCCGCTGAAATTCCCCGGCTTTCAATCGCAAAGCCGGGGACTCGCGGGCAGAACCGGGGAACACGCCGTCGACACCCTGCAAAGGTGGGGAAATTCAGCGAGGCCTCTCAGCCCAGGGGCGGGGGGGGTTTACTCTTCCTCTTCGTCCTCGAACGCCCACTCGAACATGTCGAAGACGAACTCGGAGAAGGTGCCTTCCTCGGACTTCCACTGGCCGCGGGCGTTATTGCGGCGGTACACGATGGGGTCCGGGATGCTGAGGTCGCCTACGCGGAAGCCCCAGGTGAACGCTTCCTCTTCGTCCTCGAGGAACATGAGGAAGCCTTCGTCGTCGACCTCGAGCTCTTCGGGGTCCCAGAAGTAGTGGTAGGCCTCCATCAGGTCCTCGCAGCCGCCAAGGGCCAGGTAAAACTCCCGCAGGACCAGGGGGATCTCAAACTGGTGGTCGGCCAGGGCCTTGTCCAGCTCCTCGGGAGTCAGGCCGTCGGCTTCCTGCCATTCATCCTCGAGGTACTTCGGAACAAGCGCACGGAACTTCTCGAGGAACATGTCAGTCATGCTCATATCCTAGCCAATCCAAGGGCTCCCAAAATGACATGGAAACCAACGTCACAGCCCCGAATCGGTTGGCCGGCGGTGCCACCCGCGAACCGCCAGGGGCGCCTGCCAGGAGCGCCGCCAGGCCAGGACGCGGAACGTGAAAACCAATGCCGCGATGCCGGCGGCGGTCAGGACGTTGAACACGCCCAGCACCCACAGCACGGCAGTGCATGAGGCACCCACAAACGCGGGCAACGCGTAGATGTCCTTGGGGTTGAAAAGCTCCGGAACCTCATTGGCGGTGATGTCGCGGAGCAAACCGCCGCCCACGGCCGTCGTCACCCCGAGCAGAACCGAAGCTACCGGGTTGAGGCCGGTGGCGAGGGCCTTGACCGTTCCTGTCATGCAGAAGAGTGCCAGGCCGGCAGCGTCGAACAGCGTCAGCAGCGACGTGTAGCGCTGGACGCTGGAGAACAGGAAATACACCAATGCCATGGCCAGCAACGGCGGCGCGAGGTACGCCGGGTTGGTGAACGCAGCCGGAACAATACCCAGGACGATGTCGCGGATCACGCCGCCGCCCAGGCCCACCAGGGAGGCCAGCAGCAGTGACCCCACGATGTCGATCTGCTTCCGTGCCGCCAGCAGTGAGCCCGAAACGGCAAAGAAGAACACGCCCAGCAGATCCAGCCATACCGGGGAGTTGTCAAAGGCGAATGTCATGCGGCGTCCTGCTGTTTCAAAGAGGGCGGACAGGGCGGCTCCAACGTTACGCTAGCCCGTATGAACAGCCCCATCATGATCGCGTGTGCCCATGGGACGTCCAACACACAGGGGGCCGCAGAGGTCAACGCCCTGCGTGCCGCCATCGCGGAGCTTCGGCCGGGCCTTGATGTCCGTGAGGCTTATGTCGATGTCCAGCAGCCCGACTTGGTGGACGTGGTGGCGGGGCTGCCGGAGGGCAAGGCTGCGGTGGTGGTGCCGCTGTTGCTGAGCGTCGGGTACCACGTAAAAGTCGACATTGCGCGTGCGGTCAAGAGCCGCCCAGGCAGTGCCGCAGCGGCCCCGCTGGGGCCGGACCCGCGCCTCGCCGCCCTGCTGGACCAGCGGCTGCGCGAGGCCGGCACCACCGACAATGACGTCGTGGTCCTGGCTGCCGCGGGCTCGTCGAATCCCAATGCCGCGGTCAGCGTCGAGGAACTGCTGGGCCAGCTGCGGCAGCTCCGGTCCAACCGGATGGTGGCCGCCTATGGTGCCTCGGCCCAGCCTTCAGTGCCCGACGCCGTTGCGATGCTCCGCGAGGAACTCGCCGGGGGTGCCGGCGCGGGGGATTCCGCGGGGGCTGTCGACGTCGGCGGCCGGGTGGTGATTGCCTCCTACCTCCTGGCGCCGGGCTTCTTCCACGACCAGCTGGCCAAGGCAGGTGCCGACGTCGTGACCGAACCCCTGCTGCCTTCCCCGACGCTCGCGGAGATAGCGCTGGACAGGTACGACGCCGCCGTCGCCACGATGGGCGAAACGCCCGGGGAGACACCCGCAGCGGCCCCGGGTGAAGAGCCAAATGAGGCTTCCGCCGATGCACAGCGAAGTGGGTTCTTCAAGGTGCTCCGGCGTTTCGTGACGAAATATTTCCCTAGGTGACTTAGCGTTTCCGGGCCTTTGTGACGCTATTCGGGGGCGCCCTACAGTCGTTGCATGACTGATACAGCTCTAGCCGGAGCGTCCGCGGACTCCGCTGCCACCAAGCGCACCGCCCGCCCGTCCCGACCCGCTGCGAAGCCGCACGGGCAGTGGAAAGTGGACGGCAAGACGCCCCTGAATGCCAACGAAACCTGGAAGCAGGAAGACGACGGCCTGAACGTCCGCGAGCGTATTGAGTCCATCTATGCCAAGGAAGGCTTCGACGCCATCCCCAGCCAGGACCTTCACGGCCGCTTCCGCTGGTGGGGCCTGTATACCCAGCGCAAGCAGGGGATCGATGGCGGCAAGACCGCCACCCTGGAGCCGCACGAGCTCGAAGACAAATACTTCATGCTCCGCGTAAGGATCGACGGCGGTGCGCTCACCACCGAGCAGCTGCGCGTCATCGGCCAGATCTCCGTGGACTTCGCCCGGGACTCCGCCGACCTCACCGACCGCCAGAACATCCAGCTGCACTGGATCCGGGTGGAGGACATCCCGGAGATCTGGAACCGCCTGGAAGGTGTTGGCCTGTCCACCACGGAGGCCTGCGGCGACGTGCCCCGCGTCATCCTGGGCTCGCCCGTGGCCGGCATCGCCAAGGACGAGATCATCGACCCCACCCCGCTCATCGCCGAGCTGGGGGAGCGGTTCATCGGCAACCCGCTGCTGTCCAACCTGCCGCGCAAGTACAAGACCGCCATCACCGGCCACCCCAGCCAGGACGTGGTCCATGAGATCAACGACTGCGCGTTCGTGGGTATTGAACACCCGGAACTCGGCGCCGGTTACGACCTCTGGGTGGGCGGCGCGCTGTCCACCAACCCGATGCTGGGCAAGCGGCTGGGCGCCTTCGTCCAGCCGGACCAGGCCGCGGACGTCTGGCTGGGCGTCACCAGCATCTTCCGTGACTACGGCTACCGGCGCATGCGCACCAAGGCGCGCCTGAAGTTCCTGCTGGCCGACTGGGGTCCGGAGAAGTTCCGCCAGATCCTCGAGGACGAATACCTCGGCTACAAGCTGGCCGACGGCCCCGCCGCTCCCAAGCCATCCACCCCCGGCGACCACGTGGGCGTGCACGAGCAGAAGGACGGCAAGTTCTTCATCGGCGCCACGCCGCTGGCGGGCCGGCTGTCAGGCTCGGCGCTGGTCAAGCTCGCCGATACCCTTGAGGCCCGCGGCTCCTACCGGCTGCGCACCACCCCGCACCAGAAGCTCGTGGTCCTGGACGTCGACAAGGACCAGGTGGAGCCGCTGATCGCCGAGTTGGACGCCCTGGGCCTGTCCGCCCGCCCGTCCGTGTTCCGCCGCGGCACCATCGCCTGCACCGGTATCGAGTACTGCAAGCTGGCTATCGTCGAGACCAAGTACACGGCCGCCACCGCCGTCGCCGAACTCGAGCGCCGCCTGGCCGACCTCGCCGGCTCGGGCCAGTTGCCCGCCGCGCTGTCGCTGCACATCAACGGCTGCCCCAACTCCTGCGCCCGCATCCAGACCGCGGACATCGGCCTCAAGGGCATGATGCTGCCAACGCCCGACGGCGACCCCTCCCCGGGTTTCCAGGTCCACCTGGGCGGCGGGCTGGCCAACAACGACCGCGAGGAAGCCGGCCTGGGCCGCACTGTCCGCGGACTGAAGGTGTACGTGGACGACCTGCCCGATTACGTGGAGCGGGTGGTCCGCCGGTTCGTGGCCGACCGCGCCGAAGGCCAGACCTTCGCCGAATGGGCCCACGCAGCAGACGAGGAGGCACTGCAGTAATGGCAAAACACCTGGCACCCGCCCCCGCCAAGCGTCCCGTGGAGGAGCTCAAGGCCCTTGCTGAAGCCGGCGCGGCTGAGCTCGGCTGGGACGCACCCGCCCGCGACGTGATCGCCTGGGTGGAGCGCAACTTCGACCTGCCCGCGGTCGCCGTCGCCTGTTCCATGGCCGACGCCGTCCTGCCGGCACTCGTCGCGGACCAGATGCCCGGCGTCGACGTCCTGTTCCTGGAGACCGGCTACCACTTCCCGGAAACCTACGCCACGCGCGACGAAGTGGCAGCGAACCTCCGCGTCAACGTGGTGGACGTCCTCCCCGAGAACACCGTGGAACAGCAGGACCGGCTCCTCGGCAAGGACCTCTTTGCCCGTGACGCCGCCCAGTGCTGCGCCCTCCGCAAAGTGGCTCCGCTGCAGCGCACCCTGGCCGGCTACGAACTCTGGTTCACCGGTGTCCGCCGCGACGAAGCCCCCACCCGCACCAACACGCCGCTGGTCACTTGGGACGAGAAGAACGGCCTGGTCAAGGTCAACCCCATGGCTGCCTGGACGTTCGACCAGCTGGTCCAGTACTCGGACGACAACCTTTTGCCCGTCAACCCGCTCCTTTCCCAGGGTTACCCCTCCATTGGCTGCCAGCCCTGCACCCGCAAGGTGGCGCCCGGCGAAGACCCCCGCGCCGGCCGCTGGGCAGGTTCCGACAAGACAGAATGCGGACTTCACGTATGAGCACTTCACTAACCGAGGAGACCCAGGTGACTGACGCCGCCGTATCCACGCGCCTGTCCAGCCTGGACACCCTCGAGTCCGAGGCCATCCACATCATCCGCGAGGTTGTTGCCGAGTTCGAGAAGCCCGCGCTGCTGTTCTCCGGCGGCAAGGACTCCGTGGTGATGCTGCACCTGGCCACCAAGGCCTTCTGGCCGGGCAAGGTACCCTTCCCTGTGCTGCACGTGGACACCGGCCACAACTTCCCCGAGGTCATCGACTTCCGCGACCGCACGGTTGAGCGCCTCGGCCTGAAGCTCGTGGTCGGTTCCGTCCAGGAGTTCATCGACCGCGGCGAGCTGGCAGAGCGCGCCGACGGCACCCGCAACCCGCTGCAGACCGTCCCGCTGCTGGACGCCATCCAGCAGAACAAGTTCGACGCCGTCTTCGGCGGCGGCCGCCGCGACGAGGACAAGGCCCGCGCCAAGGAGCGCATCCTGAGCCTCCGCGACGAGTTCGGCCAGTGGGACCCGCGCAACCAGCGGCCCGAGTTGTGGAACCTCTACAACGGCCGCCACACCGTGGGCCAGCACGTCCGGGCGTTCCCCATCAGCAACTGGACCGAGCTGGACATCTGGCGCTACATCGAGCGCGAAAACATCGAACTGCCAGGCCTGTACTACGCCCACGAGCGCGAGGTCTTCGCCCGCGACGGCATGTGGCGCGCAGTGGGAGAAGTGTCCCAGCCGCGCCCCGATGAGGCCGTCATCACCAAGACCGTCCGCTACCGCACCGTGGGGGACATGTCCTGCACCGGCGCCGTGGAGTCGAACGCGTTCACCGTGTCCGACGTGGTGGTTGAAGTTGCCGCTTCCACCCTGACCGAACGTGGCGCCACCCGCGCAGATGACCGCATCTCCGAGGCCGCCATGGAAGACCGCAAGAAGGACGGGTACTTCTAATGACCACGATTTCGACAGGCTCAATCGCCGAGGGCGGCTCGATCAACGAGGCCCTGCCCACCACACTCTTCCGCTTCGCCACGGCAGGATCGGTCGACGACGGCAAGTCCACTCTGGTGGGCCGCCTCCTCCACGACTCCAAGGCGATCCTCGCTGACCAGCTCGACGCCGTTGCCCGCACCTCAGCCGACCGCGGCTTCGGCGGCGACAAGGGCGGCATCGACCTGGCCCTGCTGACGGACGGCCTGCGCGCCGAGCGTGAGCAGGGCATCACCATCGACGTGGCCTACCGCTACTTCGCCACCGACCAGCGCAGCTTCATCCTGGCCGATTGCCCCGGGCACGTGCAGTACACCAAGAACACGGTGACGGGCGCGTCCACTGCGGATGCCGTCGTCGTCCTCATCGATGCGCGCAAGGGTGTTCTGGAGCAGACCCGCCGGCACCTGTCCGTGCTGCAGCTGCTGCGCGTGGCGCATGTGATCGTGGCCGTGAACAAGATCGACCTGGTGGACTTCAGCGAGTCTGTGTTCCGCGACATCGAGGCCGACGTCCAGCAGGTGGGCCGTGAACTGGGTCTGGGCTCGGACGGCATCAGCGACCTGCTGGTGATCCCCGTGTCCGCGCTGGACGGAGACAATGTGGTGGACCGCTCGGAGCGGACCCCCTGGTACACCGGCCCCGCGCTGCTGGAGGTCCTGGAGACCCTGCCCGCCGCCGATGAACTCGAAAGCCACCTGGAAAGCTTCCGCTTCCCTGTCCAACTGGTCGTCAGGCCGCAGGGCGCGCTGGCTCCCGACGCCGTGGCCGCCGGCCTGGACGTGGAGGCCTACCGCGACTACCGCGCGTACGCCGGCCAGATCACCGAAGGCTCTGTGAAGGTGGGGGACCAGGTTTCCGTGCTGACCCCCGGCCAATCCCCGCGGACCACCACCGTGGTGGGCATCGACTTCGCCGGGAAGTCCCTGGAGGAAGCTGCCGCGCCGCAGTCCGTGGCCATCCGGCTGGCGGACGAGTTCGACGTCGCCCGCGGTGACACCATCGCCGCCGCAGGCACCGTCCGGGAGGCCTCGGCCGACCTGTACGCTGCCCTGTGCTGGCTGTCCCCGAAGCCGCTCCGCGAGGGCCAGAAGGTCCTGGTCAAGCACGGCACCCGCACGGTCCAGGCACTGGTCCGCAGCGTGTCCGGCAAACTGGATTTGGCCACCTTCAACCTTGAAGGTGCCTCCAGCCTTGAGCTCAACGACATCGGGCACGCGCAGCTCCGGCTTGCCGCCCCGCTGCCGCTGGAGAACTACCTGCACCACCGCCGCACCGGCGCGTTCCTGGTGATCGACCCGCTGGACGGCAACACGCTGGCCGCCGGCCTGGTCAAGGACCACCCTGGCGACCACGAGGACGAGCGCTACAGCATCTAGTCCTTCTTCGATTCGCCGGAAACCTGCTGGCTCGCCGTTCCTAAACGGCGAACCCGCAGGTTTCCGGCGAATTGGTGGTTAAAGGCGGATCTGACCGCGTCCCTCCAGGATCGACTTGAGCTTCTGCAGGTCCTTCCGGTTTTCCCGCCGGATGCTTGGCTCCATGACCAGCCCCGCCAGCCGGGAGAAACCCGAGGGGCTCCCGCTGTTGCGCAGCGACATCCGCGTGCCGCCGTCGTCGTCCGTCCAGGTGTAGGTGGTCTGCATGGGAAAGGGGCCCTGGGCTGTCCGCATCACCAGCTTTTCGCCGGGGACGTACTCAACGAACTCGTAGGTGTACTTGAGCTCCCTGCCCAGGAATTTCGCGGTGAAGGCGACCATGGATCCCGTGTCCAGCGATCCTGGACTGAGCCGCTGCGAGCTATGGATGTTCACGTACCACTTCGGCGCGTTGTCCGGGTTGGCTGCATACTCCGCCACTTCTGCGCGCGGCCTGTTGATGACAATCTCGGTCAGGACGTTCACCATGGTTGCGTCTCCTCTGTAGAGTGCGGGAATAGCCTGCAACCACGTTAGCGGCGGCGCCTGGGAGGCGGACATGGAGACCATCAGCCCAAAGCTGCTCAACTGGGCATCCATCCTGGACGACAAGACCCGCGAGCAGGCAGTCATGACCGCAAGCCTGCCCTTCATCTACCCGCACCTGGCGCTGATGCCGGACGCGCACCTGGGCAAGGGCGCCACCGTGGGCTCCGTCATCCCCACGCTGCGAACCATCATCCCGGCAGCAGTGGGCGTTGACATCGGCTGCGGCATGATCGCCGTGCGCACGCAATATTCCGTGCGGGAGCTGCCGAAGGACCGGAAGAGCCTCCGCGAGGCCATTGAGCGGGTCATACCGCTCTCCGCCGGGCATAACAACAAGCAGGTGCTGCCCACGGCTGAGCCCCGGATTGCTGACCTGAAGCAGCGGGCGGCGAAGGCAGGCTTCAACCCGGCCCAGTATGTTGCCAAGTGGGAACTGCAGTTGGGGTCCCTGGGCTCCGGGAACCATTTCATCGAAATCTCCGCGGATGAGGACGACGACGTGTGGCTGTTCCTGCATTCGGGCTCGCGAGGCGTCGGCAACAGGATCGCCCAGCACCACATCCAGGTGGCCCGGCAGGTCAGCCGGAGGCACCAGGTGCACCTGCCGGACCCCGACCTGGCATACCTGGACGAGGGGACACCCCAGTTCGACCGGTACATCGCCGAGCTGCGCTGGGCCCAGCACTTCGCCCTGCTGAACCGGGAGGAAATGATGGACCGCGTGGCCGCGGAGTTCAGTCGTTGGGTGGGCGGGCCGGTCCAGGAACGTGAACGGATCAACTGCCACCACAACTTCACCGAGCAGGAGACGCACTACGGCAAGTCCGTGTGGGTGTCCCGCAAGGGCGCCATCAAAGCCGGCCCCGGCGATCCCGGGCTGATCCCCGGATCCATGGGAACGGCGTCGTACGTCGTGGAAGGCCGGGGCAACCCGGCGTCGTTGAACTCCTCACCACACGGGGCGGGGCGTGAATACTCCCGGAACGCAGCCCGGAAGGCCTTCACCCTGGAGGAGCTGAAGCGGGCAATGAAGGGCATTGAGTTCCGCGCCTCGGAGGCCTTCATTGACGAAATCCCAGCCGCGTACAAGCCGATCGACCAGGTCATGCAGGACGCAGCGGACCTGGTGACGGTGCGGCACACGCTGCGGCAGTTGGTCAACGTCAAGGGCAACTGATTTTGCGAAACCGGGCAGCAGTGCGGCGGAATATGACGCTGGATGAACGTGCGTGACCCCCCGTTTCCGCTTCGTTGAACGGGTCTGGGCCACTCCCTATGGTGAAACAATGACTAGTTCCAAGCCCGGGATGACCCGCATCGTGGCAGGCGAAAGCGCGGTCCCAACGCGCAGGCGCGCCGTCGAGGCTGCCCTGGCCATAGGGCTGGTCCTGCTGATCGCTGTCGGGGCCATCGTTGCCTCCAACATCTCCCGCAACACCGGGGCGCAGGCCGCCGAGCCCGCCCCGGCAGCAGAGCTGAAACTGGGTTACTTCGGCAACGTCACGCACGCACCCGCCCTGGTGGGCGTCAAGAAGGGATTCCTCGCGGATGCCCTGGGCGGCACCAAGCTCAGCACCGAGACCTTCAACGCCGGGCCGGCTGCCATCGAAGCCCTCAACGCCGGTGCCATCGACGCCGCCTACATCGGCCCGAACCCCGCCATCAACTCCTTCGCCAAGAGCCAGGGCCAGTCCGTGCGCGTGATCGCAGGAGCCGCGGCGGGCGGCGCACAATTGGTGGTCAAGCCCGGCATCACCTCCGCGGCTGACCTTCGGGGCAAGACCCTGGCGACGCCGCAGCTGGGCGGGACCCAGGACGTGGCCCTGCGCGCCTGGCTCGCCAAGCAGGGCTATAAGACCAACGTGGACGGCAGCGGCGACGTCGCCATCAACCCCACGGACAACGCCCAGACCCTGAAGCTGTTCCAGGACGGAAAGCTCGACGGCGCGTGGCTGCCTGAGCCGTGGGCCTCGCGTTTGGTGCTCCAGGCCGGAGCCAAGGTGCTGGTGGACGAAAAGGACCTGTGGGACGGCTCTGCCACTGGGAAGCCGGGGGAGTTCCCCACGACCGTCCTGATCGTGAACCAGAAGTTCGCCGCCGACCACCCGGACAACGTCAGGGCGCTGCTGGCCGGGCACGCCAAGTCGGTCGCGTGGCTGAATGCGGCGCCGGCCGACGAGAAGGCCGCGCTGATCAATGAGGCCCTGCGGGAATCGGCCGGGGCGGCTCTGCCGGCTGATGTGCTGAACCGCTCCCTCGCCAACATCACCTTCACCCTCGACCCGCTGGCCGGCAGCTACCCCAAGCTGCTGCAGGACGGCATCGACGCCGGCACCACCAAGAAGGCTGACATCAACGGCCTGTTCGACCTCAGCGCGCTGAACCAGGTCACCGGCGGCGGCACGATTTCCGCGGCCGGCCTCGGCCAGGACTGACCCACCCACTACCAAAGGACGCCACCATGCCAGTCGTACTGGAACACCTGGGCAAGCGCTTCGGCGACGGCGCCCCGGTACTGGACGACGTCAACGCCAACATCAAGCAGGGCGAGTTCGTCGCCCTCCTTGGTGCCTCCGGCTGCGGCAAATCCACCCTCCTGAACATCATCGCGGGACTGGAAGCGCCGACGTCGGGCGCCCTGGAAGTGCCCAGCGACGGCGCCGCCTTCATGTTCCAGGACGCCGCACTGTTTCCCTGGCTGACTGCGCGGGAGAACATCGAACTGGCCCTGAAGCTGCGTGGCGTGGGCAAGGCCGAACGCCGCACCAAGGCCCAGGAACTCCTCGAACTGGTGCACCTGGGCTCCGCCGGGGACAAGCGCCCGCACGAGCTCTCCGGCGGCATGCGCCAGCGCGTGTCCCTGGCCCGCTCCCTGGCCCAGGACCGGCAGCTGCTGCTCATGGATGAGCCGTTCGCCGCGCTCGACGCCATCACGCGCGACCTGCTGCACGACGAGCTGGAACGGATTTGGAAGGAAACCGGGCGCACCATCGTCTTCGTCACCCACAACGTCCGCGAGGCCGTCCGGCTGGGCCAGCGCGTCCTGCTGCTGTCCTCGCGCCCCGGCCGCGTTGTCCAGGAATGGGCCGTCACCGAGGAACACCGAACCGACGCCGGGCTCGCCGGCCAGCTGACCGGGGTCATCACCGCCCGGCTGCGGGAGGAGATTCGCCGCCATGCCAAGTAAGTTCCTGTCCGGCTCCGCGCCGGTGGTTGAGCCTGACGAAACCAAAACCCGCGAGCACGTACATGCCGCCTTGACGCGCACCTCCACCGGCAAAGAGGACCTCCGGGAGCTGGAGTCCGGCCTTGATTCCCTGCAGTCCGACGCCGACCGGACGCACCGGATCGACTGGAGCCGCGTCCTCCTGCCCGTGGCTGCCCTGGTGGTCCTGGTGCTGGCCTGGCAGTTCTACGTCTCGCTGGGCGTCAAGCGCCGCGACCTGGTGCCCGGGCCGCTGGATGTCCTCGGTCAGCTGGGCGTTCTCTGGGGCGACGGCAAGCTGCAGGAGTCCGTCTGGACGTCACTGCAGCGCGGCGTGATCGGGTTCCTGATCTCGGTTGCCATTGCCACTCCCGTCGGTTTGCTGCTGGCCCAGGTGGCGCCGTTGCGGCGCGCTTTCGGCCCCCTCATCTCCGGACTGCAGGTACTGCCCTCCGTGGCGTGGGTTCCCGCAGCCATCATCTGGTTCGGCCTCACCGACGCCACCGTGTATTTCGTGGTGTTCATGGGCGCCATCCCGTCCATCATCAACGGCCTCATCTCCGGCGTGGACCAAATCCCGCCGCAATACCGGCGCGTGGGGACCGTGCTCGGAGCATCCCGGCTGCAGATGGCACTGCAGATTGTCCTACCGGCCGCACTGCCGGGCTACCTCGGCGGCCTGAAGCAGGGCTGGGCCTTCTCCTGGCGCTCCCTCATGGCCGCAGAGATCATCGCGGTGGGCGGCACCATCGGCTTTGGCCTGGGCTCGCTGCTGGACCAGGGCCGGACCCTGTCCGACATGGGCGTGGTCATGGCCGCCATCCTGCTGATCCTCGCGGTCGGCATCCTCATTGAGCTGCTGGTGTTCGGGCCCATCGAGAAGCGGCTCCTGCGCCGCCGGGGCCTGCTGGCCGGCAGCACCCGCTGACCCAACCCCCTCCCAACGCACCCTCAGAGCCCGACGGCGACCTCCCGCCGTCGGGCTCCGCCGTTCCCCGGCGCATGGCAGACTGGGCGCCATGACCGTCAGCTTCGTGTGCCGCACCGAATCCCGGCTTTCCGTGGAGCAGCTCTTTGACCGGGCCCGCAGCATCGACCTGCACCTGGACTCGCAAAAGGACTCGGGGGAGCAGGTCATCGGCGGCGTCACCGAGGGGCTGATCGGAGAAGGCCAGGAAGTCACATGGCGGGCAAAACACTTCGGAGTCCCGCTCACCATGACCAGCAGGGTCACCCGCCTGGACTTCCCCCGCAGCTTCACCGACGAACAGGTCAAGGGGCCGTTCACGTCATTCCTGCACGTCCATGAGTTCGCGCCCACGGCCACAGGCAGCAACATGACGGACATGGTGGAGTTCACCGCCCCGCTGGGAGTCCTGGGCCGCGTCGCCGAGCGCCTCATCCTGGCCCGCTACCTGGAACGGCTGATCCGGGACCGCGGCCGGTTCCTCGCCGGCCGCACCTGAAAAATCCTTTGTGACGCAGCGTTACCTTAAGTGAACTGGTGTTGCTGACCCTTTGTGGGCCACTGTGACGCCGCCCTACCGTTGATCCATGGCAATTCAGGACATTTACCCCACGGCGCTGCGGCTGCTCGGCCGCCCCGTGCTGGTAGTTGGCGGCGGCCCCGTCGCTGCCCGCCGCGCCAAGGGCCTGCTCGACGCCGGTGCCCTGGTCACCGTTGTGGCCCCGGTTGCCTCGCCCGCGCTGCAGGAGTTGGCCGACGCCGGCCTGGTCACCTGGGAAGCGCGGCCCTACCGCTCCAGCGACGTGGACGGCGTGTGGTTCGTCCAGACGGCCACGGGCGCACCCGAAGTGGACGCCCAGGTATCGGCCGACGCCGAGGCACAGCGGGTTTGGTGCGTCAACGCCTCCAACCACGAAGCTTCCGCCGCCTGGACCCCCGCCGTCGCCGTGGTGGACGACGTCAAAATCGCCGTCAACGCCGGGGGAGACCCGCGCCGTGCCATGGCGGTACGGGACGCCGTCGCCACCGCCCTCGAAACCGGGGACCTGCCGCTGCGCCGCCGCCGAGCGCACCGCGGTTCCGTCGCCCTCGTCGGTGGCGGCCCCGGCGATACCGGCCTCATCACCGTCCGTGGCCGCCGGCTCTTGGGCCAGGCCGACGTCGTCGTCGCCGACCGCCTGGGCCCCCGCGAACTCCTGAAGGAACTCGCCCCGGACGTCCGCGTCATCGAGGTGGGCAAGACCCCCGGCCACCACCCCGTGCCGCAGGCGGAGATCAACCGGATCCTCGTGGAGGAAGCACTCAAGGGCCACCGGGTGGTGCGGCTCAAGGGCGGCGACCCGTACGTGCTGGGACGCGGCGGCGAGGAAGCCGAGTACTGCAGGCAGCGCGGCGTCGAGGTCGAGGTGGTCTCCGGCGTTACGTCCGCGATCTCTGTTCCCGCAGCCGCAGGCATTCCCGTCACCCACCGGGGCCTGGCCAAGGGCTTCAGCGTGGTCACCGGCCACGAGGAACTCTCCGAGGTTCCGGCCCGCGCAGACCACACCATTGTCCTGCTGATGGGCGTGGGCCAACTGCGGGAATCCGCGTCCGCGCTGGGCGAAGCCGGCCTGCCGCAGGACACCCCGGTTGGTATCGTGGAAAACGGCTATTTGCCGGACCAGCGCGTCACTATCGGCACGCTCGGTTCCATCGCCGACCAGGCCCAGGCGGCCGGCGTCGCAAATCCTGCCGTGATTGTCATCGGTGACGTGGTGCGCGTGAGCCCGTTCGCGCCGTCGCACTTCAAAACCGCTGACTACAGCACCACCACCCCGAACAGCCCCCGCAAGACCGTCCTCACCACCTGAAACCCATCGATTGTTGCGTACTTGCCGTTATGAGCCTTCAAGTCGGTAAGTACGGAGCAACCGATGCAGAAGAAAAGGAACACAGCCGTGTCATCCAGCACTACCGTAGGATCTGCTGCGCGTCCGCTGCGCGTCGCCGTCGTGGGCTCCGGCCCGGCCGGTGTCTACGCCGCCGACATCCTCACCAAGAGCGAAGCCGTCAAGAGCGGCGAGCTGACCGTCAGCATCGACCTCTTTGACCGCTACCCGGCACCCTACGGCCTGATCCGCTACGGCGTGGCCCCGGACCACCCCCGCATCAAGGGCATCGTCAACGCCCTGCACAAGGTGCTTGACCGCGGCGACATCCGCTTCTTCGGCAACGTGGACTATGGAACGGACCTCACCATTGAGGACCTCCGCAAGCACTACGACGCCGTCATCTTCGCCACCGGCGCCATCAAGGACGCGGACCTGAACATCCCCGGCGTCGAACTGGAAGGCTCCTTCGGCGGCGCCGACTTCGTCTCCTGGTACGACGGCCACCCGGACGTCCCGCGCGAATGGCCGCTGGACGCCAAGGAAATCGCCGTGATCGGCAACGGCAACGTGGCCCTGGACGTGGCCCGCGTCCTGTCCAAGCACGCCGACGACCTGCTGGTCACCGAAATCCCCGACAACGTCTACGCCGGACTGAAGGCATCCCCCGTCACCGACGTGCATGTCTTCGGCCGCCGTGGCCCGGCCCAGGTCAAGTTCACCCCGCTGGAGCTGCGCGAGCTGTCCCACTCCAAGGACGTGGACATCATCCTGTACGCGGAGGACTTCGAGTTCGACGAGGAATCCGACCGCCAGATCCAGACCAACAACCAGACCAAGACCATGGTTGGCACGCTCACCAACTGGATCGCCGAGCAGCCCGAGGACCTCTCCGAGCTCAAGGCTTCCCGCCGCCTGCACCTCCACTTCCTGCACAGCCCGGTTGAGATCTATGACGACGCCGAGACCCCCGGCAAGGTGGCAGGCATCAAGTTCGAGCGGACCGAGCTGGACGGCACGGGCAACGCCCGCGGCACCGGCGAGTACGTGGACTACCCGGTCCAGGCCGTGTACCGCGCCATCGGCTACTTCGGTTCCGCGCTGCCGGACGTTGAGTTCGACCACAAGAAGGGCGTCGTCACGAACGACGGCGGCCGCGTCCTGGATGCGTCCGGCCAGCATGTGCCGGGTCTCTACGCCACCGGCTGGATCAAGCGCGGACCGGTAGGCCTGATCGGACACACCAAGGGTGACGCCCTGGAGACAGTCACGTACCTGCTGGAAGACCGCGAAAACCTTCCTGTTGCAGCGGCACCCGCAGAGGACGCCGTCACCGAACTCCTCGACGCCCGCGGCGTGAAGTTCACCAGCTGGGAAGGCTGGCTGGCACTGGACGCCCACGAGCTGGCCCTCGGCGCTGCGGCGACCGAGGCCGGGGGATCGCACGGCGTGGAGGTTAAGCGTGAGCGCGTCAAGGTGGTGCCGCGCGAGGATATGGTTTCCATTTCCCGTGACGGTGTCGCCGCGCAGGTCTAGGACCCAGCTGACGGAACCGCGGGGCCAAGGGCCGCGCGGTTCCGGCGTTTAACCCGGCCGGGCTATTTCCCGGCGCCCCCGATGGCCATGAGCTCCAGCCGGCGCAGGCTTTCCCGGTTCCGGGCCGAAATGATGGGATCGCGCAGAACCTTGGGCATGAGCTTGCCGGGCCCGTGGATGGCATCCTCGGCAATGGTCACCAGGCATTGGGCGCCCCGGTCCTCCAGCGTGATTTCCACTTTGGCCTCGCCCATGGGCCAGCCCCGCGCCACGAGTTCCAGCGAGCGGCCGGGCTCGACGGCGGTCACGCGGGAGCTGTCGTCGATCACCAGCGGCCAGGCGCCCACCGAGTGGTGGAGGTTGGCTCCAACCCGGGGCCATTCGGCGTCCACATCCCTGATCCGGGAGGCACCCACCACCCAGCCCGAGTACAGCCAGCCGTCGGCGATGACGCGCCAGACGTCGGCAGAGGGGGACTTGAACAGCTGCGAGACGGTGGACATGGGGTTCCTTCCGGTTGCGGTGGTGCTTCCCTGGCCTCCGGCGGAGGGGTCCTCGGGATGTCCAGGCTCGGTGGGGCGACCGACGGCGGGAGGTGCGGGCCGACGGGCGGCCCGATAGGACGGCTTCCGCAGGCGCCGGGTCCATGCGTAGGCCTGCGCGCCGGGCGGCTGGTGCTCCAGGGGATCGAAACGCAGCGGGATATCCGTGGGGCTGGCACCGGCCTGCAGCCGCACTTCACCGCATTCCTGCCACCGGCCGCCCGGGGTGGCCCAGTGCAGCCCCAGCACCCATTCCCCGGACGCAAGCGAACCCGGCGGAAGGCCCCGCGTCCGCAGGCCCAGCAGGACGGGGCCCCGGCTTCCCCGGTACGGCATCAGCGTGGTCATGGCGGCTCCTGCCACATCAAGCCGCGGCAGCAGGATGTACCGGCCAGGCAGACCCCAGCCGGTGGAGGCAAACAGGACATCAGCAGGGCCGGCAGCAGCATGGCCGGACGGGGAAACCCGGAGGGCCAGGCCCAAAATGTCCGGCAGGCGCTGCGGCAGCCCCACGGATCGGGAAAAGCGGGCCACCACCTGGTCGGTACCCGGCGAGTCCAGCCAGCCGATGCCGCTGGGGCCGCCCGGGTTTCCGGTCCTGGCCACAGTTCCGGACAGCCCCAGTCCTTCGGGATGGATGGGCCGGCCTGGCCTGGCCAGCTTCAGGAGCCGGAAGAGGGCAGCGAAAGCCTGGCCGGCACTTTCGGTGACGGCGGAGAGAACGCGCAGCTGCTGGGTCATACTCCCTTCCTACCCATAAACCCCGGAACTACATGCGGCCAAAGCGGGCGCGGATCAGCGCGAAAATCCCATATGCGATAAATCCTGCACCAATGGCCACGAGCAGCGTGGGCCCGAACGGGTGGTCCTGCAGCGCCTTCAGGCTGCCGTCCAGCCCGGTGGACTCCTCGGGCCGGTGCTTTGCGGCGGCGATGATGAACAGCAGCCCGGTGAGGTCCAGCGCCACCCCCTTGGCCACGTGGCCGGTGACGCCCAGGCTGTCGATCAGCCTGCCGCGCCTGGTGCCCTCGAAGTGGAACAGCTCCTCCTTGAAGCCGCGCCGGAACCCCTTGACCATGAAGTAGATGCCGATGCCCAGGATGGTCAGGCCCAGCGCCACAAGGAGCCACGGCCCTGCAGGGGTGTCCATCAGGCTGGCACTGAAGTCGCGCGTGTTGTCGCCCGAGTCGCTGCGCTGCCCCAGGGCAAAGCCGGCGAAGGTCAAACCCACGCTGCCGTAGGCGATGGCCAGGAATCCCGATGACACAAGCTTGGCCAGCCGTTGCTTGCGGGGCAGGCTCCTGGCCCGCAGGGTTGCCTCGCTGGCCTGCCACAACGCAAGCCCCAGGCAGGCCGCCACGCAGACCCACATGACCAGTGGCCCCCAAGGGTTGTCCGCAAGCCGCGCGATGGCGCCGGTGGGTTCGGCATCACCCGGATGGCCGAACGCGATGGCGATGGCAATGGCGCCGAGGATGACATGAAGCAACGCCATGACGGCAAACCCGGTGCGGGCCAGGACATCCAGGACCCTGTGGTTGGACGCTTCCTCGACAGCGTCCGCTGCCTGGCTGAGGGTGGATTCGCCGTCGGACATGCCTTAGCCGTTCATGGGCCCTTCGGCCCGCAGCTTCTCTGCTCCCGGTCCTTCGACGTGCACGGTGCAGCGGACCACCAGCTGGCCGGGTGCATTGTCAAGCTCCACCAGGGAATCGTCCGCGCTAAGGACGGTGAACACCTCCGAACCCGCTACGACGCCGACACCCTTGGCCTTCGCCGTTTCGCGGGCATTCCCCAACGCCTCCCGCTGCAGCCCGTCCACATAGCCGCCGTCTCTCTCACGGGCGGGGTCCCCGAAGGCCCAGCCGAACAATGTCCCAGTGTTTCCCATGGCGACGATATTACGCGGTCGGCACTGTCCGGGACGGGCTTTCGTAATATTAGTAAGTGTGCTTACCATGAGCGGACCATACCTCGATGGAACAGGCACGTGAAGTCCGCAGCGCAGCTGCATCAGTCCACAACGTTAGGAATGCACATCATGGCAGGAAATCTCATTGCCCGTTCAGTTCACGACCTGACGGCGGCAGCATGGTTTGGTGGCTCCCTGATGGGTGCCATCGGGCTCAACGGGGCGGCAGCCCAGGCCAAGGACCCGGCCGAGCGCACCCGGCTCTCCAGCGCCGGCTGGATGAAGTGGGCACCGTTTCAGACCGCGGCCTTCGCCTCCCACCTGGTGGCCGATCTCGCCATTGCGTGGGAAAACAAGGGCCGCATCGCAAAGCAGGAGGGTGTGGCCCGGGACACCGTGATCAAGACGGCGGTGACGGTGGTGGGTGCCGCGGTGACCCTCTACTCGGGCGTCCTGGGCAAGAAGGTGGAGAAGCTGGCCGGTGAGGGTGCCGAAGGCGCCACCGAGCCGCACGGTGCCGCCTCGGACGAGCTGAAGTCGGCCCAGCAGCAGCTCAAGGCCCTGCAGTGGGCCATCCCCGGCTTCGCTGCCCTGGTGATCATCCTGGGTGCCAAGCACGGCGAGATGCAGCGCCCCAAGAATGTCCTTGCGGGCCTGCGCCGCGACTAGCACCACCGCAGCACACAGCGGACGACGGCGGCCCGGCACCTCAGTGCCGGGCCGCACCCATGTCCGGCTACTCCGCCAGCCACTCCGCGCACGAGTTAAGGTTCCGGTTCACGCTGGCCACGGCAGCGTCTCCGTCCCGCTGGGCGAGGGCGTCCAGCAGCGTTTCGTGGCCGTCGCGGGGGAGTCCATTAAAGCCCGGCCGGGCCTGCTGCTTCAGCAGGTCCTGGTGGAACACGGCGCCGAAGCTCGCATAAAGCTCGTGCAGCAGGGGATTGCCCGAGGCCCGGGCGACGCCCTCATGGAAGCTCCAGTCAGCGTCTGCCCAGGCTTCGAAGTCCCCGGAGGTCCAGGCCTGGTCCCTGATGGCGAGGAGGGCACGGAGGGAGGCAACGTCGTCGTCCGTTGCATTCCGGGCGGCCAGCCGGGCGGCCTGGGTGTCCAGGCCCAGCCGGACCTCCAGGATGTGCTGTTCGGTGTGGTCCTGGTACATGCGGCGCGCGGCCCCGGACATCTCGCTCGTGGCGCGCACGTAGGTGCCGTCGCCGCGGCGTACTTCCAGCATTCCGCTGTGGGCCAGGGCCTTGATGGCTTCGCGGAGGGTGCCGCGGGAAACGCCCAGCCGGGCCATGAGCTCGGGCTCGGGCGGGATGCGCTGGTTCAGCGGCCACTCGCCGGTGTGGACCATCCCGCGCAGTTTGGCCGTGACCTCGGCGGCGAGCGGCGGACGGACCGAAGGGCTCAATGTCATGGGACTATTTCCCTTCCGCGTTCCTGGACATCGCGGGTCCCGTGATGAGGTGGGACACCACGATCTGGGCCAAGGCCAGGACCAGCAGCAGCACCAGCGGCAGGGACCAGCCCCCGGTGGCGCTGTGCAGCAGCCCCATGCCAAACGGGCCGGCGGTGGCCAGCAGGTAGCCGGAAGACTGGGCCAGGGTGGACAGGGCGGTGGTTTCGGCGGTGCTGGTTCCGCTCCGGCTGATCATCACCATGACGAGCGGGAAGATGCCCAGCCCAAAACCGATCAGGACCGCCGGGACGGCCGCTAATGCCACGGGGAGGGACAGCAGTGCCGCGATCCCGGCGGCCATGATGATGCTCACCAGGTAGAACGCCGGACGCAGCATCCGCGGCCTGGCTCCGATGGCAATCAGCACCATGCCCGCCGGGACGGAGACCAGCTGCATGAGGCCGAACATCAGCCCGCTGTCCGATGCGCTCAGGCCCATCGTGGTGAGCATGTAGGGGAACCAGCTCAGGAGGGCGTAGGCCAGCAGGGCCTGCAGGGTGAAGATGGCAGTGAGGAGCTGGCCCTTCCGGGTGCGGAGCAGCGGCCAGGGGGACACATGGCCGGCGGTGGTCCGGACGGTGCTGCGGTGGGCGTGCAGTGCCACCGGCAGGAAGCCCACGAAGGCAGCGACGGCAGCGATGCCCACGGCGCCCACGGCGGCGGACGGCGACCCCAGCGCATGGGCCAGCGGGACCACCGCCACCGATGTCAGGGTGCCCCCGGTGGTCATGGTCACCGTGTAGACGGCGGTCATCAACGACGTACGGGACGCGAAGTGCTCCCGGATGAAGGACGGCATGGCCACGTTGCAGATGGCCAGGCCCGACATCCCCACCACGCTCCCTGCCACCAGCATGCCCGTGGCAGGGATCCCGCGCAGCATGAGGCCGCCGGCCAACAGTGCCAGGGACAGCAGGATGGCCTTCTCCACGCCAAGCTTGCCGGTCAGCCAGGAGGTGGCCGCGCCGGCCAGGGCGAAACACAGGGTGGGGATCGAGGGAATGATGGACGCCACCAGCGCCCCATAGCCAAGCACCGCCTGGAGATCATGCAGGAGCGCGGAGGCCCCGGTGATGCCGGCGCGAAGGTTCAGGCCGATCAGGACCAGCGCGATGACACCGAAGACGACGGCGGAACGCGGCTTGGCAGGGGCGCTGCCGGTGGCCGGGGCGGCGGGCACCGTGCGGGCCTGGGCTGTTGCGGGTGGGGACGCGGGGGGAGTTCCTGGCATGCCTTCCAGCCTAAAGGTTAGACGTTTGATGTTTGTCCTTTTGTGGCCGACCTCTCTGTCATGCCGCGGCTGGAATAGACTGCCAACGGATGGTCGGAGGGCCTGGCGCGGGCCGGGCAGTGCGGAAGGACGGCTGTGGAAGCTTCCCGGGGACTCGAGATTGAGAAGAAGTACGACGTCGATGCCGGCGCCGTGGTGCCGGACCTGGGGCAGGCCGCCGGGGTGGCCCGGACCGGCGCGCCGCACACCGACCTGCTGGAGGCTGTCTACTTCGACACCCCCAACCATGCCTTGGCCGCACGCAGGATCACCCTCCGCCGCCGCACCGGCGGGAAGGATGCCGGGTGGCACCTGAAGCTGCCGCCGCGCGGAGACCAGGCAGCGGGCGAGGGGCCCCAGCAGCGGACGGAGCTGCACGCACCCCTGGGCCGGCCCGACGCCGTCCCCGACGCCCTGCTGACCCACCTTCTTGCGTATCTCAGGGGCGCCGTTCCGGTGCCGGTGGTGAGGCTGGACACCCGGCGCACCACTTACCCCCTGTATGGGGACGACGGCGTCCACCTCGCCGACCTCGCCGACGACCACGTCACTGCTGAACGGCTGGCGGGCCGCGGCAACGACACGCGGCAGGAATGGCGCGAGTGGGAGCTGGAACTGGTCCACGGGAAGCCTGGCCTTTTCGGACCCGTTGAGGAACTGCTCTTGGCTGCCGGAGCGAAGCCGGCCGGACATGCTTCGAAGCTGGCGCGAGCCCTGGGCCCCGGTACCAAGGCGGGAAAGCGTGCCGCCGGGGACGCTGCCGCCGATACCCCGGGCACCACCGCCCCCGCCCTGCTGGCCGGGAAGCGGGCCCCGGCGGCCGCCGTCGTCACCGTCTACGTGGCGCAGCAGGTCGATGCGATCCTTGCGGGCGACAGTGCCGTCCGGCTGGAGGAACCGGAGGCGGTCCACAACATGCGCTCCGCCACCCGGCGCATCCGCTCGGTCCTGGCAGCCTATGCGAAGCTCTACCGGGCTGCGCCGGTGCGCAAGCTGCGGACCGAACTGAAGTGGCTGGGCCAGCTCCTGGGCCAGCCACGCGACGCCGAGGTCCTGCGGGCGCAGCTCCGCGGGCAGCTGGGTGCACTGCAGTCCGCGGACGGCGTGGAAACGGCCACGGCAAAGGTGGAACAGCGCACGGACGCGGACTACGACGCCGCGTACCGCCTCCTGCAGGAAGCCCTCGGAACGGAGCGCTACTTCCGGCTCCTGGACACGCTTGAGGAGTTCCGTGACAACCCGCCCGTGCGCGCCGATTCGGTGGCGCCGGGACGGCGGGCGGCCGCGAAGGCGGTGGACAAGGCCGCCAAGCGGCTGCAGCGCTCCCGCAAAGCGGCCAAGCGTGCACGGCGCGGAAGGGAGCAGGAACTGGCGCTCCACCGCGTGCGCAAGGATGCCAAGCGGCTGCGCCACGTGGCTGAATCAGCAGTACTGGTGCACGGCAAGCGTGCGGGCAAGGTGGCCAAGGCCGCCCACCGGCAGCAGAAGGTCCTGGGACAACACCAGGACGCCGTGGTGGCCCGCGACCTGCTGGCCGCCATCGCGGCGGAGTACGGCGAGCCCGCCACGGCAGGCATCTATGCGGAGCTGCTCAGCCTGCAGGAGGAACGGATGGCGGCGGCGCAGGCCGCGTACCGGAAGGCCTGGAAGAAATCGCGCGATCTGTTCAGCCGCGGCGTACTCTAAGGCCGGCCCGGCCCTATTTGCCCTGCCGGGCCGACAGCCGGGCCACCGCCAGGGCCAGCCAGAGCTGCACCCGGTCCGCGGTGACCGCGGGGTCGTAGCCGGTCAGCTCCGTGATCTGCGCCAGCCTGTACCTGACGGTGTTGCGGTGCAAGGTGAGTTCCTCCGCCACCGCAGCCACCGAGCCGTTGTTGTTCAGGTAGCTTTCCAGAGTGGCCATCAGCTCAGACCCGTGTGCGGCGTCGAATGAACGCAGGGGATTCAGGGATTCATGCGCCATGTCCGCCAGCGGCACGTCCTCGCTGGCGAGCAGCAGCGACGTCAGGCTCAGCCGCTCCGGCTCGTTGACCGGCAACCCATGGCTGGCAGCATCCCGGGCTTCGAAGTAGCTCCAGCGCAGGCCGTTCGGCTTGGTGTACGCCCCGCCGATGCCGATCGTGGCGTGGATGCCGGCTTCGGCGAGGTGGTCGCTGAGCCTCCGTGCCAGCGACGGTGCCGTCCCGCCGTCGTCATTGACCACCAGCACCAGGTCCTTGCCCACGACGGCGGCGACCGCCTTCTCCAGCTCCTGCGGCACCGAGGTGCTCCCCAGGGCCTTCCCGTGGGCGGCCGACACGGCCAGCAGCACCACGTTCTTGCGGGTGCTGTTCACGCCCACGCCTGCGAGCCGGCGCTGCGCCTCGCTGGTCTCCAGCGCTCCGTGGATTACGTCCTCCAGCACCTGCCCGCACAGGGCGCGCTGGGCCTGGCGCTGCTTGACCATGTTGTTCAGCTCCACGCTGATCAGGTTCTGCGCGTAGCCAATGATGCCCGTGTCCTCGAACGGCTGGCGCACCCACAGCGTGCAGGCGTCCCGCCGTCCCGTGGGCACGGGATAGCTGGCCCAGGTGTCGGCCGACGGGTGGGCAGCGCTGCTGTTGTACAGCTGGGCCGTGAACTGGGTCAACGCAATGTCGGTGCGCAGCATGCCGCCGAGGTTCTTCAACAGTTCCGCCAGCCCTCCGCCGGTCAGCAGCGCCCGGGCCAGCACCTGGTGCCCCGCGATCAGCCGTTCCAGCTTGGCGTAGTGGTCCGCCGACTGGGCATCCGCCACCAGCTTGGTGATGGCGATGAACGGCGTCTCGTACGGCACCTCCACCACGGGCAGGCCCCAGCGGTTGGCCTCGGCCAGGAGTGCCGGCGGCACCGTCTCATGCGACAACCCAACGCCGAACCCGATGCCCACCGCGCCCGCCCGCTGCACCTGCCGCACAAAGCGGCGCTGCTCGGGAGCGGAACGGAGGCGCAGCCCGGTGGTGAGCACCAGCTCGCCGCCGTTGAGGAACCGTTGCGGATCCTCCAGTTCCGTGACGGCGACCCAGTTAATGTCCTGGTTCCAGGTTGTCTCCGCCACTCCGGCCTTGGCCAGCTTCAGGGAGGACACGCCCACCAGGGCAGCGAGGGAAATGGCCATGAAGCAAGGATAAACGTGAGCTGGGCAACCGCACTAAACCCTCCAAACAAGGGTGTGCAGGTGGCTATTCACCCCGCTGGGGCGCTGGCATAGGCTCGAGGCAGTTCCATCCATCCGTCCCGGGTTCCGTCCGGCCGCCGATGGCCCTTACGAAAGAGGTTGCACACCGTGGTCCAAACCTTGCAGAACTTCATCAACGGGAAGTTCGTCACCCCTGCCGGCACCGACCTGCTGGACGTGGTCAACCCCACCAACGGCGAAGTGGTGGCCCAGGCTCCCGTTTCGGTGCAGGCCGACGTTGACGCGGCCATGGCCGCTGCCAAGGACGCCTTCCGGACCTGGAAGCACGTGACCCCGGGACAGCGGCAGCTGATGCTGCTCAAGCTCGCTGACGCCATCGAGGCCAACAGCGGCGAACTCGTCGAGGCCCAGCACCGCAACACCGGCCAGGTCCGGTCGCTCATCGCCTCCGAGGAAGTGGCAGCCGGTGCGGACCAGCTGCGCTTCTTCGCCGGTGCCGCCAGGATCCTGGAAGGCAAGTCCGCCGGGGAGTACTTCGAGGGGCACACATCCTATGTCCGCCGTGAACCGATCGGCGTGGTGGCCCAGGTGGCCCCGTGGAACTACCCCTTCCTGATGGCCATCTGGAAGATCGGTCCCGCGCTCGCGGCCGGCAACACCGTGGTCCTCAAGCCTTCCGACACCACCCCCGAATCCACGCTGGTCCTGGCGCGCCTGGCGGGTGAAATCCTGCCCGCGGGTGTCCTGAACGTGGTGCTGGGCACCGGCGAAACCGGCGCCATGATGGTGGAGCACAAGGTCCCCGGCCTGGTGTCCATTACGGGCTCTGTGCGCGCGGGAATCGCGGTGGCCTCGGGTGCCGCCAAGGGCCTCAAGCGCGCCCATCTGGAGCTTGGCGGCAAGGCCCCGGCCATCGTGTTCGCCGACGCCGACATCAAGAAGAGCGCCGCGGCCATCGCCGAGTTTGCGTTCTTCAACGCCGGCCAGGACTGCACGGCCATTACCCGCGTCCTGGTGCAGGACTCAGTGCACGACGACGTCGTGGCTGCCATGGTGGAGCACACCAGGACCCTGCACACAGGCTCGCAGAACGACGAAGAGAACTACTTCGGCCCGTTGAACAACGTGAACCACTTCAACGCCGTGACCTCCGTGGTGGAGAACCTGCCGGCCAACTGCCGGATCGAAACCGGCGGCCACCGCGCGGGGGAGAAGGGCTACTTCTTCGAACCCACCATCATCACCGGTGCCAAGCAGACGGACGACGTGGTGCAGAAGGAAACCTTCGGCCCCGTCATTACCGTCCAGAAGTTCAGCACCGAAGAAGAGGCAGTAGCCATGGCCAACGACGTGGACTACGCCCTGGCGTCCAGTGTCTGGACCACCAACCACGGCACTGCCATGCGGCTGAGCCGTGACCTGGACTTCGGTGCCGTGTGGATCAACACCCACATCCTGCTTACCGCCGAAATGCCGCACGGCGGCTTCAAGCAGTCCGGCTACGGCAAGGACCTCTCCATGTACGGCGTGGAGGACTACACGCGCATCAAGCACGTGATGTCCGCCCTCGACTCCTAATTCCGCTCCCACCTGTAAGAAAGAACATCATGACCACCACCGCATCAGACATCACCTTCCGCCTGGAGCAGAAGCGCAACGTCCAGGCCGACTTCCCGGGCCCCAAGTCCGTGGCACTGACTGAGCGCCGCAAGTCCGTGGTGGCTGCCGGCGTCGCCTCCAGCGTCCCGGTCTACGTTGCCGACGCCGACGGCGGCATCATCCACGACGTCGACGGCAACTCCTTCATCGACCTGGGCTCCGGCATCGCGGTGACCAGCGTGGGCGCGTCCGATCCCGCCGTCGTCGGTGCCGTCAAGGAAGCCGTGGAGCACTTCACCCACACCTGCTTCATGGTCACCCCGTACGAAGGCTATGTGGCTGTGGCCGAGCAGCTGAACCGGCTCACCCCGGGCGACCACGAAAAGCGCACCGTCCTCTTCAACTCCGGCGCCGAGGCCGTGGAAAACGCCATCAAGGTGGCCCGCCTGGCCACCGGCCGGGACGCCGTCGTCGCCTTCGACCACGCCTACCACGGCCGCACCAACCTGACCATGGCGCTGACCGCCAAGGCCATGCCGTACAAGACCAACTTCGGCCCGTTCGCGCCCGAGGTCTACCGGATGCCCATGAGCTACCCGTACCGCGAGGAAAACCCCGCCATCACCGGTGCGGAGGCAGCCAAGCGCGCCATCACCATGATCGAGAAGCAGATCGGCGGAGACCAGGTTGCCGCGATCATCATCGAACCCATCCAGGGCGAGGGCGGCTTCATCGTCCCGGCCGAGGGCTTCCTGCCGGCGCTGGCCGCCTGGGCCAAGGAGAAGGGCATCGTCTTCATCGCCGACGAGGTCCAGTCCGGCTTCTGCCGCACGGGTGAATGGTTCGCCGTCAACCACGAAGGCGTTGTCCCGGACATCATGACCATGGCCAAGGGCATCGCCGGCGGCATGCCGCTGTCCGCCATCACCGGCCGCGCCGACCTGCTGGATGCCGTGCACCCCGGTGGCCTGGGCGGCACCTACGGCGGCAACCCGGTGGCCTGCGCGGCTGCGTTGGCGTCCATCGGCTCCATGGAGGAGTACAACCTGAACGGCCGCGCCCGCCACATCGAATCCGTTGCCATGGCGCGCCTGCAGGAACTGCAGTCCGAGCTTGCCGCTGCCGGGACCGGCGTAATCGGCGATGTCCGCGGCCGTGGCGCCATGCTCGCCGTCGAACTTGTCCAGGCCGGTTCCAAGGAGCCGAACCCGGAGCTGACCAAGGCTGTTGCCGCCGCCTGCCTGAAGGAAGGCGTCATCATCCTCACCTGCGGCACCTACGGCAACGTCATCCGCCTGTTGCCCCCGCTGGTCATCACCGATGAACTGCTGGCAGACGGCCTGGAAGTCCTCGCCGCCGCCATCAAGGCCCACGCCTAGCCGGCACAGCTTTACCCGAAAACCCAGGAGGGTGGGCCCGCAACCGCGGGCCCACCCTCCTTGGCTTAAGTGTTGGTCAGGCGGCCTGCCGGAGCGCTGCCTTGCGGGCCAGGGAATTCCTGCGCGTGGTCCGCAGCATGTCCACGGTCAGCAGAAGCAGGGCCAGCCATACCACCCCGAAGCCGATCCAGCGTTCAGCAGTCATGGCCTCCCGGAACACCAGCAGCGCCACCAGGAACTGCAGGACGGGAGCGAAATACTGCAGCAGTCCGATGGTGGTCATGGGCAACCGCCGCGCCGAGGCGCCGAAGAAGAGCAGCGGGACGGCGGTGATCACGCCGGATGCGAGCAGCAGCCAGAAGTGCCCCGCCCCCTGGGACGTGAGCGTGGAGCTGCCGCTTGCGGCCAGGACAACCATGGCGACGGCGGCCAGCGGGGCGAGCACCATGGTCTCCACGCTGAGGCTGGTGATGGCGTCCACCCTCGATCCCACCCGGTTCTTGACGAAGCCGTACAGGCCAAAGCTGAACGCCAGGGTCAGCGCGATCCACGGCAGTTTCCCGTAGGAGTAGGTGAGTACGCCCACTGCCACGAAGCCGACGCCGACGGCGGTCCACTGCAGCGGCCGCAGCCTTTCCTTCAGGACCAGCACCCCCAGCAGCACGGAAACCAGAGGGTTGATGAAATACCCCAGCGACGTTTCCACCGCCTGACCCGTTGTGACCCCATAGGTGTAGGTCAGCCAGTTGATGGCGATCAGGAACGCCGCCAGCGCCAGGGAACCAAAGACCCGCCGGTCCCGCAGCGCCACCGCGAGCACACCCCACGACCTGGTCACCGTGATCAGCAGGGCGCAGAACAGCAAGGACCACACCACGCGGTTGGCCACGATCTCGACGGCGCCCGCCGGCATCAGGATGTAGAAGTACAGCGGGAGCATCCCCCACAAAACGTATGCGCCGATGCCGAACAGCAGGCCCGCCGTGGATTCCTTGGCGACTGCCTTGGGGCCCGCGGGCATCGCATCACCTGCCGTGGAGCGTGACGTGGGGGAGGTGGCTACGGGGGTTCCTTCTGGCATGGGCACGCTGTCCATAACATCAGCCCGCGGGCAGGTATTCCAGCAGGTGGGCGTGTATTCCGGAAAATAGTCAGTAGGCTTGCTTTCATGACACGTGTCCGTTTCCGGGAGTCCGCGCCGTGAGGCTCCGCCGCAGCAACGCCTCGGGCCGCGGCTACCGCAGGGTTGCCGCCGGCAAGGGTTTCAGTTACCGGGACCTGGATGGCTCCACCCTTCCACCGGGTCCCGTCCGGGACCGCCTGGAAAGCATCGGCATCCCGCCGGCCTGGACCGACGTCTGGATCGCCCCTTTTGACAACGGCCACATCCAGGCGACCGGAGTGGACGCCGTGGGGCGGCGCCAGTACATCTATCATCCCGAGTGGCGCGAGCGTAAGGACCGGGTGAAATTTGACCGGTCCCTCCAGTTGGCCGAATCGCTGCCGGCAGCCCGGCGGCTGGTCACCATGGACCTGCGTGGTGAAGGCTTCTCCCGTGAGCGCGTCCTGGCAGGGGCGTTCCGGATGCTGGACAGCGGATCCCTGCGGGTGGGCTCGGAACGCTACACGAACGAGAACGGCAGCAGGGGCCTGGCCACCCTCCTGTGCGCCCACGTCCAGGTGCGGAAGGACCGGATCCTGCTGCGTTTCCCGGCCAAGAGCGGCAAGGACTGGGAATCGGAAATCCGCGACGCCGACCTCGCCGCCCTGCTGCGCCTGCTCAAACGGCGGGGACCGAACGCCCGGCTCCTGGCCTACAAAGAGGGCAGGACCTGGCGCCCGGTCACCAGCGCGGACATCAATGCCTACGTGAAGGAGCGGACCGGCTCGGACTTCACCGCCAAGGACTTCCGGACCCTTCGCGGAACGGTGGCCGCTGCGTCCAGCCTGGCACGGACCGGGGTCCAGCGGACTGCCGCCAAACGGAAAAGGGCCATCAGCCGTGCGATGTTCGAGGCCGCCGAAACACTGGGCAACACCCCCTCCATCGCGCGCAAAAGCTACGTGGACCCGCGGGTGGTGGACCACTACCACGACGGCGAAACCATCGATCCGAAGCGCCTGGACTCGGCGGAATCAGAACTCAGGGCCCTCCTGTACCGCGAAGGCAAGGTGGTGGCCCTTGCCGCCAACTAGAATGGGGGACTGTGCGCTGCACTATGCGGCGCACCCTCATGAAACATGAGCAGGACCAGTTCAGAAGGGTTCCCGGTGTCCAATCACAGCGAAACCGCCGCCAACCGTCCCCTCCGCGTCGCCATCGTCGGCGCGGGACCGGCAGGAGTCTATGCTGCGGACATCCTCACCAAGTCCAGCGGGGTCAAGGACGGCGACTTCCAGGTCAGCATCGACCTCTTCGAGGCCTACCCGGCGCCCTACGGATTGATCAGGTACGGCGTGGCACCGGACCATCCCCGGATCAAGGGCATCGTGAACGCCCTGCACAAGGTCCTGGACCGCGGCGACATCCGGTTCCTGGGCAACGTGACCTACGGCCGGGACCTCACCCTGCACGATTTCCGGGCCTTCTATGACGCCGTGATTTTCTCCACCGGCGCCATCAAGGACGCGGACCTGGACATCCCCGGCATCGATCTGCGCGGCTCTTTCGGCGGCGCCGATTTCGTTTCCTGGTACGACGGCCACCCGGACGTGCCGCGGGAGTGGCCCCTGGAGGCGAAGGAAATCGCGGTGATCGGCAACGGCAACGTGGCCCTGGACGTGGCCCGCATGCTGGTCAAGCACCCTGAGGAACTGCTCACCACGGAGATCCCGGACAACGTCTACCAGGGCCTGAAGGGGTCCCCCGTCACGGACGTGCACGTCTTTGGCCGCCGCGGCCCCGCCCAGGTCAAGTTCACCCCGCTGGAGCTGCGGGAACTGAGCCACATGGACGATGTGGACATTGTCCTCTACCCCGAGGATTTCGAATTCGACGATGCGTCGGACGAGGCCATCCGCACCAACAACCAGGTCAAGACCATGGTGAACACCCTCACCAACTGGCTGGTGGAGGAGCACGCGGAGTCGGACAACCCTTCCTCCCGCAGGCTGCACTTGCACTTCCTGCACAGCCCCGTTGAAGTGCTCGACGACGGCACGGGCAAAGTGGGCGGCATCAAGTTCGAGCGCATGCAGCTGGACGGGACCGGCAACGCCAAGGGCACGGGGGAGTACGTGGAGTACCCCGTCGAGGCCGTCTACCGGGCCATCGGCTACCACGGCTCCGCCCTGGACGAACTGGAGTACGACGCCAAGCGGGGCGTCATCCCCAACGAAGGCGGCCGGGTCCTCGATGCCGAAGGCAACCCCGTTCCGGGCATCTACACCACAGGCTGGATCAAGCGCGGCCCCGTGGGCCTGATCGGCCACACCAAGGGCGACGCACTGGAGACCATCGGCTTCCTGCTGGAGGACCGGTTGAACCTCCCGGCGGCCAAGAACCCGGACCCCCAGGCCATCATCGACCTGCTTGAGGAACGCGGCATCCAATACACCACCTGGGAAGGGTGGAACAAGCTCGACGCCCATGAGGCGGGACTGGGTGCCGCCTGGACCGGACCCGACGGCCTGGGCCATGTAGTCCGCGAGCGCATCAAGGTGGTGCCGCGCGAGGAGATGATCCGCATCTCCCGCGGCTGACCCCTACCCCTGGCGGGGCATTCGAGTTAATCTGATTAACATGAATACGGCCGGGGCGGGAACCCGTCCCTACAGCTCCCCCAAGCGTGCCACCTCCGCGCAGGAAACCGGGCGCCGGATCCTGCAGGCAACGCTGGGCCTCTTCATGGAGGGGCCCATCGCCGACGTGACGCTGAACGCCGTTGCGGCCCGCGCAGGGGTGACCGTCCAGACCGTTATCCGCCGCTACGGCGACCGCCTGGGCCTGATCCACGCCACCGCGGAATTCGCTTCAGCGGAGGTTGCCGGCCAGCGGGGTGCCCCTCCTCCCGGCGACGTACCCGCCGCCGTCGACAATCTCCTGGAGCACTACGAAACCACCGGCGCCCTGGCCCTGAAGATGCTGGCCGAGGAGGAAACTTCCCCCGTGCTCGCCGAGATCACCGAAGGCGGGCGGCAGTTCCACCGGGAGTGGTGCGAACGCGTCTTCGCGCCCTTCCTGACGGATGACTTCCTGCCGGACGGGGTGGAGCGGAAGCGCCGCTTTGCCCAGTTCGTCGCCCTCTGCGACGTCTACACCTGGAAACTGCTGCGCCTCGATGCCGGGCTCAGCCGCGACCAGGTGGCCCATTGCCTGCTCGAAATGCTGGAACCCTTCATCCGGAGGCCCTGATGTCCACCGTCCTTGCCTACACCTCTCCCGCCATCGGCCACCTTTTCCCGATGGTCCCGCTGCTCCAGGAGCTGAAGGCCCGCGGCCATGATGTCCACGTCCGTACCCTGCGCCGGCAGGTCCCGCTGCTGCTGGAGGCGGGGTTCCATGCCGGACCGGTAGATGACCGGATACTCGCGGTCGAGGCCGCTGACTACCGCGCCAACAACGCGAAGGCGGCCTTGGCTTCCAGCGTGGAGACCTTCACGGCCCGTGCCAGGTTCGACGCCCCGGACTTGCAGCAGGCCATTGCTGACGTTCGCCCCGACCTGCTGCTCATCGACATCAACGCCTGGGGAGCCCGCATCCAGGCCGAATCCTCGGGGCTGCCGTGGGCCACCTTCAGCCCTTACACCCCGCCGCTGCAGTCGAGGGGAACCCCGCCGTTCGGACCCGGGCTTGCGCCCATGTCCGGCCCGCTGGGGAGGGCCCGTGATGCACTGGCCCGCCGCCTGGTGATCGGCGCCGTGGAAAAGCTGATGCTGCCGCGCATCAACTCGCTGCGGACGGAGCTGTCCGCCGGCCATCTTCCACCTGTCAGCGGTGCGGACGAGATGTTCCGCACCGCGCCGCTGATGCTCGTGGCCACGTCGCAGCCGTTCGAGTACCCGCATCCGGACTGGGGCCCGGATGTGCGGATGATCGGCGCCCTCGCCTGGGAACCGCCGGCCGACCCTCCGGCCTGGCTCCGGGACGGCCAAGGCTCCGTGGTCCTGGTGACCACGTCCTCCGAGTACCAGGCGGACGAAGCCATTGTGCGGACCGCCCTGGCCGGACTTGCCGGGGAGCCCTTCACCGTCGTCGCCACCCTCCCGGCAGCCCGGACCGGCTCGGCAGGTGCCGCCAAAGCCGCCGGCACGGACCATTTCGGGCCTTTGCCGGCCAATGCGCGGCTGGAGTATTTCGTCCCGCATGGACGTGTCCTCGAGCGGGCAGCGGTGGCCATCACCCACGGCGGGATGGGCGCCACGCAGAAAGCGCTGGCACAGGGAGTGCCCGTGGTGGTGGTCCCGTTTGGCCGCGATCAGCACGAGGTGGCAGCGCGGGTGGCAGCAGCCGACGCCGGGGTGCGGCTGAGCCGGAAACACCTTACTCCGGAGCGGCTCCGGGCAGCCGTCCACCAGGCCCTGGGCAAGGCGCCTGGCGCGCGGCGCGTCGCCGCCGGCTACGCTGCCGCGGGCGGAGCAGTTGCAGGGGTGGATGCGCTGGAGGAACTGGTCCGGGTGCGCCGGTGACACAGGGGTGTTGTCCGGCTATGCTGGCTGGGCCACCTTCCAGCCGTGCCTCGCCGGACAAGACTCCGGAACGGGAGTTCGATGACGAACCTGCTCCACCCTGAACCGCGCCAGCGTGCCGCCCTGGCTGGCCATGAGCGCCTTGGATCGGACCCCGGCGCCGCAACCCCCGAGATCCCGGGGCTGCGCAACCTCATCAGGGAGTCCTGGCAGCGCTCGGCGGGCTTCAAGGCCAACCCTGACAATGCGGCCGCGCCGCTGGCCCTCGACTGGGACGAGCTGGAGGACTACCGCCGGCAGCACCCCCTGGCCGCGATCATGCCGGTCATCAACAAATTGCTGGTCCAGCCCAGCCATGACAGCGGGCTCCTGGTTGCGGTGGGCGACGAGGTGGGCAGGCTCCTGTGGGTGGACGGCGACCCCACGCTCCAGCGCCGCGCCGAAGGCATGATGTTCGTCCCCGGTGCAGACTGGTCCGAGGCCAGTGTTGGCACCAGTGCCCCGGGAACGGCCCTGGCCCTGGGCAAGGGCATCCAGATCGCCGGCGCTGAGCATTATCAGCGGACAGTCCATCCCTGGAGCTGCACTGCCGTCCCCTTCCACGACCCCGATTCCGGCGCCGTGCTGGGCGTGGTGGACATTACCGGAACGGCCACCGCGGTGGCGCCGCATACGTTGTCGCTCGTGGAGGCCACGGTGGCGGCCGCCCAGGCGCAGCTGCGGGTGGAGCGCCTGCAGCACGCGGCGGAGCTGGCCAGGAAGCCCGTGCGACGGCGGTCCGCGGCTGCCGCCGGACGCGGCGGCGGTGCCACGGAAGGCAGCCTCTACCGCAACAGCCTGCAGCTGCTGGGGCGCGACCAGGCCCTCCTCAGCCTTGGCGGCAGGACCGTTTCCCTGTCCGCGCGGCACAGCGAGATCCTGGCCCTGCTGAGCGCCCATCCGAAAGGACTCAGCGCCGAGGAACTCTCTTCGCTGCTCTACCCGGGGGATGGCTCCACCATCACGCTGCGGGCAGAGATGGTCCGGCTGCGCAAGGTCGTCCAGCAGCTGAGCCCCGACGCCGTTCCAGGCTCACGCCCTTACCGGCTCCCCCTGGACCTCGTGCCGGACACCGGCCAGGTGCTCAGCTGCCTGCAGCGCGGTGCGCACCGGATTGCCCTGGAGATCTACCGCGGCGAGGTGCTGCCGCGCTCGGAGGCGCCCGGCATTCTCGACCTTCGGACCAGGGTGTCGTCCCTGCTCCGGGAGGCGGTCCTCACGGACGGCAGTGCCGAGTCCCTGCTCAAGTACGCTGCGCTCCCGGAGGCCAGGGACGACGTCGTCATCCGCCGCGCCGCGCTCCGCCTCCTGCCGCCGCGCTCACCCAAGCGGGCCGCCGTGGTGGCCGACCTGGAACGGCTGGAAGCCGAACTGCACGCCTGAACGGCGGCCGGTGTGGTGGAACTTGTCGAAACCGGGTCCGGACAAGTCCACCCACGGTTGTGACCTGCGTCGCATCGTTGCAACCTGGCTGCAACCTCCCCGCTCCTACGCTGGCATCATCGGCGAGCGCCCCTATGGGCCAGCCTTCTGCACAGCAAAGGAGCTAAGCACATGACCGTTTACGCACAGCCGGGAACCGACGGTTCGAAGGTCACCTTCAAGGACCGCTACGAGAACTGGATTGGCGGCGAATGGGTGGCCCCGGTGAAGGGCCAGTACTTCGAAAACATCACCCCGGTGACGGGCAAGGCGTTCTGCCAGGTGGCCCGCGGCACCGCCGAGGACATCGAGCTCGCCCTGGATGCGGCACACAAGGCCGCACCCTCCTGGGGCAAGACGTCCGTGGCGGAACGGGCCGCCATCCTGAACAAGATCGCCGACCGCATCGACGAGAACCTCGAGATGCTCGCCGTCGCCGAAACCTGGGACAACGGCAAGCCCGTCCGGGAAACCCTCAACGCCGATCTGCCCCTTGCCGCGGACCACTTCCGCTACTTCGCCTCAGCAGTCCGGGCCCAGGAGGGCAGCCTCTCCCAGCTCGATGACAACACCACCGCCTACCACTTCCACGAACCCCTGGGTGTGGTGGGCCAGATCATCCCCTGGAACTTCCCCATCCTGATGGCCGTCTGGAAGCTTGCGCCCGCGCTCGCCGCAGGCAACACCGTGGTGCTCAAGCCCGCGGAGCAGACGCCGTCCTCCATCCTGGTGCTGATGGAACTTATCGGGGACCTGCTGCCCGCCGGCGTGGTGAACGTGGTCAACGGTTTCGGCGTGGAGGCCGGCAAGCCGCTGGCATCCAGTTCCCGGATCCGGAAGATCGCCTTCACCGGTGAAACCACCACCGGGCGGCTGATCAGTCAATACGCCAGCCAGAACCTGATTCCCGTCACCCTGGAACTGGGCGGCAAGAGCCCCAACATCTTCTTCAACGATGTTGCCCAGGAAAACGACGCCTTCTACGACAAGGCCCAGGAGGGCTTTGCGCTGTTCGCCTTCAACCAGGGCGAAGTCTGCACCTGCCCCTCGCGGGCGCTGATCCAGGAAGACATCTACGACTCCTTCATGGCCGATGCCGTGGCACGGGTGGAAAAGATGATCCAGGGCAACCCGCTGGACACCGACACGCAGGTCGGCGCCCAGGCCTCCAACGACCAGCTTGAGAAGATCCTGTCCTACATCGACATCGGAAGGCAGGAAGGCGCCAAGGTGCTCACCGGCGGCGCGCGGGCCGAACTCCCCGGCGACCTCGCGGGTGGATTCTACGTCCAGCCCACTGTGTTCGAAGGCCACAACCGGATGCGGATCTTCCAGGAGGAGATCTTCGGCCCCGTGGTGGCCGTAACCCGGTTCAGCGACTACAACGACGCCATGGGCATCGCCAACGACACCCTGTACGGACTGGGCGCCGGCGTTTGGTCCCGCAGCGGCAACGTTGCCTACCGCGCCGGCCGCGAGATCCAGGCCGGCCGCGTCTGGGTCAACAACTACCACGCCTACCCGGCAGGTGCCGCCTTCGGCGGCTACAAGTCCTCGGGCATCGGGCGCGAGAACCACGCCATGATGCTGGACCACTACCAGCAGACCAAGAACCTGCTGGTGAGCTACGACGAAAACAAGCTGGGCTTCTTCTAGGCCCGCTCCGTACCACTGAACCACTACAACGAAGCAGGGATTTCGCCAATGACGACGACAATGCAAGCAGCAGTAGTAACCGAATTCGGCACCGACCTCAAGGTCAAGGACATCGCCATTCCCAAGCCGGGGCCAGGACAGGCGCTGGTCAAGGTCCTGACCACCGGCGTCTGCCACACTGACCTCCACGCCGCGGAAGGAGACTGGCCGGTCAAACCATCCCCTCCATTCGTTCCCGGCCACGAGGGCGTGGGCGAAGTGGTGGCCCTGGGCGAGGGGGTCTCAGACCTCGCGGTTGGTGACCTGGTGGGCAACGCCTGGCTGTGGTCAGCCTGTGGCGACTGCCAGTACTGCCGCACCGGGTGGGAAACGCTCTGCGAGGCGCAGCAGAACGGCGGATACAGCGTGGACGGTTCCTTCGGCGAATACATGCTGGTGGACTCCCGGTTCGCGGCCCGCATACCGGCGGGATCCGACCCCGTCGAGGTGGCGCCGGTGCTGTGTGCCGGCGTCACCGTCTACAAGGGCCTGAAGATGACCGAGACCCGGCCGGGGCAGTGGGTCACCATCTCGGGCATCGGTGGCTTGGGGCATATTGCCGTGCAGTACGCCGTGGCCATGGGGCTTCGTGTCGCCGCCGTGGACATCGCCGACGACAAACTGGCCCTTGCCAAGGCCCACGGCGCAGAACTTACGGTCAACGCGCTGCACGAGGACCCGGCCGAAGTGATCCAGCGGGAAACAGGAGGCTGCCATGGAGTGCTGGTTACGGCGGTGCACCCGTCGGCGTTCGGCCAGGCCATTGGCATGGCCCGGCGCGGCGGAACCATCGTGTTCAACGGATTGCCCCCGGGGGACTTTCCGGCTCCGATCTTCGAGATTGTGCTCAAAGGACTGACCGTCCGCGGTTCCATCGTCGGCACCCGGCAGGACCTTGAGGAGGCCCTGGACTTCTATGCCCGGGGAAAGATCCATCCCACGGTCTCCGTCCGGGGGTTGTCCGAGGTCAACGCGGTGTTCGATGAGATGAAGCACGCCAAGATCGACGGCCGCGTGGTGCTGAGGTTCTGATGCCCGCTGAAGGGTTGGCTGCCGCCGTGACGCTGCCCGGGGAAGACTTCTCCCGGGTGGCGCTCACGCCGGCTGCCGTGGACCTGCTCCGGATGCTGTGGGAAAGGCATGGACCGCTCATGTTCCACCAGTCCGGCGGCTGCTGCGACGGGTCCTCGCCCATGTGCTATCCGGCCGGGGATTTCATCACGGGTGACTCGGACGTGCTCCTGGGGCTGTTCGACCTGGCGGATGGGCTGCAGCCCCGGCCGCTGGAATTCTGGATGTCCCGGGAGCAGTTCAACTACTGGAGCCACACCCACCTCACCGTCGACGTCGTACCGGGCCGGGGCAGCGGCTTTTCCGTTGAAGCGCCTGAGGGTAAACGCTTCCTCATCCGGTCAACGTTGATGGACTGGCCGTCCTAGGAAGTTCGATCAAGAACGCTCGGGGCTCTCCAACCGGAGGGCCCCGAGCCCGTTCACAGAAGAATGTTCGGCCTTAAGGGTGTCTCACTATTCGGGACGATTGGGACCGTCCAGTGGATGGACAGTACCGTTGATAGGTCTGTTTCCCTCACAAACCAGGATTGTGACCCCCTAATGAACCTTCTGCGGACAAAATCCATCGAGCAGTCGATCGCCGACGCCGATGAGCCCGGACGCAAGCTCAAGCGTTCCCTCAGCACCTGGGACCTCATGATCATGGGCGTCGCCGTTGCTGTCGGCGCCGGTATCTTCTCGGTCGGCGCCAAAGCCGCTGCCAACTTTGCAGGTCCCGCCGTGACGCTCTCCTTCGCGATCGCCGCGGTCACCTGCGCGCTGGCCATCATGTGCTACGCCGAGTTCGCCACCGCCATCCCCGTGGCCGGCTCCGCGTACGTCTTTACCTACGCCACCATGGGTGAACTCCTTGCCTGGATCATCGGCTGGAACCTGATCCTCGAGCTGTTCACGGCCGCCGCCGTGATCGCCAAATACTGGGGCATCTACCTCAGCAAGGTCTTCGCGCTCACTGGCCTGGACGTCCCGCCGGCCATCTCGCTGGGAGGCGTGGACCTCTACTGGGGCGCTTTCCTGATCGTGGCCATCTTCACGGTGCTGCTGGTGCTGGGCACCAAGCTTTCCGCCCGCGTGGGCAACATCTTCACCCTGATCAAGATCGCCGTGGTGCTGTTCGTGATCGTGGTGGGCTTCACCTACGTGAAGTTCGAGAACTACACGCCGTTCGTTCCTGCAGCTGAGCCCACGGCCGGCAATGGCGCCGCGGACGTCCTGAAGCAGTCCTTCTTCGGCTTCCTGACCGGTGCCGCTCCCGCCCAGTACGGCACCATGGGCATCTTCGCCGGTGCCGCCCTGGTGTTCTTCGCCTTCATCGGCTTCGACGTGGTGGCCACCTCCGCCGAGGAAGTGAAGAACCCGCAGAAGACCCTGCCCCGCGGCATCTTCGGCGGCCTGGCCCTGGTCACGCTGCTCTACATCCTCGTGTCCCTGGCCCTGACCGGCATGGTGTCCTACACCCAGCTGGCTGAAGCCAAGAGCCCCACCCTCACCACCGCCTTCGAAGCCGTGGGCGACACCTCGGCCGCCAAGGTCATCGCCTTCGGTTCCCTCGTGGGCCTGACCACCGTGATCATGGTGCTCCTCATGGGCCTGTCCCGCGTGGTGCTCGCCATGAGCCGCGACGGACTGCTGCCCCGGGCCCTCTCCAAGACCAGTGACAAGCGTTCCACGCCGGCCCGCCTCCAGATCATCTGCGGCGCGGCGGTTGCGCTGGTGGCGGGCCTGACCAACGTTGACCTGCTCGAGGAAATGATCAACATCGGCACCCTGTCGGCGTTCGTCGTGGTCAGCCTGGGCATCCTGGTGCTCCGCAAGAAGCGCCCGGACCTGAAGCCCGCGTTCCGCGTCCCGTTCGGCAAAGTGGTCCCCATCGTGTCTGCCGTGCTGTGCCTGTACCTGATGACCAACCTCGCCGTGGAGACCTGGATCTTCTTCGGTTTCTGGCTGGTGCTGGGCCTGGCCATCTACTTCGCGTACGGCCAGCGCCACTCACGGCTCAACGAGCGCTTCGCCGAGGCGAACGCGTCGGTCAACGGCACCCCGACGGCTACCGGAACGCCCGGTTCCTCGGTGCAGCCGGCGGACGAAGATGAGCTGAGCCGGACCTGACGGCCGGCCTCAACGGCTGATGCTGAACTGCCCGCCCGGCCTGCGCCGGGCGGGCAGTTGCGTTTCCGGCGCTTCCTGGTTTCCTGCCGGCCCCGCACCCCTGTTGCAGCGCTCCGGTCACGGCGCCGCGTACCGGCCTACCCATTCCACGAGCGGCCGCAGCTCCCGCCACCGTTCCGCGATCCGGTCCCTCGCGGCCGGTGTTGACACCCATTCCGGCTGGCCCACCTCGACGCCCGCGGACAGCGACTTGTGCTTGAGCAGTTCGGCGCGGGGATGGTCCTTGTCGAAACCGCGCGGGACGGTCTTAAGCTTCTCGCCTTCGATGGCAAAGCCGGCCCCTGCCACGGCATCCACAATTCCCTGCAGGGCGGCGCCGCTGGCGGAGGCGTCGGCGGCGGCGCGGAACCGTGCCAGTTGGGCGGGCGTGTGGGAGTGGTAGCCGCCGCCTATCAACAGTCCATCTGCGTTGATCTGGAGGTAGAAACCCACGCCTTCCTGGCGTGCGGCAAATGCTCCCTGGGCAGTCTTGTACGGCGACTTGTCCAACGAGAAACGGATGTCCCGGTTGGGTCGGAAGAGCTTGGCAGGTCCGAACTCGGGCTCCAGCTCGGAGAGCAGGAGGGTGAGCGGCTCCTTGACCGAGGCGTCATACGTTGCCTTGTGTTCCAGCCACCAGTCGCGGTTGTTGTTGTCCTCCAGCTGCGCGTAGAAGCGGAAGGCTTCCGGGGGAATACCTGCGAAAGTGTTCATTTACGGAGCCTACGGCTGCCGGCCGCCAGCGGCCAGATCCCCCGTTGCCGTATGTGCACAACCGGGACCGGACAGCAGAACACCCCGCCACGGATGACCGTGGCGGGGTGTTCTTCAGTTCAGCCGGCAGGCAGGTCAGCCGATCTTGTTGGCGGACTCTGCATCCGAGGTGGGCGCCGACGGGGCAGCCACGGTGCCGAGGTTGGCGCGCAGCTTGGCGCCGAGCTCTGCGTCAACGTTGGTCCAATACTGGATGGCGCGTTCCTTGATGCCGGGGCTCTGCACGCCGCCCACGGCTCCACTGATGGTCTCCAGGAAGCGGGCCTTGGCGGCCTCGTCGTAGACCTCGCGGTACAGCGCGCCGGCCTGGACAAAGTCGCCGTCCTCGGCGTGCAGGGTGTGCGCGGAGAGGGTGAGCTCGCCGTCGTTCTCCCAGCCGCCGGCCGGGTTCTGCGGCTCCACGGCAGCCGGGCCGCCCACGGAGTTCGGCGCGTAGACCGGAACCGAGGGGGCGTTGAACAGGAAGCGGCCCTGCCCGTCCTGGCTGTAGTTGTTGACCTGGTTCTTGGGCTGGTTCACCGGGATCTGGGCGTGGTTGGTGCCCACCCGGTAGCGGTGTGCGTCCGCGTAGGAGAAGATGCGGGCCTGCAGCATCTTGTCCGGGGAGGCGGCGATGCCGGGCACGAAGTTCGACGGCGCAAAGGTGGCCTGCTCGATCTGCGCGAAGTAGTTCTCCGGGTTCTTGTTCAGCTCCATGGTGCCCACCTTGATCAGCGGGTAGTCCGCGTGCGGCCACACCTTGGTGAGGTCGAACGGGTTGAAGCGGTAGGTCTTGGCGTCCTCGTACGGCATGACCTGCACGTGCAGGTCCCAGGACGGGAAGTTGCCCGCGGCGATGTTCTCGGACAGGTCACGGATGTAGAAGTCGGCGTCGGAGCCGGCGAGCTGTTCGGCCTGCTCGGAGCTCATGGAGTTCACGCCCTGGTTGGACTTGAAGTGGTACTTGACCCAGAAGCGCTCGCCCTCGGCGTTGATCCACTGGTACGTGTGCGAGCCGTAGCCCTGCATCTCGCGCCAGGAGGCGGGCAGGCCGCGGTCACCCATGAGCCAGGTGACCTGGTGGGCGGACTCGGGGGACAGGGTCCAGAAGTCCCACTGCATGTCGGCGTCGCGCAGGTGGGTGCCCGGCAGGCGCTTCTGGGAGTGGATGAAGTCCGGGAACTTGATGCCGTCGCGGATGAAGAAGACGGGGGTGTTGTTGCCCACGAGGTCGTAGTTGCCCTCGGTGGTGTAGAACTTTACGGCGAAACCGCGGGGGTCGCGCCAGGTGTCCGGGGAACCGTTCTCGCCCGCGACGGAGGAGAAGCGGATCAGCATCTCGGTCTCGACGCCGGGCTGCAGGAACGCGGCCTTGGTGTACTTGGAGATGTCCTCGGTGGTCTTGAACGTGCCGAATGCGCCGCCGCCCTTGGCGTGCACTACGCGCTCCGGAACCCGCTCGCGGTTGAACTGGGCGAGCTTTTCGACGAGGTAGTGGTCGGTCAGGATGATGGCACCATCGGCACCAACTGACTTCGAGTGAGCGTCGGACGTAACCGGCGCACCTGACTGGGTTGTGGAAACGGCAGTCATTGTTCTCCTATTTCTCTTTTTCTTGCGAGGGACTGTGGGGAGGAAGCTGTTGGGCCTGCTGGCATTCCTGGCAGATGCCCTGGTACATGACGTCCGCGATCTGGATGGTCATCGGCTTGGCGTCCGGGTTCCAGTGCGGCGTGAGGCAGGGGGCATGGCCGACGGCGCAGTCCACATCCTCCACGCGGCCGCAGCTGATGCAGATGGCGTGGTGGTGGTTGTCGCCCACGCGCGTCTCATACAGGGCGGGGGAGTGCGGCGGCTCGAACCGGCGCAGCATGTGCAGGTCCGTCAGGTCGCCGAGGACCACGTAGACGGACTGGGCCGTGAGTTCCGGCAGCTCGGCCCGGGCGGCGGCAAGGATGCTTTCGGCAGGGGAATGGGGGTGGCGTTCGACGGCGGCGAGTACAGCGAGCCGCTGCTTGGTCACCCTGCGGCCGTGGGCGCGCAGGGCTGCTGCCCATGCGTCCTGGCCGTCAAAGTGCTCCGTCATGGCTCCATTGAAACACTTATTATTAATAACTCACAATAAGGCTCGGCTTACCTTCCCGCGCTGACCGCTAGTGTTGCGGGGTGGGGAAAATACTTGCCGATGTCACGCCGCTCAAGGAAAGCCCCGCATTCCGCCGGCTGTGGCTGGGATCGGCGGTATCCGCCGTCGGCAGCCAGCTGACCCTGGTGGCGGTGAGCCTTGAGGTGTACCGGCTGACCCAGGACAGCTTCTATGTGGGCCTGCTGGGGATCTTCGCCCTGGTGCCCCTGGTGATTGGCGGCCTGATGGGCGGCTCGATCGCCGACGCGCACGACCGCCGCAGCATCGCCCTGCTGGCCTCCACTGTCCTCTGGCTGACCACGGGGCTGATAGCGCTGCAGGCCTGGACGCAACTGGGCAACGTCTGGGTGCTGTATCTCCTCGTGGCGCTGCAAAGCGGGGCCCAGGCCATTAATCAGCCCGCACGCAGCGCCATCATCCCCATGCTGATCCGGAAGGAGCTCCTGCCTGCGGCCAACGCCCTGAGCATGCTGTCGCTTGGCCTTGCCATGACCGCCGGGCCGCTGCTGGCCGGCGTCCTGGTGGCGTGGCTGGGGTTCGGCTGGACCTACACCATCGACTTCGCCAGCTTCGCGTTCGTCCTGTGGGCTGTCTACCGGCTGCCGCCGATGCCGCCGGCAGGTACCCGCAGCAAAGTAGGAATCCGTTCCGTGATTGAAGGATTCCGCTTCCTGGGAACGCGGCCCAACCTCCGGATGACCTTCATCATCGACCTCGTGGCCATGATCCTTGCCCAGCCGCGGGCCCTCCTGCCCGCCGTTGCCGCCCTTATGATCGGCGGCGGCGAGGCCACCGTGGGCATCCTGCTGGCCTGCACCGCCGTCGGGGCCTTCCTGGCGGGCCTGTTCTCCGGCCCGCTGGGCAGCGTGCGCCGCCAGGGGACCGCCGTCGTCATCTCCGTGATGGGGTGGGGCGCGTCCATCGGCGCGTTCGGGCTGGTGGTGCTCCTCGCGGGGCCGGCGCCGGACGGTGCGGTGACCCTGTGGCTGCTGCCCGCGGCCGCCTGCTGCGCCCTGGCCGGGATCGCCGACTCCATCAGCAGCGTCTTCCGCAACACCATCCTCCAGGCCGCGGCGCCCGACCACCTGCGCGGACGCCTTCAGGGCGTGTTCATTGTGGTGGTGGCCGGCGGGCCGCGGATCGGGGACCTGCTGGCCGGCGGCGCGACTAAGCTTTTGAATGAGGGCTGGGTCCTGCTGGTTGGCGGTGTGCTGTGCATCGCGGGGGCGTGGCTGGCGGCAAAACTGCAGCCCGGCATCCGGAAGTACGATGCCCGGAACCCGGTGCCCTAGCAAGCCGTTCCTTAAGCAAGGAGGAAACGTGCACAACCATCACAATGGCCTGAAGACCGCGGCACTGTTCGGCGTGCTGTGGGCGGTGCTGTTGGGCCTGGGCGGACTGATCGGTGTAGGGACCCGCAGTTCGGCGCCCATCTGGATCATGGCCCTGGTCGGCGTCGGCACCACGTTCTACGGGTACTGGAACAGCGACAAGATCGCCATCCGCTCCATGCAGGCCTTCCCGGTGACCGAAGCCCAGGCGCCGCAGCTGTACCAGATTGTCCGCGAGCTCTCCACGCGTGCCAACCAGCCCATGCCGCGGATCTACGTCTCGCCCACCATGAACCCCAACGCCTTCGCCACCGGACGCAACCCGCAGAATGCCGCCGTTTGCTGCACCGAGGGCATCCTTCAGCTCCTCAATGCCCGCGAACTCCGCGGCGTCCTGGGCCACGAGCTGATGCACGTGTATAACCGCGACATCCTCACCTCGTCCGTGGCCGCAGCCGTCGCCGGCGTCATCACGTCGGTGGGGCAGATGCTCCTGTTCTTCGGCGGCGGTGACCGGCGCAACGCCAACCCGCTGGCCATGATCGCCATGGCACTTCTGGCGCCCTTTGCTGCGTCGCTGATCCAGATGGCCATCTCGCGAACCAGGGAGTACGACGCCGATGAGGACGGTTCACAGCTCACGGGGGATCCGCTGGCGCTCGCCTCAGCCCTGGCCAAGATTGAGCGCGGCGTCGGCATTGCCCCGCTGCCGCAGGACCAGCGGCTGGTCAACGCCTCGCACCTGATGATCGCCAACCCCTTCCGTGGCGGCGCCATGAACAAGCTGTTCGCCACCCACCCGCCCATGCGGGACCGGATTGCCCGGCTGGAGCGGATGGCGGGCCGCCAGCTGTAGCCGGGAACCCGCCGTCGGACCCCGCGTGGCGACGCGCACCTGCTCTGCCGACGCGCCTGGTCACCTGTGACGCGCAAAAAGGCTGGCGCGCCCCGAATCCGGGGTGCGCCAGCCTTTTTGCGTGTCGTCCAACTGGTTGCGCGTCGGGAACGACGGCGGGAAGGGCTAGCTGCGGAAGTTCACAAACTGCAGGTCGGCTTCCTCGAAGTCCTTCAGCAGGGCCATGGTGGCCTGCAGGTCGTCGCGGGACTTGGAGGACACGCGCAGTTCGTCGCCCTGGATCTGCGACTTGACCGACTTGGGCCCTTCGTCGCGGATGAGCTTGTTGATCTTCTTGGCCAGGTCCTGGGCAATACCTTCCTTGATGGAGGCCTCCAGACGGTACTCCTTGCCCGAGGCGTAGGGTTCCCCCTCGTCCAGGGACTTCAGTGAGATGCCGCGCTTGATCAGCTTGGACTGGAAGACGTCCAGGACGGCCTTCACGCGCTCTTCCGAATTGGCCTTCATCAGGATCTTCTCGCCGCTGAAGTCGATCTCGGCGCCAACGCCCTTGAAGTCATAGCGCTGGGCGATTTCCTTCTGGGACTGGTTGAGCGCGTTGGCCACTTCCTGCTTGTCCACTTTGCTTACGACGTCGAACGTTGACTCGCCTGCCATGACTCTCCTTTGTTGATGGGAGCCCCGCGGATACAGGGCCTGGATCACTGGCATCCAGCCTAATACGGATGCCCGGGCCGGTGGGGGCGGCCCATTCACAGTTCCCTCTCAGCGGACGCACCGGGGGAACGAAGGCGGGCTGGCGAGAGTTGGAGCAGATGGACCGCAGTTGAAGGGAACACCATGCACCGCAAAGCCGCCCGATACGTTACCCGCACTACGACAGCAGCAGGGGCGGTGGCAGCGGCGGCGTCTTCGGTGGCGGCCGCTGCCGTGGCGGCTTCAATTGTCTTCAGCCCCGTGGCCGACGCCTCGTCCCGGATGGATGGCGTGCGGGCAGACCTGCAGCGGGCCGTGCAGCTGAACCAGATCACTGAGGAGCAGGCCCTGAGCTTCGAAGCCAAGCTGGCAGGACGGATCCTGGGGGAGGGCTGACGGCTGGAATTCCGCGCCGTTTTGCCGGTTTTGCGGCGGTGGCGCCCCCGATTCGATTCTTCGCCGGAAGTTCTGTAAAGTTGTCTTGCCCGCGGTTACTGAAGCGGAAAGGGCCGGAAACGTTCCTTCCGAACACTGCATCGGCGGGTACTTCTTTTGAAGTTCGGCAGATTACCCGAGCGGCCAAAGGGGGCTGACTGTAAATCAGCTGGCAACGCCTACGGGGGTTCGAATCCCTCATCTGCCACCCAAGGAAAAGCCTCCGGAACCATCAGGTTCCGGAGGCTTTTTCGTTGCCCTGGATCCACCGCGGAGCCTTCCGGCAGGGCGTCGCTGCGCCGTCGACACCATGGTGGTGCGGGCGTAATCTGGCAGCATCGGCGCATGTGCCCCCCCGATGCCCTGCGTCGATATTTCCCATCGATGAAGGAGGATTCAGTGAGTGCCGTACGTGAATTCATGACCACTGATGCGCGATGTATCAGGGAAAACGAGTCCCTTGTGGACGCGGCCCGCATGATGAAGGACCTCGACTGCGGGGCGCTTCCCATCTGCGGTGACGACGGCAAGTTGAAGGGCATGATCACCGACCGCGACATTGTGCTCAAATGCGTCGCCGCCGGCCGCGACCCCGGACAGATGATGGCCCGCGACCTGGCCTCCGGCAAGCCATACTGCGTGGATGCCGATGCCAACATCGATGAAGCCATCGGCATGATGGAGGAGCACCGGATCCGCAGGCTCCCGGTGATCTCGGACCACAAACTGGTGGGCATCATCAGCCAGGGCGATATTGCCCGCAACTACTCCGAACAGCGCGTGGGCGAACTGGTGGAGCACATCTCAGAACGCCACACCGTGTAGCGCATGATGCCCTTGTCCGCGGATCCGGGCCTTCAAGGTTCGGATCCGCGGACAAGCTCATGAATTCCGGGGTTTCAGTTCAGCGCGATCAGGAGCATCGTGCTGGTTCCCGGAATGCAGGTCTGCAGGATGGCCCTGGGGAAGCCGCCGAAGACCGCGATGACGTCGTTGGTGGTTCCGGGATTCGGGACCGTGCCTCGCCCGGTCACCGTGTACGTTCCATAACCCGGGATGCTTACCGCCTCACCCACGCCGATGCCCGAGAACCGGGCCCACCCGCCGCAGAAATCGTGCTCGGTGATGAAGAGCGAGAAGCCATCATTGGGGGTGTAGTGGATCGGCCCGATGCACGCGTCCACCATGGACTGGTCACCCGAACCCGCTACATAGATGGTCCGGACGGCAGGAGCAGCCGGCACGACGACGGGAGCCGGGGCGGGTGCCGGTGCAGCCGCCGGTGCTGCGGCGGCGGCGGGGGCCGCGGGAGCCGGAGCAGGTGCGGGCTCGGCGACGGCAACAGGCGGCCCCGTCAACAGAAGCGTCTGGCCCGGGAAGATGATGCTGAAGGCACCCAATCCGTTGGCGGCCAGCATGGCATTCATGTCCACGCCATGGGCGGCCGCGATCGCGCCCACGGTGTCTCCCGGGACCACCGTGTACAGGTTGGGGTCACCCGCAGGTTCGGGTGCGGGGGCCGGCTCAGGCGCCGGGACCGGAGCGGCAACAGGTTCCACTGGCGGGGCAGGGGGCGCCTCTGCCGCGGGTGCTTCCGGCTGTGCCGCGGCTGCGGGCACTGCTGCGGCACCGGGCCCGGCCGCGTCACTTGGTTCGGCGCTGGGCGGTGGTGGGGCGGCCTCCGCCACCTGGGCCGCCGCCGTCGTGCTCCCGTCAAGGGACACCGGTGGTGCTGCAAGTGCGCCGACGCCCACTGCGGCCACCACCGCCGCGGTGGCCATGCCGGCCCATAGCTTGTTGCTGATGGCCGGGCGGCCGGTGGTGAGGTCGGTCCGCGGTTCGTCGGTGGCGAAGCTTCTGCTCGCGTTGTCGGGGGAGGGGATTGTTGGCTGTTTCATGGGTTGCCCATCAGGTTTCGGTCCAAGCCGTGGCGATGCGGTGCGCGCCAGGACATTGGACGGATCGAGATGCCAGTGCACCGCCGGCTCCGGCGGCTGCCGGAGCCAATGGCGGCGCAGTATGGAGTCATCCGCACACCCAGAAGATGCGGAGCTCCGCGTGAAGGCAGGAACGGCCGGAAGCCACCCGGCGGACCTGCCAGTGCATGTTTGGTCCTAGGAATCCCGAGTCTAGGAAGCATGCCAACGGCCGGGCACCAGTAGGGATTACCCGACTTTCAAGGCCCGCTACTCGCCCGGACCGGGACTGCTACTCGACGCCAGGAGCCTGGATACTTGCTGGCGGGGGCCCTGCCGGAAAATGTTACCCGCGGGTAACATGGGAACATGCACCTGCTCCTGAGAACCCTCCTCCTGCTCTTCCGCTCCGGCCGCCGTCCGCAGTTAGCGGTGTGGGACCCGGCGTCCCTGCCCCTGCGCGTCCTGCCGACGGACATCGACATCGCCATGCACGTCAACAACGGCATGTACCTGTCCCTGATGGACCTGGGCCGGTTCGACCTCATGGTGCGCAGCGGCGTCTGGAAGCGGATGCGCCGCCACGGCTGGAGCCCGGTGGTGTCCGCGGAAACCATCTCCTTCCGCAAGTCGCTGCAGCTGTGGCAGGAGTACGCCATCGAGACCCGCATCATCGGGCTGGACACCAAGGCGATCTTCTTCGAGCAGAGGATGGTGGCCGACGGCGAGATTTACGCCCGTGCCTACATCGCCACCCGGCTGGTCACCAAGGGCGGTCCGGTCAGCCAGGACGACATCCTCGCGGAGTTCGGCACCCCGCCGGAGGACCTGGTCCTCCCCGAATGGATCCACGAATGGCGCGCCTCCAGCGCCCTCCCCGGCAGCCGCACCCCCGCCCCGCACCTGTGGGATGCCACCGCCTGACCCGGCCGGCCGGCGTCGTCCGCCCGGTATTCCCGATGACGCGGGGAGCGAACATCCGCGACACGGGCAGTCCCCGGCGCGTAGCGTAGACACATGGCTACCCTTGACATCACAGGTGAACAGTTCGCATCGACGATCGAAGGAAACGACATTGTCCTGGTCGATTTCTGGGCAGAATGGTGCGGTCCCTGCAAGCAGTTCGGGCCCACCTACTCCACCGTTTCCGAGAAGCACCCGGACGTCCTCTTCACCAAGGTGGACACCGAAGCGGAGCAGCAGCTCGCGGCGGAGGCAGGCATTACCTCCATCCCCACACTGATGGCCTTCCGCGAAAAAGTGCTGGTGTTCTCCCAGCCGGGTGCGCTGAACGCCCAGCAGCTGGAACAGGTGGTTGACGCCGTGAAGGCGCTGGACATGGAAGAAGTCCACGCCCATGTGGCCAAGCAGCGCGAGGAAGCGGCAGCCGCGGCGGGCAAGCCTGCCGGCCAGGGCGGACCGCAGGACGGCACCCAGATCCCCGACTTCTAAGACCCGCTTAAACGCAGAATGCGGGACCTCCCTCCGGAGGTCCCGCATTCTGCGTTTAAACGGTTGCGCTAGACGCGTTCCACCTTGACCGGTTCGGCCAGCAGGGCGCTCAGCGATTCGTTCAGGTCCTGCACCGCGATGCCCTTGGAGTGCCTGTCCAGGTCCTCCTGGGAGGCCCACTGCTCGGTCAGGACCAGCTTCTCCTCGGTGGCTTCGGTCAGTTCGTACCGGATGCAGCCTGGCTCCTTCACCACCTCGTCGATGGCGATTTCCAGGGCCAGCTTGACGCGGTGGAACTCGCCGTCGTTGGGGATGAACGTTGCTATCAGGTCAATGGGTGCACTCATGGATTTCACAATACCGGGCGCCCGGGAACGAACCGGCAGTGTTGCGGTGCCGGCCTGCTTCTCCTGCCGGGATCCTGTTGGTAGCGTGCCATCATGCGTGCTTACACAGCCGGGGACACTGACGTCCCGCTCCTGGAGGAAACCATTGGCGCGAACTTTGAGCGCGTCGCCGCGCAGTTTCCCCTCCACGACGCCCTGATCGAGGCCGCGCCGGTGCCGGGCGGCGATGCCCGCCGCTGGAGCTATACCAAGATGAACGACGACGTCGACCGGCTGGCCCGCGCGCTCCTCGCCCTGGGCGTCGCCAAGGGGGAGAGGGTGGGCATCTGGAGCCCCAACTGCGCCGAATGGACGCTGCTGCAGTACGCCACCGCCAAGATCGGCGCCATCCTGGTCAACGTCAACCCGGCCTACCGCAGCCATGAACTCGAATTCGTGGTCAAGCAGAACGGCATGCGCACGCTGGTCACGGCGCCGTCGGACACCAACAGCGATTACGTGGCCATGGGCCGCCAGGCCCTCCTCACCTGCCCGGACCTGCAGGAGCTCGTCTTCCTTCCGGACCACGGCCTGGATGCGCTGACGGCCGGCAGTCCGGACGGCGATGCGGAGCTGACCTACGGCGAGCTGCTCAAGCGTGCCGACGCCGTCGGGCACTCGCGCCTGGTGGCCCGCATGGCCGAACTCAGCCCGCACGATCCCATCAACCTGCAGTACACCTCCGGCACCACGGGCTTCCCCAAGGGCGCCACGCTGACCCACCACAACATCCTGAACAACGGCTTTGCGATCGGTGAACTGCTGGGCTACACGGAGCGTGACCGCGTGGTCATCCCGGTGCCCTTCTACCACTGCTTCGGGATGGTGATCGGCAACCTGAATGCGCTCAGCCACGGTGCCGCGACCATCATTCCGGGCCGTGGCTTCTCGCCCGCCGCCGCACTCGAGGCCGTCCAGGACTTCGAGGGGACCTCCCTGTACGGCGTGCCCACCATGTTCATCGCCGAGCTCGCGCTCCCCGATTTCGGTTCGTACGATCTCTCCACGCTCCGCACCGGGGTCATGGCGGGCTCACTGTGTCCCATCGAGGTAATGAACCGGGTTATCGCGGAGATGAACATGGTGGACGTGGCCATCTGCTACGGCATGACGGAGACCTCGCCGGTGTCCACCATGACGCGCAAGGGCGACACGCTGCAGCAGCGCACCGAGACCGTGGGCCGCACCATGCCGCAACTGGAGAGCAAGATCGTGGATCCTGCCACCGGGGAAGACCTGGAACGCGGGCAGATCGGCGAACTCTGCACCCGCGGCTACGCCGTCATGGCCGGATACTGGAACCAGCCGGACAAGACCGCCGAGGCCATCGACGCAGAGGGCTGGATGCACACCGGGGACCTGGCCCGCATGGACGACGACGGCTATGTGGTGGTGGAAGGCCGCATCAAGGACATGGTGATCCGGGGCGGTGAGAACATCTACCCCCGCGAAATCGAGGAATTCCTCTACACCCACCCGGACATCCAGGACGTCCAGGTCATCGGGGTCCCGGACACCCGGTACGGTGAGGAGCTGATGGCCTGCATCATCCTCAAACCGGGTGCCGGGCCCCTTGACGCCGCCTCCCTGGCAGAGTTTTGCCGCGGGCGCCTGGCGCACTACAAGATACCCCGGTACGTGGAGGTCCGGGAGAGCTTCCCCATGACGGTCTCCGGGAAGATCCGCAAAGTCCAGATGCGCGAGGAAGCGGTGGCCCGGCTGGGGCTCTAGGCATCCCTGCGGCGGCGGCCGGTGCCTGCCCGGATAGCCGCGACTGCCGCGACGGCCACCGCTGCCAGCGCCGCCACGGCCAGGACCGCCCTGCCCTCCCACCCCGCCGGGGAGAGCTTGCGGGTGCTGGCCGCGCCGGTGACCTCGTTGGCCGGGATATCCCACTCCTCCTGGGAGGGAAAGATTCCGGGTGGGAGCTGCACCTCGCGCAGTTCCCGCCGGGCGGCGAGCCGCTCGCGGACCTCCGGGTTCGGGGCCGGTTCCAGGTTGTCCGCGGCAATGGCCGTAGGGTAGTCGATGATGTAGGGCTCACCGTAAAACGCCGACGACGCCACGGACTCCACCCAGGTGCCGGGAGGCGGGGCCACGCCGCGGGCGGCAAAGGCTGAAAGCAGCATGTCCCGGATCTCTTCCAGGCTTCTGCCTTCGGCGTCCCGCGACACGTCGAAGATGGCCAGCTGCAGCCTGAGCTTCTCCTCGGCGCCCGGATCCTGGGCGTCCGGATCCAGGACGGCGGGATCCTGGGACGTTCCGGGCACAGCCTCGGAGTTGGGATAAGTGCTGCCTGGTTCGGAGCTCATGGGATCCTTTCGGTCGACGGTGCCTGCCAGCCTGGTGCCGTCCAACCGGACGGGGATGGCAGCCGGCGGGGCGCCCCATACCGGCTCCGTACCCTCTGGCGCGGAGATCAAGCGGTTTCAACCGGCCGGAAGCGCCGCGTTGTTCAGTGCCCCCGGTGGTCCTGGATGGTCATCCGCGGGCCAAAGGTGGGCTTGCGGAAGCCGGTGCTCTGGATCATCCGGACCACGCGCTGCCGGTGTCCCCGCCAAGGCTCCAGCAGCTTGAGCATCCCGGCGTCGTCGGTCCTGCGTCCGGTCAGTGCCGCCCCCACATACGCCGCCAGATGGTAGTCACCCACCGAAATGGAGTCCGGGCAGCCGTGGGTGCGCTGGACCACCTCGGCGGCCGTCCAGGCTCCGATGCCCGGAATGACCTGCATCTTTTCCCCCGCCACCAGGGCAGGCAGCGCGGCCAGGCGTTCAAGCGCGACGGCGGAGCGCAGCGCACGCATGACAGTGGCCGAACGCTGGGGACCCACCCCTGCCTTGTGCCACTCCCAGCTGGGAACCTGCAGCCACTGTGCCGCCGTCGGCGCCACCACCAGCCCGGCCGGCGTGGACGTCCCGGCCCGCGGCGCCGGAGTCCCGTAGCGGTGCACCAGGTAGCGGTAGCCGCGCCGCGCCTCGATGACCGTCACCTTTTGTTCGAGGATGATCGGCACCAGCTGGTCCACCATCCGCCCGCTTGCCGGCAGCCGGACCGCCAGGGCGCGGCGGCGGCCCTCCTGCACCATGCGTGGCAGTGTCGAATGGAAGGCCGGTTCGTCGAAACCCTGCCAGTCGTCGTCGGCACCCAGCAGCCGGGGTGCCGCCTTCACGGCTGCTGCGGCGCCGGGCCCCCACGCCTGGATGTCCACCAGCGGGGTGCCTGCGGCGCCGCCGCCCGCGGAGGCGAGCCGCATGGTCGCCGGGCCGTCCGGCGTCGTAAACGCATTCCAGATTACGTCACCTTGGACGCAGAAGGAGGGATCGCTGTTGCCGCGCAGGAGCGGCCCCAGGGTCCGGGAAAGACTGTAGGGACCATCCGGATACCACCGCAGGGACACGTCCGCCGCGGCTGCCAGCCGGGGAGGTGCCTCTGCGATCGTCATGTCTTCCATCGTCCCACGGACCGCCGACAGTGGCGGGACCATCGGCCCTTCTGCGCTCCCTGGCCCCGGATTAGGATCACCGCGGGTGGCACCCGGGCGTCGGGCGCACCAGGCACCCAATCGACAGAGAACCAGAAGGACACGGAGGGCAACCATGGGCGGAGTAGTGCATTTCGAGATTCCCGCGGACGACCAGATGCGGGCAAGGAAGTTCTACCAGGAAGCCTTGGGCTGGCGGATCGAACCGGTGCCGGGCATGGATTACAGCATGGTCATCACCACGGACATGGACGACGCAGGCCAGTCAACAACGCCAGGGGCCATCAACGGCGGGATGATGGCCCGCGAAGGACAGATCACCAGCCCGGTCATCACCATCGATGTGCCGGACATCGACTCAACACTGAAGTCCGTCGAGGAATCCGGCGGTTCGGTCCTGATACCCAAGAACGAAGTTCCCGGCATGGGCTTCACGGCCTACTTCAAGGATCCCGAGGGCAACGTGTTGGGTCTCTGGGAGAACCTCCCCGGAAACGAGGGCGGCGCATAGCATGCGCCCGCGCCGGGGCAGCAGGACGCGCCCTTGAGTACGGTCATCCAGGTGCTTGCAGTCATCACCGGGATAACCCTTATCACTGTGGGCCTGCTGGAAGCTTTCCGGTACACGGACCAGCGCCTCCATCCCATCTTCCTGATCAGGCCGGAAGATACTTCCGCTGTGCGCCTTTGGACCATCAACGTGGGGTTCTACAACATCGTCTGGGGTTTGTTCGGGATATCCGGGGTGGTCCTCGCCAATGCCGGTCAGGTCACGGTGGGCCGGACCATCGTGGCCATGATGTCCGTTGCCCACGCCATCCTCGGCGTCGTGCTGATCATCAGTGAACCCCGGCTGTGGATCAGCGGCATCGGCCAGGCGTTCCTCCCTGCCGTAATCCTCTGGCTGATGTTCGTGGGATAAGCCGTGCCGTTGCTCAGGGCATCCCGGACACGGCCCACAGTGCCAGCACCGCGAGCGGCACAGTCAGGACCACCGCCACCAGTCCCGCCGCTGCGAACCCGCCCCACCTGATGGGCACGTTCAATACCCGGAGCCGCTCATGCCACAGCAGGGTGGCCAGCGACGCCCACGGCGTCACCAGCGGTCCCAGGTTGACCCCGATCAGCAGTGCAGCGAGCCTGGCGGGCGACCCCGCCACCGGTTCCAGGGCCAGGTAGGCGGGAAGGTTGTTGGCCGCGTTCGCCGCGCCGGCGCCCAGGCCGGCCAGCTGCAGGAGGGCAGGCAGGCTGTCCCCGGTCCCGGCCACACCCGCCAGCAGGGTGGTGAGGCCGTGCGCGTGCAGGGCCTCCATCAGCATGAACAGCCCAACCGTCAGCATCAGCGGCCGCCAGGGCACCATGGACCACCGCAGGGCCGAGGGCCGGCGCCGGAGGAAGACCGCCACCAGGACGGCGGCGGCGGCCAGTGCCGGGTACTGGACCGGCAGTCCGGACACCAGCGCGGGCAGCAGGACCACCAGCGTGATCCCCGCGGCTTTCAGCAGGGTCCGGTCGCGGACAGGACGGGCAGGCTGGGGACCGTAGGTTCCGCGCAGGTCCCGCCGGAACGCCAGCCACAGCAGGGCAAGGGGGACCAGCAGGCCAACCAGTGCCGGAGCCCACACCAGCCCGGCGAAGCGCCAAGGGCTCAGGCCCAGCCGGTCCTGCGCCAGGAGGTTGGTCAGATTGGACACGGGCAGCAGCAGGGAGGCGGTATTGGCCAGCCAGATGCTGGTCAACGCGAACGGCAGCGGCGGGATCCGGGCATGGACGGCCAGCAGGACCACCACGGGTGTGACCAGCACCGCGGTGGTGTCCAGGGACAGGAACACGGTGGCCACCGTGGCCACTGCCACCACCAGCAGCCACAGGGTGAAAACGCGGCCCCTGCCCAGGGCGGCCAAGCGGTCCGTCACCACTCGGAAAAGTCCTGCCTCATCCACCAGTTCGGTCACCATGGACATGGCCAGCACGAAGGCCAGGATGGGAATGGTGCGTCCGGCCAGTTCGCCGAAGGCCGTGAGGGGGAGGGCACCGACGGCGAGGGTGGCCAGGCCTGCCGCCAGGGTTGCGCCGGGCAGCAGGTAGCTGCGGGTGGCTTTCAGCCATGCGAACTGCATCACCGGGCTATCCTCGCATCCCGAGCGGGGAACGGCCTGCAGGAAGCGGTAGCTTTGTATCTATGAAGTACGCCCAGTCCATCCTGGACCTCATCGGCAATACGCCGCTCATCAAACTGAACCACGTGACCGACGGGATCAAAGCCACCGTCCTGGTCAAACTGGAGTACCTGAACCCCGGCGGTTCCATCAAGGACCGCATCGCGGCGCAGATGATCGAGGACGCCGAACGCGAGGGCAAGCTGAAGCCGGGCGGCACGATCGTGGAGCCAACGTCCGGCAACACCGGCGTAGGCCTGGCCCTGGTGGCGCAGCAAAAAGGCTACAAGTGCGTCTTCGTGGTCCCGGACAAGGTAGGCGAGGACAAGCGTGCCGTGCTGCAGGCCTACGGCGCCGAAGTGGTGGTCACGCCCACCTCCGTTCCACCGGACAGCCCGCAAAGCTACTACGGCGTCTCGGACCGGATCACCCGCGAGACCCCGGGCGCCTTCAAACCGGACCAGTTCTCCAACCCCGCCGCGCCCGGCAGCCACTACAAGACCACCGGCCCGGAGATCTGGCGGGACACCGAGGGCAAGGTCACGCACTGCGTCATCGGCGCCGGCACCGGCGGCACCATCACCGGGACCGGCCGGTACCTCAAGGAGGTCTCGGCTGACAGGCCGGACTCCGACGGCGGGGTGGTCCGGATCATCGGCGCGGACCCGGAAGGTTCTGTCTACTCAGGCGGCACCGGGCGTCCGTACTTCGTGGAGGGCGTCGGGGAGGACATGTGGCCGGCGAATTACGACAAGACCATCCCTGACGACGTCATCGCGGTCTCCGATGCTGACTCGTTTGCCATGACCCGGCGCCTGGCGCGGGAGGAGGGCCTGCTGGTGGGCGGTTCCTCCGGCATGGCCGTGGTAGCCGCACTGCAGGCGGCCAAGGACCTGCCGGAGAGCGCCGTCGTCGTGGTCATCCTGCCCGACTCCGGACGCGGCTACCTGGCCAAGATCTTCAACGACCAGTGGATGCGCTCCTACGGTTTCCTCTCCGGCGGCGAGGAAACCTCCGTGGGGGAGGTCATCAAATCCAAGAACGGCGAACTGCCGGACCTGGTGCACATCCACCCCAACGAGTCGGTGCGCGACGTCATCAACATCATGAACGAGTTCGGCGTCAGCCACATCCCGGTCCTCTCGCAGGAACCGCCCGTGGTCATGGGTGAGGTCCTGGGCGCCGTGGATGAGCGCACCCTGACCGCCAAGCTGTTCCGCGGCGAAGCGAAGCTGACGGACAAGATCTCCGAACACATGGGACCCAAGCTTCCCGTGATCGGCTCACTGGAAACCATCTCCGCGGCACGGGAACTGCTCTCGGACGCGGACACCCTGATGGTCACGTTCGTGGGCGCCCCCGTGGGCATCCTCACCCGGCACGACCTGCTGGCCTACCTCAGCAACTGATCTGCGCTACCCAAAAGGAGCATCATGACTGCCTCTGGAAACCAAGGTTTCAACACCCGCGCCGTCCACGCCGGCCAGGCCTTCGAGCCCCGCACCGGCGCGGTGGTTCCGCCGCTGCACTTCAGTTCCACCTACGCCCAGGACGGCATCGGCGGCCTGCGCAGCGGCTACGAATACGGGCGCGGCGGCAACCCCACGCGGGACGCGCTGCAGGAACAGCTCGCGGCGCTGGAACTGGGCACCCACGCCTACAGCTTCAGTTCCGGGCTCGCCGCGGAGGACGCCCTCATCCGCGCGCTCACCCGCCCCGGCGACCACATTGTGCTGGGCAACGACGCCTACGGCGGCACCTACCGGCTCATCAGCCGGGTGCTGGGGGACTGGGGGATCGGCAACACTCCGGTGGACATGGCCAACCTTGACCGGGTCCGCCATGCGGTGGCCGCGCACAAGACCCGGTTCGTGTGGGTGGAAACGCCGTCCAACCCGCTGATGAAGATCACCGACATTGTGGCGCTCGCCGACATCGCGCACGACGCCGGGGCCCTCCTGGTGGTCGACAACACCTTCGCGTCCCCCTACCTCCAAAACCCGCTCGCCCTCGGTGCCGACGTTGTGGTCCACTCCACCACCAAGTACATCGGCGGCCACTCGGACGTCGTGGGTGGGGCCGTCGTGGTCAAGGACGCGGAACTGGCGGAGAAGATCGGCTTCGTGCAGTTCGCCGTCGGTGCGGTGTCCGGCCCCATGGATGCGTTCCTCACCACCCGCGGCCTGAAGACCCTGGGCGTGCGGATGGACCGGCACAGCGAGAACGGGCAGGCCGTGGCCGAGTGGCTGCTGGAGCGCCCCGAGGTGGAGGCTGTCCTGTACCCGGGCCTGCCGGACCACCCCGGCCACGAGCTCGCCAAAAAGCAGATGCGCAAGTTCGGCGGCATGGTCTCCGTCCAGTTCAAGGGCGGTGAGGCAGCCGCCCGCAAGGTGGCCGAGTCCACCTCCGTCTTCACCCTGGCGGAGTCCCTCGGCGGCATCGAGTCGCTCATGAACTACCCGTCCGAAATGACTCACGCTTCGGTCAAGGGCACGGAACTGGCCGTTCCCGTGAACCTGCTGCGCCTGTCCTGCGGCATTGAGGACAAGGAAGACCTGATCGCGGACCTGGACCAGGCTTTCTCGAACATCCCGTAATCCACCCCCGCGGGATCTCGCGACAGGTATGGCTTTCTTGAAGAAAGTCAGCTAGCGTTCAAGGTATGCCTCTTCGATCCGACTGGTCCCGACGCAACTGCAGCATGGCCCGCGGGCTGGACATCCTGGGTGACCCCTGGTCCATCCTGGTCCTCCGCGAGGTCTTCTTCGGCAACGGGCGCTTCGACGCCATGAAGGGCCGGCTGGAGGTGGCGGACTCGGTGCTCACCAAACGGCTGGCAGGCCTGGTGGAGTCGGGGCTGCTCGAGAAGAAGGCCTACGACGACGGCGGCCGCACCCGCCAGGAGTACGTCCTCACCCCCAAGGGTGAAGACGCGCTGCCGGTCCTGAACGCGGTCACTCTTTGGGCGGAAAAGCACCTGCCCGCACCCTCCGACCAGGCGCACCTGTATGTCATCCATTCAGGCTGCGGCAAAGCCACCAGCTCGGCGGATACCTGCAGCGAATGCGGAGAACGGCTCACCGCGGCGAACACCAGCTGGCACAGCCGCTCCCGGTCCGAACAGCCCATCCGGCTGTCCACCGCCGCAGGGAACGGAACGGCCGCATGAGCGCCCTGCCCGGGGAAACAGCGGACACGGCCTCGCTGCACACCCCGCGGGGACCGCGCCGCCGCCTGCATCCCGCCTGGATCGTCGCCGCCGTCGCATTCATGGCGCTGGTGGGCGCGGCAGGCTTCCGGGCTGCACCCGGCGTCCTCATGGTCCCGCTCCAGCAGGAGTTTGGCTGGTCCACCACGGTCCTGTCCTCTGCGGTCAGCATCAACCTGGTCCTCTTCGGCCTGACCGCCCCGTTCGCGGCCGCCCTGATGGAACGCTTCGGCATCCGGGCGGTGACGGCAACCGCCCTGGTCCTGATCGGCATGGGCAGCGCCCTGACCGTCCTGGTAAACCAGTCCTGGCAGATCCTGCTGACCTGGGGCCTGCTGATCGGGCTCGGTACGGGCTCCATGGCCCTGGTCTTCGCCGCCACCATCGCCAACACGTGGTTCACCAAAAGCCGCGGGCTGGTGATTGGCATCCTCACTGCCGGCAGCGCCGCCGGACAGCTGGTCTTCCTGCCCTTCATCGCCATGCTCGCCCAGGACCCCGGCTGGCGGCAGGCCTCGCTGCTGATCGCCGCCGGCGCCCTGGCCGTGGTCCCGCTGGTGCTGAAGTTCCTCAAGAACTCGCCGGCCGACGTCGGGGTGCTGCGGTATGGAGCTGCGCCGGTGGACGTCGAGGCGAAAGAGGCCGCACCAGTGCCGGACAGCGGCCCCCGCACCAACGCTGCCGTCCGTGCGCTGCAGGTCCTCCGGCGCGCCAGCAAGGTCAGGACCTTCTGGGCCCTCGCGGCGGGGTTCGCCATCTGCGGCGCAACCACCAACGGCCTGATCGGCACCCACTTCATCCCCTCCGCGCACGACCACGGCATGCCCGAAACCACTGCCGCGGGCCTGCTGGCCGTGGTCGGGATTTTCGACATCATCGGGACCATCGCCTCGGGCTGGCTGACGGACCGGTTCAACCCCCGCGTCCTGCTGGCTGTCTACTACCAGTTCCGCGGGATCGGCCTGCTGGTGCTTCCGCTGCTGCTGAATGCCGAGGTCCAGCCCAGCATGATCGTGTTCGTGGTGATCTACGGGCTGGACTGGGTGGCCACCGTCCCACCCACTGCAGCCATCTGCCGCGAAACGTTCGGAGCTGACGGCAGCGTGGTCTTCGGATGGGTCTTTGCAGCGCACCAGCTTGGCGCGGCAGCCGCCGCCGTTGCCGCCGGAGCCCTCCGTGACGCGACCGGGCACTACACCTACGCCTGGTTCGGCGCGGCCGCGATGTGCACCATCGCGGCGGTCATCAGCGCGACCATCCGCCGGCACCACAGCCCGCGGGAAGCGGCGCCCGCCGCGGCCTGAATCGCGGCGCCGCTAGGCTGGTCGGATGGAACCCCTCGCACCGGCCCCTGCCCGCCCCGTTGCCCTGGTCACCGGTGTGGGCCGGCTGGCCGGCATCGGCGCGGGAATTGCCCGCCGGCTTGCGGCGGACGGCTGGGACCTGGTCCTTTCCTACTGGGCCGAGTACGACGCCCGAATGCCGTGGGGGAGCGAACCCGAAGACGTGGTCCGGCTGACCGCGGAGCTGGAAGCCATTGGCGCCAAGGTCCACGTCCTGTCCGCCGACCTCCAGGATCCCGGCGTCCCGGACCGGCTCATGGCCGAGGCCGTTCAGCTGTCCGGACCGCTGCAGGGCCTGGTGCTCAGCCACGCGGAGTCGGTTGACTCCGGCGTGCTGGACACCACCGTGGAGTCCTTCGACCGGCATTTCGCGGTCAACACCCGCGCCAGCTGGCAGCTCATTGCCGCGTTCGCTCGGCAGGCAACGGAGGACGGCGGCGCGATCGTTGCGCTGACCAGCGACCACACAGCGTTCAACCTTCCCTACGGGGCCTCGAAGGGGGCGCTGGACAGGATCGTGATTGCTGCCGCCCGCGAGCTGGGTCCGCAGGGGATTTCGGCGAACGTCATCAACCCTGGCCCGGTGGATACCGGCTGGATGACCCCGGAAGTTCGGAAAGAGCTCACGGCGCAGCAGCCGGGCGGCCGTTTGGGCACCCCCGCGGATGTTGCCGGAACCGTGGCTTTCCTGCTTTCGCCCGCCGGCCGCTGGGTGTCCGGGCAGCTGGTCAAGGCCGACGGCGGTTTCTCCGCTTGACCACCCCAGTTGGGGCAGGCGATCAGTGGAAGGCGCCCAGGCCCGTGATGTGCCGGCCCAGGACCAGGGTGTGCACCTCGTCGGTACCCTCATAAGTCCGGACCGATTCCAGGTTCGCGGCGTGCCGCAGCGGCGAGTAGTCCGTGGTGATGCCGTTGCCGCCCAGGATGGAGCGGGCGTCGCGGGCGATCCTGATGGCCTCGCGGACGTTGTTCAGCTTGCCCAGCGAGATTTGCTCGGGCCGGATGGTCCCCGCGTCTTTGAGCCGGCCCAGGTGCAGCGCCAGCAGGGTGCCCTTCTGGATCTCCACCAGCATGTCCACCAGCTTTTGCTGCGTGAGCTGGTAGCCTGCCAGCGGCTTGCCGAACTGCAGCCGCCCCAGCGAATATTCCAGCGCCGCCTCGTAGGAATCGCGTGCGGCGCCCATTGCACCCCAGGCGATCCCGTACCGGGCCTCGTTCAGGCACGTGAACGGGCCGCGCAGCCCCCGTGCACCCGGCAGCAGGGCTTCCGGACCCAGCCGGACGCCGTCGAACACCACATCGCACTGGATGGAGGCGCGCATGGACAGTTTCTGTTGGATGGGCGTGGCTGTGACGCCAGGGGTTCCGGCCGGCACCAGGAAGCCGTGCACGCCGTCGTCCGTCATGGCCCACACCACCATCACGCCGGCCACGGAGGCCAGCCCGATCCAGCGCTTGGTGCCGTTGAGCACCCAGCCGGCGTCGTCCCCGCTGCCATCCTTTGTGGCGTAGGTGGCCATGGAGGCGGGGTCCGAGCCGGCCGTTGGCTCGGTCAGGGCGAAGCAGCCGATCACCTCGCCGGCGGCCATCCGGGGCAGCCACTCCTGCTTCTGCTCCTCGGAGCCCCAGGTGTGGATGGCGGTCATGGCCAGCGAACCCTGGACGGACACGAAGGTGCGGATGCCGGAGTCGCCGGCCTCCAGTTCCATCGCCGCGAGGCCGTACTCGACGGCGGACCGGCCCGGGCAGCCATAGCCCTCCAGGTGCATGCCCAGGACGCCGAGCTCGCCCAGTTCCGTCGCCAGCTCCAGGGGAAAGACGCCTTCCTCATACCAGCGGGCTATATCCGGCTTGATCCGCTGCCGGGTGAAGTCACGGACCTTCTGCCGGAGTTCCAGTTCCTCCGCCGACAGCAGGGAATCGAGGTCCAGGATGTCCGATGATGCGGCGGTCATAACTTCTCCTCAAAGTAAGCGCGGGTGCCGGGCAGGAACCGGCAGGCGGCGGCCAGGACGACGCCGAGGGCCAGCAGGACCACACCGCTGACGAAAGCGCCGCCGACGCCGAAGATCCGGGTGTCGCCGTAGGCCGGGTCCCACATCTGGACTGCCGAGATGAAGAACGCGGCGGTCAGCAGCAGCGCCCCGGCCAGGGGAAGGATGCCGCGGAACCAGAGGTTCCGGGCCGAGTCCCGGAGCGTTCCGCGGAAGTACCAGAAGCAGGCGTACCCGGTGAGGGCGTAGTAGAACGCGATGAACAGGCTGATGGCGCTGATGGAGTCTGCCAGCAGGTTCTCGCTCAGGAAGCTCATGGCCACGTAGTAGGCAGCCGCCGCCCCGCCCATCACCTTGGTGGAAAAACCCGGGGTCTGGTTGCGCGGGTGCACCTCGGCGAATTTGGCCGGCAGCGCGCCGTGCACACCCATGGACAGGGTGCCGCGGGCGGTGGGCAGGATGGTGGTCTGCGTGGAGGACAGCACCGATGCCAGCACGGCAACGACGATCAGCCATCCCCACGGCCCCAGCACCACATCCTTCATGGCCAGGAACACGTCGTCCTGGTTGGCCTCGTTGCCCAGACCGATGCCCTCGGACCCCACGGTGGCGTACATCATCACCAGCAGCGCCACCGAAACGTAGATGGCCACCAGCACGAAAGCGGAGATGACCGCGCCACGGCCCGGCGTGGTGGACGGGTCCTCGGTTTCCTCGTTGACCGCCAGGCAGGTGTCCCAGCCCCAATAGATGAACAGGGCAAGGAGGGCGCCGTGCACCACGGCGCCGGGCTCGGCAAAAGCGCCCACCGGGTTGAACCATTCGAAGTCGAAGGCCTGGCCCTCCGGCGCCCCGCCCACGATCCGCATGACGATTGCCAGGGCAAAGATGCCCAGCGCAATGTACTGGACGTACGTCAGGACCCGCTGGACGTGCTCACCCAGCCGGATCCCGCGGTAGTTCACCAGGGTCATCAGCACGATGAAGAGCAGGCCGGTCCCGGTGACCAGCAGTTTGTTTTGTGCCAGGGATCCGTCACCCACCAACAGCCACAGGTACTGGCCTGCCACCTGCGCCAGGTTGGCCAGGACCACGACCCCGGCCAGCGCCACGCCCCAGCCGCCCAGCCAGCCGGCCCAGGGGCCGAAGGCCTGACGGGACCAGGTGAACGTGGTGCCACAGTCCGGGATGGCACTGTTCAGCTCCCTGAAGGCGTAGGCAATGAACAGGACCGGAACGAAGCCCAGCAGGAGGATCAGCGGTGTGTAGTTGCCGTTGACGGCAACGATCAGGCCCAGGGTGGCGGCCAGCGAGTACACCGGGGCGGTGGAGGCCAGCCCCAGCATCACGGAGTCGCCCAGGTCCAGGATCCCTGCCCGCAGCCCCTTGCCCGGGACGGGGGTGCCACCCCCGCCGCCGTGGCTTCCCGCCGTCGTCATGTCCGTGCTCATAGGATGATTCCTGCCTTGGTGGAGCCGGCCACCGCGGAAAGCGGAGCCGGCGCGTCAATGGTGTTGGGGACAAAGCGGCAGAAATAGTCCGTCACCGGCCCGTCCGATTCCCGGATGCCGCAGCCCACGGATTCACCGTCCACCACCCACAGGCCCAGGACGGGGCGGTTGCCGTCGAAGTCAGGGAGCGGGTGGTACTGCTGGTAGCACCAGCCCTCCCGGCCGTACCCGCCAGGCTGCTCCAGCGTGAGGCCCTCAGCGTGGATGCGGATGTTGTCGCCTTCCCGGCCGTGAAGGGGCTTGGCCACCCACTCCTTCAGCGGCCCCGGGTCAGTGAGGTAGGCCGGCAGCAGGTTGGGGTGGTTGGGGTAGAGGTGCCACAGAGCCGCGAGCAGGGCCTTGTTGGAGAGCAGCATCTTCCAGGCCGGTTCCACCCACCGCGGGTTGTGGGCGCGCTCCAGCAGCCGGGGGCCGAACTCCTCCTTCATCATCAGCTCCCAGGGGTACAGCTTGAAGATGGTGCTGATCATGAAGTTGTCCAGGTCCACGAACCGGTTCAGGTTGGGGTCCCATCCAATATCGGACATATTGATGCCGATGGTGGTCCACCCGGCCTGGCTGGCAACGTCGCGCATGTAGGCGGCGGTCATCCAGTCCTCGCCGGACTCCTCCACCTCGGAATGGGCAACGTGCAGGGTGCTCATCCCGGTGCGGTACTGGAATTTCTTCCACTGCCGGATCAGGGCTTCATGGATGCCGTTCCATTGATCCTTCTCCGGATGGACATCCTGCAGCCAGAACCATTGGGCCACGGCGGCTTCGATCAGGCCTGTGGGCGTGTCCGCGTTGTATTCGAGCATCTTGGCCGGGCCGCCCTGGCCGTCGTAGATAAAGTCGAACCGGCCGTAGACGTCCACGTCGCCGGCCTGCAGGGATTCGGCGGCCAGTTCCAGGGCCTGCGGGCCGATGCCTATGCTGCCCATGGCCCCGGTGGCAAGGAACTTGGCGGCCTCCAGGCACATCCGGTGCATTTCCTCGGCGGCGAGCTCCAGGGTTTCCACCTCGTCCATGGTGAACTCGTAGTAGGCCGACTCGTTCCAGTATTCAATCCGGCGCCCGTCATCCATGGTGGTGGAGGAAAAGACCAGGCCCTGCTCTTCGATCTTCTGCTTCCAGCCCTGCCGGGGCTCGCTTGCCAGCCTCTTCACATCAGCCCCCCGAGACCTTTCCACCGCCGCTTGTGCCGCTCTTCGCGCTTGAACCGAACCCGCCGCGGCTGACCGTGCCGCCCTTGCTGCTGTAGCCCGTGGACGCCTTGGCGCCGCTGGGGATGGTACGGGAGTAGCCGGGTGAGGTGGACCTGTTCTGGCCGATTGCCGGAACGCTGGCCCCACGGGAGTAGAAGTACCAGGCGTAAAGGCCGCCACCGCGGCCCGCGGAACTGTCACAGCTGTTGTCCGCCACGCGCTCGCCGGTTTCTTCGTTGAAGCAGACCTGGGCGTAGTCGGGGTCATCCTCGTTGCTGGCAACCACCGCCGTGATGGTGCCGGCCAGCAGAGCGGTCACGCCCAGGCCCACCACCACGGTGCGCCGCTGGGAGCGCTTCTTGCGCGCTGCCGCCTGGTTGAGCTGCTTTTCCCGCTCGCGCGCGAACGGATCCACGGGGGTGACGGGTTCGTTGAGGAGTTCGGGACGCAGGTCCGGCTTGGGTACCTGCCAGGGCGGTGGCTTGGCGGTGCTGCCGGTGTCACTGCTGCCGTTGCCCGCCGGCCCGTTTTCCGGTTCCTCTTTTGGGCCTTTCTGGTCCGAGTCCACGGCGTCCCCCCTCAATTGGTCGCACGGTTTGGGCGCAGCACTGCACCCCCAAATGCAAGTCTCGAATCAGCGTAGTCCCTGCAGGAACCGCCTGCGAGCGGAATTACCTGCGGCTGCGGGGGAGACCTGCCCATTGCCGGCGCGTGGGGCCCTGTGCTGGAAAACCCTAGACTGATCCCATGGAATCCGGTTCTGTCCTTGCCGTCTGCCGCGTCCACCAGCTCCTGCGGGATGGGGGCAGCGTGGGCGTCACGGCCATCGACAAGCGCCCGGTGAATGGTCCGGTCAAGGTACACAAGCTGGGGCTGCGCGGCGATATCCAGGCCAACAGGGCCCACCACGGCGGGGAGGACCAGGCCGTATACGCCTACTCACAGGCCGACGCCGACTACTGGGCCGACGCCCTGGGGCGGGAGCTGCCCGCGGGCTTCTTCGGCGAGAACCTGCGGATCTCCGGCATCGAGGCCACCCACGCGGTCATCGGGGAGCGCTGGACGGTGGGCGCCGGCGTCGAACTTGAGGTGACGTCTCCACGCACGCCCTGCGCCACTTTCCAGCGGCGGATGAAGGAACCCCAGTGGGTGAAGCGCTTCACCGACGAAGGACGGGTGGGAACATACCTGCGTGTCCTCCGCACCGGCAGCATCCAGGCCGGCGACACCATCGAGCGCACGTTCGTCCCGCGCCATGGGGTCACCATTGGCAAGTGGTTCAGTGAGCCGGACGCGGACCTCATTGCGGTCCTTCGCGGGGCAGAGGCCGACGGCGAGATCCGGCTCCAGGACGAATACCACACCAAGTTCGAGGTGCTGTTGCGGCGGCTGGGACGGTGACACCCGCCCGCCGTCGCGGCAGTGCGGCGGGCTGTGTGCGCAAGCTCACCCGCCGTCGTCGGCCGTTCGATTTCCGGTCCGCGGCGTCCGTGCCCTACACTTGAAACATCCCCCACTCCGGAAATCCCTTTTTCCTGCCCAATTCTTGAGGCAGGACTGGCAAGTGTTGGGGCCCGCGCAAGCGATGCGGGCATTTTCATAGGGAGAGCCGGCTAAAGAAAACGCTGTACAGACTGCTGGGATAGCAGCCAAGAGATGCAGCGCGAAGTCCTGCCATGGGATTGCGAAAGCGCCGGACTTCTGTGACCGGCCGGTCAACGTTTGCCCGGCACCATCGGCACGTGTACTGCGGCTCCGCTCACCTCGGGTAGTGCCGCCTGGCCCCCTATGGATGAGGAATAAATCCCTATGCCCGAAAACCAGAACGAAACCACCGCTGTTATCGAGGACGCCCCCGTGGCTGCCGCCGAGGCTCCCGTAACCGCTCCCGCCGCTGAGGCGCCTGCCGCGGCCGCCCCTGCCGCGGACGAAGACGAAAACACCGTCAAGTTCGCCGACCTCGGCATCGACGGCCGAGTCCTGGCCGCCCTGCAGGACGTCGGGTACGAGAAGCCGTCCCCCATCCAGGCAGCCACCATCCCGCTGCTGCTTGAAGGCCGCGACGTGGTGGGCCTGGCCCAGACCGGCACCGGTAAGACTGCAGCATTCGCAGTACCGGCGCTGTCCCGCCTGGCCGAACTCCACGACCTCAACGGCCCCTCCCGGAAGACGCAGGCCTTGGTCCTGGCCCCCACCCGCGAGCTGGCGCTGCAGGTTGCCGAGGCCTTCACCTCCTACGCCAAGCACATTGACGACTTCACCGTCCTGCCGGTCTACGGCGGCTCCGCTTACGGGCCCCAGCTGGCGGGCCTTCGCCGCGGCGCCCAGGTCGTTGTGGGTACCCCCGGCCGCGTGATCGACCACATCTCCAAGGGGTCCCTGGACCTGTCCGAACTCCAGTACCTGGTGCTGGACGAGGCTGACGAGATGCTGCGGATGGGCTTCGCCGAAGACGTGGAGCAGATCTTCCAGCAGACCCCGGAGGACCGCCAGGTGGCGCTGTTCTCGGCCACCATGCCGGGCCAGATCCGCCGGATGTCCAAGCAGTACCTCAACAATCCGGCTGAGGTCCAGGTCAAGTCCAAGACCACCACCGGCGCCAACACCCGGCAGCGGTACCTCCAGATCATGGGCCCGCAGAAGCTGGACGCGCTGACCCGCATCCTTGAGGTGGAAGACTTCGACGGCGTCATCGCTTTCGTGCGGACCAAGATGGCCACCGAGGACCTGGCTGACAAGCTGAAGTCCCGGGGATTCCAGGCTGCCGCCATCAACGGCGACATCCCGCAGCAGCAGCGCGAGCGCACCGTTGACGCGCTGAAGGAAGGCCGGATCGACATCCTGGTGGCCACCGACGTCGCCGCCCGTGGCCTTGACGTCGAGCGGATCAGCCACGTGATCAACTACGACATCCCGCATGACACCGAGTCCTATGTGCACCGCATCGGCCGCACGGGCCGTGCCGGCCGTTCCGGCGAGGCGATCCTGTTCATGACGCCACGGGAGAAGTACCTGCTGCGTTCCATCGAAAAGGCCACCCGCCAGCCGGTGGAACAGATGCACCTGCCCACGGCCGAGACCGTGAATACGCTGCGCCTGGGCAAGTTCGCCGAGCGCATCACCGAGACCCTCGCCTCCGAGGACGTCGCGGCGTTCCGCGACCTCATCGCCTCCTACGAGGAAGAGCACAACGTCCCGGCAGCGGAGATCGCTGCGGCCCTTGCCGTCATGGCGCAGGGCGGCCAGCCGCTGCTGGTCAAGGAACTGCCCGCCGCTCCCGAATTCCAGAAGCGCGAACGCTCCAAGGACGGCTTCGGCTCACGTGGGCCGACCCGTGCGCTGACCGAGGGCAACGCCACCTACCGCATCGCAGTGGGCCGCCGCCAGCGCGTCATGCCCGGCTCGATCGTGGGCGCCATCGCCAACGAGGGTGGCATCTCCTCCGCACAGATCGGCGGCATCGACATCCGCTCGGACCACTCCCTGGTGGAGCTGCCCGCGGACCTGAGCCAGGAACAGCTGCGCGCGCTGTCCCGCACCCGGATCGGCGGCGAGCTGATCCACCTCGAGCTGGACAACGGCCGCAAGCCCTCCGGCGACCGCGGCGCCTACCAGGGCAACCGCGGCGGCAATTTCAAGGGCAACGGCGGCTTCAAGAAGGAGTTCCGCAAAAACGACGGCGAGCGGTCCTCGGCTGACCGTGGCGGCCGTTCCTACAGCGAGCGTTCCTTCAGCGACCGCGGCCAGGCCGGGGACTCCCGCTTCGGCGGCCACGGCGACGGTTCCCGCAAGCCCCGCAGCGGCGGCGACAGCGGACACCGTGACTTCAACCGCAAGGGCAAGTGGTAAACACTTCCGCGCGTTGAGCAAATGACGACGACGATGGGCCGGCTTTCGAGCCGGCCCATCGGCATTTAACCCGAAGCCAGGATGTGGGGCTGGACACATTCCGGTCCCGGCATAGAGGGAAGGGGCCTCTCAAAGGTCCATCCCGGCGTCGGCAGCTGTGCTCTCACGGCCCCGCCAGCCCCGGAATTCCGCGGAAAGTGCCGCTTTGGAGGTCCCCGCAACGGGTGCCATTCCAGGCGCGCGGAGGGCCTGGATGCCGATTTGTTGGTGCGGAAATCTTCGGGTAGAGTATTTACTCGTTGCCCCCCTAGCTCAGTGGTAGAGCGCGTTCTTGGTAAGAACGAGGTCACCGGATCGATTCCGGTGGGGGGCTCTGAATGAGGGCCTGCGTCAAGGCGGTTTTGACCGGCTTGACGCAGGTTTTTCTCATTCGTGGCGGTGTAGCTCAGTTGGTTAGAGCGCACGACTCATAATCGTGAGGTCGGGAGATCGAGCCTCCCCACCGCTACAGGCTAAGCCCCCGGAATCCCCGAGATTCCGGGGGCTTTCCTGTTTCCCGCATCCGCAGTAGCTTGGCAGCAACTGCGGATGGGGGATTCGGTGGACGTTTTTGCGGCGGTCATGGAGCCGTTCCGATGGATCGTTTCGGTCGTCATGGCGGGGTTCCACGACTGGCTGGGTGCGGCGGGGATGCCGCCGGGGGACGGCTGGACCTGGACGTTGTCCATCGTCGGGCTGGTGCTGGTGATCCGTGCGGTGTTGATTCCCGTGTTCCTGGCGCAGGTCCGGGCCCAGCGCCGGATGCGGCTCCTGCAGCCGGAGCTGCAGGAGCTCCAGGAGCGGTTCAAGGGCCGGACGGACCCGGTGTCGCGGCAGGCCATGGCGCAGGAACAGATGGCCCTGTACAAGAAGCACGGCACCAACCCGTTCTCTGCCTGCCTACCGCTGCTGATCCAGGCGCCGTTCTTCCTGGCCCTCTTCCAGGTGCTGTCCGGACTCTCCGGCGCCTCGCCGCGGGGCGAAGGCATCGGAGCCCTGGACCACGGGCAGGTGGTCCAGTTCGCGTCCGCCGGCATTTTCGGGGCGCCCCTCTCGGCGTCCCTCCTGCATGGGGGCGGTGACCCCGCCGCCGTGGCCGTCCTCGCCGTCGCCATGATCCTGGTGATGATCACCTGCCAGTTCCTCACGCAGAAACTCGTGGCGTCACGGACCTTGGCGGGGCAGGACACGGACAGCCCGTTGATGCGCCAGCAGCGGATTCTCCTGTACCTGCTCCCGCTGATTTTCGGGGTGGGCGGGATCTTCTTCCCTATCGGCGTCCTGGTCTACTGGACGGTCTCCAACCTCTGGACGCTGGCCCAGCAGTTCCTGGTGTCACGCCGGCCGTGATTGGCGCGTCAGTGGCCGGCCAGCGCCTGCGACTGCTCCTTCAGGAATTCGGTGACCGACTTCGGGTTGATCCCGCGCTGGCGCAGGGGTTTATCATCCCAGGTGGCCTCCTCAATATCCGAGGCCAACCCGACGCCCAGTGCAGAAGCCATGGCGTCGTTCCTGCGTTTCAACATAAGCGTGGCCATCCGCGCCACAGGACGGGGCATGCGCTGCACCTTCAGGGGATGGTGCGCCAGTTCCCCCGCGATGCCGATGATCTCCTTCTTGGTCAGCGGCTCGGGTCCGCCCACGTCGATCTGCGCCGGCGGATCGGGCTCCAGTGCCACGGCGGCGAGGAGAGCGGCAATGTCCCCGGTGGCCACCAGCCGACGGCGGTTGTCGCCCTTTCCGATGACGGCTGCCTTTCCCGCCGCGAGGTCGAACCGTGCGGCGGGGCTGAGCTGGACTTCCTGCAGTCCGTCGGAACGTACCACTACGGTCCGCATGGGTGAGTTCGCCAGGCGGCGCTCAATGGTGAGCTTGGCCTGTTCCAGCGGGGTCCGGAGGCTGGCGCTGCCGATCGGGAAGGACAGGTAGACAAAGCGCTGCACGCCGGCGGCTTCCGCTGCGTCGACAAGGTGGCCCATTCCCACTTCGTCGACGTCCCGGATGGTAGCGGAACTGGTCCCCGCGAACCGGCGGCTTATCGCCGTTGCCGTGGCAATCACTGTGTCGGCGCCCTCGCACGGGGGCGGCAGCGTGGCAGGTTCGGTGAGGTCTCCGCGCACAACTTCCGCGCCGATCGCCCGGAGTGGCGAATCGTCCGTTTGGCGCCGGACCAGGCAGCGGACCTCTTGTCCGGAAGCGCGCAGCCGTTTTGCCGCCCGGCCGCCCAGGTCACCCGTTGCCCCGACCAGGAGGATCATGGCCGTGCTCCTTCCGTGCCTGCTCCGGTGACGGCCTGGACCGCGGCATTCACGTCCGCCGTGTCCTTTTCGACAGGCTCCAGGTAGAACCTGACCGCCGCAATCCGGTCGCTGCGGACGCTGAAGATTGCCACGCCGGCCTGCTCGACGGCGCTGCCGTCCAGGCGGGTGCCGCGCGATCCCCATTCGACCCAGACCTTGCCGCCGGTGCCGGTTGCCGAGTCCAGCACTGTCACGGTCATGTCGGGAATCCCTGCGAACAGTGCGGACCAGTTCTTCCGCACCTGTGCGCTTCCGGTGAAGCTGCGGGCCGGGTGGTTGGGGGTGATATTGACGTAATCGTCTGCGAACTCGGCCAGCATGGCATCGAGGTCGCGCCGCTGTGTTGCGGAAAACATTCGGCGCACAGGGCCGTCTGGGAGGCGGTCCACGCCGTCTGGCGTGTCCATGGAAATGCTCCTTGGTGCCTCGCCGGGCGAGGCTGTGACCTGTTAGATTGATTTCAATACAGTTAGCTGTATTGATTGGAGTTTAAGACCGCATGCAGAGCCCAGTCAATGCCTCCGGGAAACGCCCCGCAAGGCGAAGTTATGACGCACGGCGGCGCCGGCAGCTCGCTGCGGAGTCGCTGCACAGCGTCCGGACGCATGCCAGGGAGCTGTTCCTCACCCAGGGTTTCGGGGCGACCACGATTGCGCAGATTGCCCGCGCTGCCGGCGTATCCGCCGAGTCGGTCTACAAGAACTTTGGCAGCAAAGCGGGGCTGGTCCGCGCCATCTACGAGGAGAGCCTCCTCGGCGCCGGCGGACCGCCGGCCGAGCAGAGGTCCGATCTCGCCCAGAAAACCGAGTCGGATCCCGTACGCCTGATGGAGCGGTTCGGCCGGTTCACCACGGAGATCAGTCCCATTGGAGCCCCGGTCTACCTTCTGATCAGGGACGCGGCGGCCAGCGGGGACGCCTCCATGGCGGCACTGCTGCGGGACGTGGACGAGGCCCGTTACCGCCGGATGCTGCACAATGCCCGGCAGTTGGTGGGCAGGGGGCTTCTCAGGCCCGGCCTCACCGAAGCCGAGGCTGCCGACGTCATGTTCACCTCCACTGCCGCCGAACTCTACGAAACGTTGGTGATCAAGCGGGAATGGTCCGCCGAACGCTACGGCACCTTCATCGCCCGGACCCTGGCGGCGAACTTGCTGTAATCCCTACCGGCCGGCCAACCTGAGCGGGCCCCTGTTCCCCGCGTCATTCCCCCGGCAGAATGGGCCCATGGCGAAGCTGATCTACTCCGCAATCATGTCCCTTGACGGCTACACCGCAGACACGGACGGCAACTTCAACTGGTCCATGCCGGACGAGGAAATCCACGCCTTCGTCAACGACCTGGAGCGGGATGTGGGCACCTACCTGCTGGGCCGCCGGATGTATGAGGTGATGTCCGTCTGGGAAACCATGGACACACGGGATGAGCCGCCCGTCATCCAGGACTACGCCCGCATCTGGCAGGGGGCGGACAAGGTGGTCTACTCAACCACGCTGGACACCCCCAGCACCCCGAAAACCCGCCTGGAGCGGCAATTCCTCCCGGAAACCGTGCGGGACCTGAAATCGGGCAGCGACCAGGACATCAGCATCGGCGGCCCCACCCTCGCGGCGCACGCCCTCAATGCCGGGCTGGTGGATGAGTGCCGGCTGTTCATCAATCCGGTGGCCGTCGGCGGCGGCCTGCGCTTCCTGCCTGACGGACTCAAGGCGCAGCTGGAGTTGGTGGACCAGCGCCGGTTCGGCAACGGGGTGGTGTACCTGCGCTACCGCGCCCGCTGAACCGCTGCCGTCCCGGCCCTGCGCTGGACCGCGAACAGGGTGAACACCAGGGCCACCAGGGCCGTGCCGACCAGCAGGAGCAGCCCGATCGAATAGCTGCGCGTCGCGGCGTCGTAGGTCGCGCCCATCACCAGCGGCGGAAAGTACCCGCCCAGGCCACCCGCGGCACTGACAATGCCGCTGATGCTTCCCACCTTTCCGGCCGGTGACAGGACCCCAACCCAGGCAAACACTCCGCCCGTCCCCAACCCCAGCGCCGCAGCCATGGCAACGAAGGTGGCACCCGCGGGCACCTCGCCGTCGGGCCTGAGGTTGACCACCCAGCCCAGGACGGCGACGGCGGCCAGCGCCACGAGCACCACGGGCCTGGGGCCGAGCTTGTCCGCCAGCACCCCGCCGACGGGCCGGGCCAGGACCGCGGCCAGGGCAAAACCGGCCGTCCGGGCACCGGCGCCGGCGGGATCAAAGCTGTACACGTCCCTGAGGTAGGTGGGCAGGTAGGTGGCGAACGAAACGAAACCGCCGAAGACCACTGCGTACAGGAAGCACATCTTCCAGGTGACCGCCGTCCTGGCCGCGTCCATGAGCTTGGGCAGCACCGGCGCATGGTTGGGGGCCCACCCTGGCGCTTCCTTCATGAGGAACCAGACCAGCCCTGCCATCACCGCCAGGACACCGGCGATCAGCAGGTGCGTGGGAAAGTACCCGATCCCGGCAACCAGCCGGGGATTCAGGAAGGCCGCCAGGGCTGTGCCGCCCATCCCCGCCCCGAACACACCGGTGGCGAAACCCCTGCGGGCCGGCTCATACCAGGCGCTGACGAACGGTATCCCGACGGCGAACACGGTCCCGGCCACGCCGAGCAGTAGCCCGGCGCCCAGCACCAGGGCGAAGGAACTGATGAGGCCGCCCACGGACACCAGGAGGATGGGAGGGATGGCGGCCAGCAGGACAAAGGTGAACATGGCCCGTCCGCCATACTTATCCGTCAGGGTGCCCACGACGATCCGTCCCAGCGAACCGACGAACACCGGCATGGCCACCAGGACGCCCGTGGTGGCAGGCTTCAGCTCCAAATTCTGCGTGTAGAAGGCACCGAGCGTGGCAACCGAGTTCCACGCCCAGAAACCCGCCACGGAGGCCGCGGTCGCCAACGCCAGGTTCAGCGCCCTGCCGGTGGCTGGCTTAGAGGTTGTTCCGGCCACTGCTAGCTCCTCACCACATCATCCAAACGCACCGCCGGTCAGCGGTTGCGGGTGTCCCTGTCCGGCGTGCCCACGGCGGACCAGCCGCGGCCCTTGGTCTCCCTGTCCCGTGACCGGTAGACGATGTACGGGCGGAACAGATAGTGCAGGGGCGCGGTAAAAGCGTGCACCAGCCTCGTGAACGGCCAGATGACGAACAGCGCCATTCCCACCAGCGTGTGAAGGTGGAACGAGAACGGGGCGGCCGCCATCGCCGCGATGTCAGGCTGGAAGATGAACAGCGACCGGAACCAGGGCGCCACGGTTTCCCGGTAGTTGTGCCCGTGTTCGCCCTCGAAGACGCTGGCCAGCGTGGTCCAGAGGCCGAAGACGATGGCGGCGGTCAGCACCACGTACATGGTCTTGTCATTCTTGGTGGTGGCCATGAACACCGGCCCCGTGGTGCGCCGCCGGTAGATCAGCAGCGCGATTCCGCCCAGGGTTCCCACCCCGGCAATGCCGCCCACAGCCAAGGCATTGAAGTGGTAGAACTCCTGGCTCATGCCCACGGCTGCCGTCCAGGCCATGGGAATGACCAGCCCGAAGAAGTGGCCGGCGATGACGGCCAGAAGCCCGAAGTGGAACAGGGGGGAAGCGATCCGCAGGAGCCTGGATTCGTACAGCTGGGAGGACCTGGTGGTCCAGCCGAACTGGTCGTACCGGTAGCGCCACACCAGGCCGCCCACCAGCACCACCGCCATGACGTACGGCAGCACGCCCCACAGGACGGTGTCCCAGGTGCTAAGCACGACGACGGCTCCTGGCTCCGCCTCCAGCGCCGCCCCGAGTGCCGGCATGGTCAGGACCTCCTGACGGGGAGCAGCCGCGGGTCGTAGGGATCCAGTCCCACGCTTTCGGTCGGCGGACCGTATCCGGCCATGCGCATCACTTCCTGCTCGTCCTGGGGTGACTTTCCCGGCAGCGTGGCACAGATGGCCGCCAGGATCCGGGCGTGAGGCAGGTTGTCCCGCAGCAGCCCGAGCCGGAGCATCTCAAGGCTGGCCCGGTAGCGCTGCAGCAGGTCGCGGCCGGCGGCTCCATCCACCCTGGCGGCGAACTCGAGCACCATCGGCAGGTAGTCCGGGAGCTCCCCGTCCAGGTCCACCAGGACACCGCTGTGCCGGTAGGCCTCCTTGAAGTAGCCCAGTACTTCGCCGCGGCGCCGGGTGTCCCCGTCCGTCCAGTAGCTCAGGTGCAGGGCGTGCCGCCTGCCGAGATCGAATTCGCGGACGTACTGGGCCTGCAGGTCCATGGGCGGGGTCGCTTCCAGGAGGTCCAGCACGGGCGCGAACCCGGGCAGTGCGCCGGGGAATTCGGACAGCGCCGCCCGGACCAGGGGGACCCGCTCCACCAGTTCCCCATCCGGATAGGACAGGCACCAGGCTGCGGCAAGGTATACCACCTGGTCGCGGCGGTTCCCGGTCGACCGGTCCATGTTTGCCCGCTTCATGACCCGTCCTCGGCGCCGGCCAGGGTGTCCGGCGCCGGGCCCCTGTCCGGGGCGGGCTTGTCCGGGAAGAGTCCGGACGGGGCGCCCCGGCCGTCCCAGTTCAGCAGGTTCACCCGCCCGCGCAGGCCCGTCCCCTCGGCGATGGTGTCCGAGCTCTGCCGGTCCCGCAAGGCGTTGAACGTGTCCACTGCCACCGGGACGGGCCGCCCGCTCGCCTCGCCAAACGGGGCCGAGTCCTGCATGCCCGGCCCGCCGTCGAAATCCAGCGAGCAGCCCAACTCCTCCAGGTCGTGCGCCTGCTCAAGGTGCGCCGTGGGAATGACATAGCGTTCGCTGTACTTGGCGATGGCCATCAGCCGGTACATGTCATACATGCTTTGCCCGTCCATGCCCACGGACTCCGGGATGGCCTCGTCCGGGTCCCCACCCATGCTGATGCCGCGCATGAAGGACCGCATGGCCGCGAGCTTCCGCAGCACGGCCGTAACCCGCTCCGTATCCCCGGCAGTGAAGAGCTCGGCGAGGTACTCCACCGGGATCCGCAGGGCGTCGATGGCGCCGAACAGGTTGCCGGGATCCTCGCCGTCGTGCCCCTGGTCGCGGAGGAGGTCCACCACGGGGGAGAGTGGCGGGACGTACCAGACCATGGGCATGGTGCGGTACTCCGGATGCAGGGGCAAGGCCACCTTGTACACCTTGGCCAGGGCGTAGACGGGGGACCGGCGGGCGGCGTCCAGCCAGTCCTCGGGGATGCCCTGTGCGCGGGCCCCCGCCTGGACGCGGGGATCGTGGGGGTCCAGCAACACGTCCATCTGGGCGTCGTAGAGGTCCCTCGGATCGGTGACCGACGCTGCCGCGGTGACAGCATCGGCGTCGTACAAAAACAGTCCCAGGTAGCGCAGCCGGCCCACGCACGTCTCGGAGCACACGGTGGGCAGGCCGACCTCCACCCGGGGGTAGCAGAACGTGCATTTCTCGGCCTTGCCGGTCTTGTGGTTGAAATAGATCTTCTTGTATGGGCAGCCCGTGACGCACTGGCGCCAGCCGCGGCACCGGTCCTGGTCCACCAGCACAATCCCGTCCTCCACCCGCTTGTAGATAGCACCCGAGGGGCAAGACGCCATGCAGGAGGGGTTGAGGCAGTGCTCGCAGATCCGGGGGAGATAGAACATGAAGGTCTGCTCGTAGGCGAACTTGATCTTGTCCTCGGACTCACGCCGGATCTTCGCCACGATCGGGTCCAGGTTCCCGTGCTCGGTGGCGCCGCCCAGATCATCATCCCAGTTGGCGGACCAGGTGATCTTGGTGTCTTTGCCGGTGATCAGGGACTTCGGCCGGGCCACGGGGAAGTCGTCGCCCAGCGGAGCGTCCACCAGGGTCTTGTAGTCGTAGGTCCACGGCTCGTAGTAGTCCCTCAGCTCGGGCTGGACGGGGCTGGCGAAGATGCCGATGAGCTTCTTCACCCTGCCGCCGGCCTTCAGCGTCAGCTTGCCGCGCCGGTTCAGGGTCCAGCCGCCGTACCAGCGCTCCTGGTCCTCATACCGGCGCGGATAGCCCTGCCCGGGCCGGGTCTCCACATTGTTGAACCACACGTATTCCATGCCGGCACGGTTGGTCCACGCCTGCTTGCAGGTCACCGAGCACGTGTGGCAGCCGATGCATTTGTCCAGGTTCATCACCATGCCCATCTGGGCCATCACCCTCATCAGTACTGCACCTCCTGCGAGCGGCGGCGCACCGTGGCCACCATGTCGCGCTGGTTCCCGGTGGGGCCAAGATAGTTGAACGCGTAGGCCAGCTGCGCGTAGCCGCCGGCCAGGTGCGAGGGTTTCACCAGCAGCCGGGTCACCGAATTGTGGATTCCGCCGCGGCGCCCGGTCGCTTCCGATTTCGGGACGTCGATGGTGCGCTCCTGGGCGTGGTGGACATAGACCACGCCGGCCGGCATTCGGTGGCTGACGATCGCGCGGGCCACCAGCACGCCGTTGACGTTGGTGCACTCCACCCAGTCGTTGTCCCGGACCTTGATGGCGTCGGCGTCGGCGGGGCTCATCCAGACCGTTGGGCCGCCGCGGGACAGGGAGAGCATCAGCAGGTTGTCCTGGTATTCGGAGTGGATGGACCACTTGGAATGCGGCGTCAGGTACCGGACCGTCACCTCCATGGCCCCGTCGGAGCCGAGCCGGGGTTCGCCGAACAGCCGGTGCATGTCCAGCGGAGGCCGGTAGATGGGAAGGGCTTCACCGATGTCGATCATCCAGTCGTGGTCCAGGAAGAAATGCATCCTGCCGGTGAGGGTGTGGAAGGGTTTGAGCCGTTCGATGTTGATGGTAAACGGGGCGTACCGCCGGCCTCCGGTCTCCGAGCCCGACCACTCGGGGGACGTGATCACCGGGACCGGTCCAGCCTGGGTCTGGGCGAAGGTGATGAACTTTTCCTCGGAACCCTCCGCGAGGTCCGCCAGTTTCTGTCCGGTGCGGACCTCGAGGTCCTTGAAGCCCTGGACGGACAGGGCGCCGTTGGTGGTGCCGGAGAATGCCAGGATTGCCTCTGCCATCTTCGCATCGGTGTCCATGGCCGGCTGGCCGTCCGCAGCCCCGCCGAGCATCACTCCGTTGGCGTGGCTGAGCCGGGCCAGCGGTCCGGCCATTTTGTACGTGACGTTCTTGACGGTGAAGCCCAGCTTGCCGGCCAGCGGTCCGACGGCGGCGAGCTTGTCCGCGATGGCCGTGTAGTCCCGCTCCACCACGGAGAAGACGGGCATGTTTTGCCCAGGCTCGGCAGGGATGTCCGGGTCCCGCCAGTCACGGACCCGGCCGCCGGGCTGGGCGAGCTGGCCCGGGGTGTCGTGCTGCAGCGGGATGCTCACGAGGTCGCGGCGGATGCCCAGGTGGGTCTTGGCCTGCCGGGAGAATTCCCGGGCCAGCAGGTGGAAGGTGTCGAAGTCCGTTTTGGTTTCCCAAGGGGGATCGATCGCGGGGCTGAAGGCGTGCACGAAGGGGTGCATGTCCGTGGAGGAAAGGTCATGCTTTTCGTACCAGGTGGCGGCCGGGAACACGACGTCGGACAGCAGCGTGGTGGACGTCATCCGGAAGTCGGCGGAGACCAGGAGGTCCAGCTTTCCCTCCGGGGCTTGCCTGTGCCAGGCCACGTCCCGGGGTTTGAGTTCCTCCGCGCTGTCCCCGCCCAGGACGTTGTTGTGGGTTCCCAGCAGGTTGCGGAGGAAATACTCGTTGCCCTTGGCCGAGGAGCCGAACAGGTTGGACCGCCACAGCACCAGGGTCCGCGGCCAGTTGGCCGGGGCATCCACATCCTCGATGGCAGGGTTGAGGGAGCGGTTCTTCAACGATTCGGCGATGTAGGCGGGTGTGTCCGCGGCTGTCCCGGCGGCGACGGCGGCCTCCGCCTCGTCCGCCACGTCCAGGGGATTGCGGTCGAACTGCGGGTAGAACGGCATCCAGCCCAACCGGGCGGACTGGGCGATGGCGTCCGCCGTGTGCATGCCGTCCAGCTTGCCGGTGGACAGGGGTGACTTGAGGGCGTCGGCGGAATATCCGTCCTGCCGCCACTGGTCCGTGTGCATGTACCAGTAGCTGGTGCCCGTCATGGTCCGCGGCGGCCGTGACCAGTCCAGGGCGTTGGCCAGTGACACCCAGCCGGTGATGGGCCGGGTCTTTTCCTGGCCCACGTAATGCGCCCAGCCGCCGCCGTTGCGGCCCATGCAGCCGGTGAGCATCACCAGTGCCAGCACCGCCCGGTAGGTGGTGTCGCCGTGGAACCATTGGCAGATGCCTGCCCCCATGATGATCATGGAGCGGCCCCTGGACTGCTCGGCGTTGCGGGCGAACTCGCGTGCCACCCGGATGCAGGCCTGTGCGGGGACGCTGGTGATCTCCTCCTGCCAGGCCGGCGTGTACGGGGTGGCGGCGTCGTCGTAGCCGGCCGCCCACTCGCCGGGCAGGCCGTCCCGGCCCACGCCGTATTGGGCCAGCATCAGGTCGAACACGGTGGTTACCAGATGGCCGCCCACCTCCATTACCGGGACGCCCCTGCGCAGGATGCTGCCTTCGCCACCGGCGTCCTCGAAGCAGGGGAGCAGGATTTCGGCGTTTTCCCCGGATACTTCACGGAGGGACAACGCAGGTTCGATGCCCTCGAGGTCCAGGTTCCACTTGCCTTCCCCGCTGCCGGAATAGCGGAACCCCATCGACCCGTTGGGGACGGCGGGGCGGCCGGCGGTCCGGTCGAACAGGACGGTGCGGAACGCCGCATCCTCAGCCCCGGACTCGCCGGGGACGTCAAGGGCGGTGAGGAATTTCGACGGCGTCAGGGCGCCGCCGTCGTTCCTTTCCAGCCTTACCAGGAAGGGCAGGTCCGTGTACTGCTTCACGTAGTCGGTGAAGAACGGCACGTCCCTGTCCACGAAGAATTCCTTGAGCAGCACGTGCCCCATGGCCATGGCCAGGGCGGCGTCCGTTCCTGCCTGCGCCGGCAGCCATTCGTCGGCGAACTTCGTGTTGTCCGCATAGTCGGGGCTGACGGTGACCACCTTGGTGCCGCGGTACCGGACCTCTGTCATCCAGTGCGCGTCAGGCGTCCGGGTCACCGGAACGTTGGAGCCCCACATCACGAGGTACCGGGCATCCCACCAGTCCCCGGATTCGGGAACGTCGGTCTGGTCACCGAACACCTGCGGGCTGGCGACGGGCAGATCGGCGTACCAGTCGTAGAAGGAGGTCATCACCCCGCCGATGAGCTGGATGAAGCGTGTCCCCACCGCGTGGGACACCATGGACATGGCCGGGATGGGCGAAAAACCGGCGCACCGGTCAGGGCCATACGTCTTGATGGTGTTGACGTGCCCTGCGGCGGCGATCTCGATGGCTTCCTGCCACGACACCCGCACCAGTCCGCCCTTGCCGCGGGCCTGCTGGTAGCGGCGGCGTTTCTCCGGGTCCGCTGCGATCTCCGCGAACGCGAGGACCGGGTCGCCCAGGCGCGCCTTGGCCTCCCGGTACATCTCCACCAGGACGCCCCGGGCGTACGGAAACCGCACCCGGGTGGGGGAGTAGGTATACCAGGAAAAGGCCGCCCCGCGGGGGCAGCCTCTTGGTTCGTATTCGGGACTGTCGGGGCCCACCGACGGGTAATCGGTCTGCTGGGATTCCCAGGTGATGATGCCGTCCTTGACGTACACCTTCCAGGAACAGGAGCCGGTGCAGTTCACCCCGTGGGTGGAGCGGACCACCTTGTCGTGGCTCCAGCGGTCCCGGTAGAAGATGTCACCTTTGCGGCCGCCCTCCCTGAACACCGCCCTGCCGTCGTCCGTCTGGTCCCACCTCGTGAAGAAACGGCCCAGCTTCAACATTGCTTCTGATGCGGGTCCATCTAACCCCGCATGGGGTCCGGCAGCCATGCCCCCAAGCTAGGTGGGGGCCGGAAAGCCCGAACAGGGCCCAAAGGCCCTGTTCAGGGGCAAATGGCTTCTGCAGTTATCCACGATGCGGGCAGAATGGGTGCATGACACGCATCGCCATCATCGGCGGCCACGGAAAAGTGGCCCTCCTCCTGTCCGCACTCCTCACCGGCGAGGGCCACTCCGTCACCTCGTTCATCCGCAACCCGGACCACGCAGCCGACGTCACCGGCACCGGCGCCACGCCGCTGGTCCTCGACGTGGAGAATTCGACGACGGCGGCCATCGCCGACGCCTTGGCCGGGCACGACGCCGTGGTCTGGTCCGCCGGCGCCGGCGGGGGCAACCCGGAGCGCACCTACGCGGTGGACCGGGATGCTGCCATCCGTTCGATGGACGCAGCGGCCCAGGCCGGCGTGGACCGGTACGTCATGGTTTCCTACTTTGGTGCCGGCAAGGACCACGGGGTGCCCGAGGACAACAGCTTCTTCGCGTATGCCGAGGCCAAGGCGGCCGCGGACGAGTACCTGCGCGGCACCAGCCTAGACTGGACCATCCTGGGCCCGGGCGCCCTGACGGACAAGCCCGGAACGGGACTGATCGACGTCGACCCCTCACCCGTTGGGGGCCGGGATACCTCCCGCGCCAACACGGCCATCGTGGCGGCCGCCGTCCTGGACCTGCCCCAAACCGCCGGCCGGACCATCGAATTCCGTGATGGCACCCTGCCCGTCGCGGCTGCACTGGAACCGCGCGCGTAGCCGGCTGCGGGGACCGGGCTTATGGACCAGCTCGCACTCATTGTCGGACTGCTGCTGGCCACCGTGGTGGCCGTTGGCCTGGGGGACAGGCTCCGGTTGCCATACCCGGTCCTGATGCTGCTCCTGGCGGCTGCGCTGACGTTCATTCCGGGCTTCCCCGACCTGGAAATCGAACCCGGGCTGATCCTGCCCATCTTCCTGCCGCCGCTGCTGTTCGCCACCGCCCAGCGGAGTTCCTGGGCGGTGTTCCGCGTCCGGTGGCGGACCCTGATCATGCTGGCCGTGGCGCTGGTGGTGATCAGTACCGCCGTGGTGGCCGGCGCAGCGTGGCTGATGGTTCCCGGCATCGGAGTACCCGCCGCCATCGCGCTCGGCGCCATGGTGGCGCCCCCGGATCCGGTGGCGGTGGACTCGGTGGCGGGCCGCGTGCACATGCCCCGCCGCCTCATCTCCGTCCTCCAAAGCGAGGGGCTCTTCAACGACGCTGCCGCCATCGTCATCTTCCAGGCGGCCGTGGCCGCCGCCGTGGGAGGCACCAAGGTAGGGCCCGACGTCGTCCTCCAGTTCCTGCTGGGCGCCGCGCTCGCCGTCCTGGTGGGCGTGGCCATGGGCTGGCTGATCGCGTTGGTCACCCGGCTGGTCACTTCCATGGTGGCCCGCAGCGCGGTGACGTTGGTGGTCCCCTTCGCCGCCTACATCCTGGCCGAGGAGGTGCACGCCTCCGGGGTTATCGCCGTGGTGGTCACCGCCCTCGAAATGCAGCGCCACGCCCGCCCCCAGGACGCGGCGGAGCGCGTCACCCGCAATGCCTTCTGGGATGTGGTGGAGCTGCTGGTGACCGGTCTCGCATTCGGCCTGGTGGGCCTGGAGATCCGCCGTGTCATCCGCGATGAAGGAAGCGGGATCTTCGGCATGATCGGGGTGTCCGCGCTGGTCTGCGTGCTGGTTTTCGCGGTCCGGTTCCTGTGGATGGGCGTCCTGGCGCTGGGCGCCCGGAAGCGGAAGAACCTCCTCCAGCCAACGTCCCTGAAGGAGGTCCTGATCCTCACCTGGTGCGGCATGCGGGGCCTGGCCACCCTGGCGCTGGCCCTGGCACTGCCGCTGACCCTGGCGGACGGCACGCCGTTCCCGGGCCGGGACTACCTCCTGGTCATTGCCTGCGCGGTGCTGCTTGCCACGCTGGTCCTTCCGGGCTTGACCCTGCCCTGGCTGATGCGTGTCCTGAAGGCCTCCGAGGATGGAACAGCGGAACGCGACGCTGTCCGGCTGCTTGCCGCCCGCGCCCAGGCGGCCGCCGTTGCCGCCCTGAAGCAGCATGACCTGATGACGGACCTGCCGCCGGAAAAGGTGACGCTGGTCAAGGAACGGATGCAGCGCCTGCGCGCAGAACTGACGGACGGCAGCCTGCGGAACGAACCATTGGCGGAAAAGCGCCGGCGCGGACGGGAGCTTGCCATCGCGGTTCAGACCATCGCGCTCGACGCCGCCCGGCAGGAAGTGGTGGCAGCCCGCAACGAGCCGGACATGGACCCCGAGGTGGCCGACCGGGTGCTCAGGCAGCTGGACCTGCGCACCATGGTCATGCCGGAGTAGGAACCCCTTAGGCCGGAGCGGCGCGCCCTGCGAGCACCAGGTCCAGTGAGTTCTTCTCCACGTAGTCCAGGGCGCAGCGCACCGCGCCCACGGTGACAATGGCATCGCCCAGCGGGGATGCCGCCACCCGTGCGGGGGTGGCTGTGTACCCGGCAAGGCGCTCACTGATCGGGGCCAGGAGCACGTGGGCGGAATCCGCAACGCCGCCGCCAAGCACCACCAGTTCCGGATTGAGCATGGTGGCCACGGTGCCCACCACCCGTGCCATCCTGTCCGCGAGCCGGTCAAGGATGTCCAGCGCCACGGCGTCGCCCTGGCCGGCGGCGGCGAAGACCTGTTCGGCCTCCACCCGTCCGGGCTGGAATGCCCGGAGGGCGGTGGGGGCGGCGGTGTCCAGGGTTTCCGCGGCCCAGGTTCGCGCCAGGTGGGCGATGCCGTAGGTGTCGCCCACGCCTTCCACCAGGTTCAGGTAGGCGAGTTCGCCGGCACTCCCACGGGTGCCGTGGACCAGCCGTCCACCCTCCACGATGCCCGAACCCAGCCGCTCACTGGCCAGGATCACCACGACGTCGTCGACGCCGGCAGCCGCTCCCTGCCACCGGTCGCCGAGGGCGGCGAGGTTCGCGTCGTTCTCCAGCAGGACGGTCCACCCGCGGGCTGCCTTGAGCGCGGGCCGCAGCCCCAGGTCGAACAGTCCCCAGAACTCCTGCGTGGCCACCACCTCGCCGTGCCGGTCCACGGGCGCGGCAACCCCGGCACAGGCGGCCAGCACCCGTTCCGGTTCCGTTCCGGCCGAGCGCAGGGCGGCCATGGCAACGCCGTCAATGAAGGCGATCCGTTCCTGCGAACCCACCTCCCCGGCCTGGAAGGGGCGGCTGGACCGTCCCAGGGTGGTGCCGCGCAGGTCGGACACCACCACGGTGACCTTGGAATACCCGATGTCCATGCCCAGAACCACGCCGGCCCGCTCGTTGAGTTCGAAACGCCGGGCGGGGCGGCCCTTCAGGTATCCGCCGAATTCACGCTGGTTCTCCAGCTCCAGGATCCAGCCCCGCCGGACCAGGTCTTCGCAGACGGCGATGGTGGTTGCCCGTGTCAGCCCGGTGGCGGCCATGACGTCGGTGACCGTCACGGCCTCCGAGGCGCGCATGAACTCCAGGACCGCGCCGGCACTGACGCGGCGCAGCAGCTGGGGGGTGGCCGGAACCGGTTCAGGCATGCTGTTGACCTTCCTGTCCAAAGCATCCGATAATACTTGAGGAAGTAAATTTAGATTCAATATAAATATAGCCGCACTGAAGAAAAGGGTCAGTCCTTGTCCACCACTGCCACTCTGGCAACCCTGTCCGACTCTGACCGTCTGGCCGATCCCAACTGGTGGCGCCAGGCCTCCGTCTACCAGATCTACCCCCGCAGCTTCGCCGATTCGAACGGCGACGGCATCGGCGACCTGAAGGGCATCACCGCCAAGGTCCCCTACCTGAAGACGCTGGGGATCGATGCCGTATGGCTCAGCCCGTTCTACCCCTCGGCGCTCGCCGACGGCGGCTACGATGTTGATGACTACCGCGACGTGGACCCCAAGCTGGGCACCCTGGCCGACTTCGATGAAATGGCCAAGGCGCTGCACGAAGCCGGCATCAAGCTGATAGCGGATATCGTCCCCAACCACTCCTCCAACCGCCACAAGTGGTTCCAGGAGGCCCTCGCTGCGCCCAAGGGTTCCCCGGCCCGCGACCGCTACATCTTCCGTGACGGCAAGGGCCCCAACGGCGAGTTTCCGCCGTCGGACTGGGACTCCGTGTTCGGCGGACCGGCCTGGGAGCGCATCACCGAACCGGACGGCACCCTGGGCCAGTGGTACATGCACATCTTTGCCAAGGAGCAGCCGGACCTGAACTGGTCCAACCGCGAAATCCGTGACGACTTCCTCAAGACCCTGCGCTTCTGGTCCGACCGTGGCGTGGACGGCTTCCGCGTCGACGTGGCTCACGCCCTCACCAAGGACCTCACCGAGCCGCTCCTGTCCAAACTGGAACTCAGCGCCGCCAATACCGGCGTGGACGGATTCGACGACGGCTCGCACCCGTTCTGGGACCGGGACGAAGTGCACGAGATCTACGCCGAATGGCGCGAAGTGTTCAACGAGTACAACCCGCCGCGCACCGCCGTCGCCGAAGCCTGGGTGCACGCCACCCGCCGCGCCCGCTACGCCAGCCCCCAGGGCCTGGGCCAGGCGTTCAACTTCGACCTCCTGCAGGCCGACTTCGACGCCGCCGAATACAAGGAAATCATCACCCGCAACCTCGCCGAGGCCGCTGCCACCGGTGCCTCCTCCACCTGGGTGTTCTCCAACCACGACGTCGTCCGGCATGCCACCCGCTACGGCCTGCCCCAGGTTGCCAAGGAAAAAGCCGGTGCCAAGGGCCAGGACGGCAAGGACTGGCTGCTCGCCGGCGGCCCCAAGGACCAGCTGGACGTCGAACTGGGTGAACGCCGTGCACGCGCCGCCACCTTGCTGATGCTGGCTGTCCCCGGATCCGCGTACCTGTACCAGGGTGAGGAACTGGGCCTGCAGGAAGTGGCCGAGATTCCCGAATCGGAGCGCCAGGACCCGTCCTTCTTCCGCAACAAGGGCGTGGAAATCGGCCGTGACGGGTGCCGTGTCCCGCTGCCGTGGAAGGTTGAGGGCACGTCCTTCGGCTTCGGCGACGGCGGGTCCCACCTGCCGCAGCCGGACTGGTTCAGCAAGTATGCCGTCGAGGCCCAGGACGGGACGGAGGGCTCCACGCTGGAGCTCTACCGCAAGGCACTGAAGCTGCGCCGCGAACTGCTGACCGACGAGGACCTCGAGTGGGTGGAAAACGCCAACCCGGACGTCCTGCACTTCAAGCGCCCCAACGGGTGGCAGTCCGTGACCAACTTCGGGAACACCGCCGTCGACCTTCCCGCCGGCACGGTCCTGGTCAGCAGCGGCCCGCTGGAGGACGGCAGGCTGCCGGGCAACACCACCGCATGGCTGCGGGCCTGATGCAGGAAATCATTTACGGATGCATGGGGCTGGGCGGCAGCTGGTCTGACGAGCCACATGGAGTTGACCATGTGGAGCAAGCCGACGCTGCCGTCCAGGCCGCCGTGGACGCGGGCATCACCCTGTTCGACCATGCTGACATCTACCGGAACGGCAAGTCAGAGTCCGTGTTCGGTGAGGTCCTGGCCGCCACTCCGGGCCTCCGCGACCGGATCCGGCTGCAGACCAAGTGCGGCATCCGGCTGAGCGAGCGGGGCTTGCAAACCCACTACGACCTGAGCCGGGAGGCGATCCTGGAGCGGGTCAACGGCAGCCTTGAACGGCTCCGGAGCGACTACGTGGACGTCCTCCTGCTGCACCGCCCGGACCCGCTGGCAGACCCGGCGGAGGTGGCGGCCGCCGTCGGCCAGCTCATGTCCGAGGGCAAGGTCCGGCAGCTGGGTGTGTCCAACATGTCCGCTGCGCAGATCGAGGTGCTGCAGGACCGGCTGGAAACTCCCGTGGTGGCCAACCAGCTGGAGATGAGCCTGCTGAAGCGGGCGTGGCTGGAAAGCCAGGTCCTGGTCAACCATCCGGAACACCTGGACTACAGCTTTCCGCACGGCACGCTGGAATACTGCACCCGCAACAACGTCACCCTGCAGGCGTACGGATCGCTGGCGCGCGGCATCTACACCGGCGCTGAACCGGAAAGCCCCACGTCGGCCGAGGCCGCCACCGCGGAACTCGTCGCAGAATTGGCGGGGACCTACGGCACATCCGGCGAGGCCATCCTCCTGGGCTGGCTGATGAAGCATCCGGCCGGCATCGCGCCGGTCATCGGCACGGTTAATCCGGACCGGATCCGGGCCTCCGCGGACGCCGCCCGCGTGGCCCATGCCCTCACCCGCGCAGACTGGTACCGGCTCTGGGTCACCGCACGGGGCAGCAACATCCCCTGACCGTTCCGCAGCCGGTGGCGGCGGGCGCCGTGATGCATGGTCATCAGGGCGCCCGCCGCTTCTGTATCCGGTCACAACGCGTTTAGTTCGTATTGATCCTCACAAGCGGGCCGTTTTCTTCGCCGTGCCGCTTGCAGGCCGGATACTGTAGAAAGCATGACGTCTACCATCGCCGCCGAAACCGTTAGGCCGGAACGGAATATCCCCGCCGAGATCGCACGCTCCTGGCTGCTGGTCAATGCCATGAAGCCCGAGCTCTTCGACCAGTCGGCCGTGTCGCGGGCTGATTCGATCATCCTGGATATTGAAGATGCCGTAGACCCGTCGCAGAAGGACCAGGCCCGGAACAACGTCATCGACTGGCTGACCGGAGGCGGCAAGGCCTGGGTCCGGATCAACGACGCCACCAGCCCGTTCTGGGCCGACGACCTCGCCGGCCTGCGCGGTACCCCGGGGCTGCTCGGCGTCATGCTCGCCAAGACCGAATCCGCGGACCAGGTCACCGAGAGCTACCACCGCATGGACGGCAAGACCCCCGTCATCCCGCTGGTGGAATCCGCGCTCGGCATCGAGGAAGCCAACCACATCGCCAAGGCCCAGGGCGCGTTCCGCCTGGCGTTCGGCTCCGGTGACTTCCGCCGCGACACGGGCATGGCCGCCACCCCCGAGGCCATGGCGTACCCGCGGGCCAAGCTCGTCGTCGCCAGCCGCGTGGGCAACCTGCCCGGCCCCATCGACGGTCCCACCGTGGGCACCAACCACCCCATCCTGCGCGAGCAGACCGGCATCACGGTGATGATGGGCATGACCGGCAAGCTGTGCCTGGCCATCGACCAAACCCCCGTGATCAACGAGGTCATCAGCCCCACGCCGTCGGACGTTGCCTGGGCCACCGACTTCATGAACGACTTCGAAGCCAACGGCCGCGTCATCCGTGACGGTTCCGACCTGCCCCGCCTGGGCCGCGCCGAGAAGATCATGAAGCTCGCGGTAGCCTTTGGGGTGCAGCCCGCGCTGTAGCGCCACCACTACTTCAGGAGACCCCGTGACCGATACCCGCTATCTGGTCCACGGGGTCTTTTGGGATGGTCCGCCTGTGGCAAGCCCGGCGGCCGACGGCGGAGCCCCTGTCCGCCGGGGGCGTCCCGGGGACTCGGTAGACTTGGACGGTGCTGAACGAATTTTGGGCCACCGCGCCCACCCGCTACAAAGTCCTGGTTTTCAGCGCGATGGGACTGATCGCCGTCGGGATCATCCTTAACCTCGTGGGCAACATCAACGGCAACCAGGCCCTGGCCATGGCATCCCTGCCCCTCATCGGGCTGGGCCTGGTCCTCCACGTCGTGGGCATCGTGGTCCGCGGCCAGGCGATCCGCAAGAACCTCAGGCGCTAGCTGCCGCCGCGTTCCGCAGGACGTGGCTGCGGGCGTGTTCCACGGCATCCGGCAGCTCCTCGAACAGGTGCTTGTGGTGCCGCAGGGAACGGATCACGCCCACGTTTGTCACCAGGTCAAGGTGGTCCGGCCGGACACCCTTGAGCAGGACGGTGATGCCGCGCAGCTCCAGTGCGGAAATGACCTCCACCAGGGCGTGGGCGCCGGTGGCGTCCAGCATCCGCAACTGGGACAGCCTGATGATGGCCACCTGCACATCCTTGACCTGGCTGATCTCCTGGAGGATGCGTTCGGCGGCGCCAAAGAACATCGCCCCATCAAGCCGGAAGAGCGCGATGTGGCCGTCCCCTTCCGCCGGTGGGCCCGGAATCTCCTCACGCTGGACACCGCTCAGGGAGGCAAAGGTCCGCAGGGCGAAGAGGGCCGCCGCGGCCAGTCCAATCTGGATGGCAACGATGAGGTCGAAGGCCACGGTGATGACGGCCGTGAGTACGAAAACGGCGGCATCTGCCCGGGTGGACCGGAGGATGGCGGTGACGGTGCGCCGCGAGACCATTCGCACGGCTGTGACCATCAGGACCCCGCCCAGTGCCGCCAGCGGGATGCGGCTGACGATTCCTGACGCCAGGTACGTGATGCCCAGCAGCACCACCGCGTGCACGGTAGCGGCCAGCCGGGTCCTGGCTCCGGACCGCACGTTCACCGCCGTCCGTGCAATCGCGCCGGTGGCTGGCATTCCGCCGAACAGGCCGGCCGCGATGGACGCCAGGCCTTGTCCCATCAGCTCGCGGTCGGGGCTGTAGGCGCCGGTAGGCCTGCCGTCCGGCCCTGCCATCCCGGCGGCCACCCGTGCCGAGAGCAGGGATTCAATGGCGGCCAGGACGGCGACGGCGACGGCGGGCATCGCCAGGCTGCCCAGGGCGGCCGGGTCCAGGGCCGGGAGGGCCGGCGCCGGCAGGGAATGCGGCAGCGGACCGATCCGCGGGACGTCCAGCTGCAGGAATTCGGCGGCGGCGGTTGCCAGGAGGACTGCGAGCAGGCTGGCCGGGATGGTGCGGAACAGCTTCTGCACCAGGACCATCACGACGGCGACTCCGGCCACCAGCGCGAGCGTGAACAGGACCGTCGGGGAGGCTGCGCCCGCTGCCGCCTCCACCGCGGCCAAAAGGGTATTGTGCCCCGGAGTTCCGGACGTGCCGGTGGCCAGCGGAACCTGCTGGAGGAAGATGATGGCGGCAATGCCCAGCGTAAAGCCCTCGACCACCGGCCACGGAATGAAGGCCACGGCCCGGCCCAGGCCACTGAATCCCAGGGCGCAGACCAGCAGCCCTGCCATCAGGGACAAGAGTGCGACGCTGCCGATGCCGTGGACCGCCACCACGGGGGCGAGTACCACCACCATGGCACCCGTGGGCCCGGATACCTGTACCGGGGACCCGCCCATGACGGCGGCCACCAGTCCGGCCACGATCGCCGTAATGAGCCCCGCCTCGGCGCCCACCCCGGAGCTGACACCGAACGCGAGGGCCAGCGGCAACGCCACAATGCCTACGGTGATCCCTGCCAGCAGGTCGGTGCGCCACGTGCCGGCAACTCCGGCATAGTCCTTCCGCGACGGGAGGAACCGGGTGATGCTCCTTGCGGCAGCGGCCGGGGTCGCGCTCACGAGGCTTGGCCGCCGGCCAGGTGGTCCGCCGGCAGCTGCCGTGCCAACCGGAGCTGTTCGTTGGAATCGGCCAGGCTGTCCAGGAGGAACGTCCGGGCGATGGCCAGCAGCTGCGATACGCCCGGGTGGGCGAGTTGGTACGTGACCGCGTTGGCGCTGCGTACGGAGGTCACGACTTTGTGTTTCCGCAGGGTGGCCAGGTGCTGGGAGAGGTGGGAGGCCTCCAGCCCGGTCTCTGCGAGGAGATAGCTCACGGGAGCAGACTCCTGCGGTGCTGCGGCCAGCAGCTCAAGGATCCGAATCCTCGCCGGGTGGGCCAGGCCCTTGAAGAGGTTCGCTTTGATCTCATAGAGAGGTGCTTGGGCGGAAGACAGCATCCGGGGTGGCGCTCCTGTGCGCGATGGCCGCCGGGTGGGCCCCGGACAGCGAATTGATGAAATGATGAATTCATCATACCAGTGCGGTAGGGCCTTTTTGAAGGGCGTGGCAACGATAGGCTGGAATCCATGACTATCAATCCGGACCTGCAGGGCCGCAGCTACCCTGCCGCAGAGGTGTACGACGTCGGCCGCGAGAAGATCCGCGAGTTCGCCCGCGCCGTGAAGGCGACCCACCCTGCCCATTTTGACGTGGACGCAGCCAAGGCCCTGGGCCACCCCGATCTGGTGGCGCCACCCACCTTCGCCATCATCATCGCCCAGCGCGCCGACGCCCAGCTCATCGAGGACCCGGAGGCAGGCATCGACTTCTCCCGCGTGGTCCACGCCGACCAGCGCTTCACCCACCACCGGCCCATCGTTGCCGGTGACCGGCTGGTTGCCGAACTGCACGTGGACGGTGTCCGGGCCATGGGCGGCGGTGCCATGATCACCACCCGCTCCGAGATCTTCGCCCTCGGTTCCAACGACTCGCGCGAAGCCGTCACCACTACCATGTCATCCATCCTGGTCCGCGGAGAGGGACAGTAACCATGAGCCCCAGCTTCAACGAACTCAGCGCCGGCCAGGAAATCGGCAGCCGCACCATCGAGGTCACGCGCACCGACCTGGTCAAGTACGCAGGCGCCTCCGGCGACTTCAACCCCATCCACTGGAACGAGGCCTTCGCCACCGGCGTGGAACTGCCCGGGGTCATCGCCCACGGCATGTTCACCATGGGCTCGGCCGTCCAGCTGGTGACCGACTGGGCGGGTGACCCCGCCGCCGTCGTTGATTTCCAGACCCGCTTCACCAAGCCGGTCCTGGTCACCGACACCACCGGCACCGACCAGCCCGGGGCCACCATCGAGGTCAGCGGCGCCATCGGCAAGCTCGACGCCGATGCCGGCACCGCGCGCGTTGACCTCACGGTGGTCTCCGCGGGGCAGAAGGTCCTGATGAAGGCCCAGGCCCTCGTCAAGTTGTCTTGAGCTGCAACTTTTGACCACGTCCGCAGGAACCACCGCGACTGGCGCCCAGGTCTCGTCCTGGCGTAACGCCGTCGTGGTGGCGTATGGCGCCAGCGGCCTTGCCTTTGCCTCCTGGGTGTCCCGGCTGCCGGCCATCAGGGACGCACTGGACCTCACCCCGGGCAACGTCGGCGTCATTCTGCTGTGCATGACCCTGGGGTCCTTTGCCTCCGTCTCCGCCTCCGGGCTGATCGTGCTGCGGCTGGGCTCCAAGAGGACCATCCGGACCGGCAGCATCATGGTGGGTGCAGGCCTGCTGACGGCGGGTTTTGGCACAACCGTGCTGGCAAGCCCCGTGGCGACCGCCGTTGGCCTGGCCATCATCGGGCTGGGCACCGGCAGCTGGAACACGGCATCCAACGTTGAAGGTGCCGCGGTGGAGCGCGCGGTGGGCAGGCACATCATGCCGCGGCTCCACGGGGCCTTCAGCCTGGGGACTGTAGCAGGCGCCGGGCTGGGTGCCGTCGCCGCCGCGGTGTCCCTTCCCGTGTTTTGGCACCTCGCGGCGGCCGGGGCCGTGGTGGCAGTTTCAGTTGCGACCGCGGCGTCCTGGTTCCGGGCAGACATCACCCCGGTGGCAGGGGAGCGCAGTTATTCCCCGGACACCTTCGGGGACCCCACCACCGGTCCCATCCCCGTGATCACCGCCGAGGACACGGCGGATGCGCCGCTGGACAACAAGCGGAAGATCGCCCAGGCGTGGCGGGACCGGCGGACCCTGCTCCTGGGCGTCCTGGTCCTCGGCCTGGCCCTGGCCGAAGGCGCGGCAGGGGACTGGGTGGCGCTGGCACTCGCCGACGGCCACGGGCAAAGCGACGCTGCCGGGGCCGCCGGTTACGGCCTCTTTGTCACGTTCATGACCATCGGGCGCTTTGCCGGGACGGTGCTGCTGGACAAATTTGGCAGGGTCCCCGTGATGCGGTGGTGCGCTGCCATGGCTGTGCTGGGACTGGGCGTCTTCGTCTTCGCACCGGTGCCCTGGCTTGCGTATGGAGGACTCGCGCTGTGGGGCCTGGGCGCCTCGCTGGGCTTCCCGGTAGGCATGTCAGCCGCTGCCGACGACCCCGCAAAGGCTGCCGCCCGGGTGTCCGTGGTGTCCACCATCGGCTATGCCGCGTTCTTGTGCGGCCCTCCGCTGCTGGGGCTGCTGGCTGAGCATGTGGGCATCCTGCATTCGCTGCTGGCCGTGATGGTGATGCTTGGGGTGAGCTTCGTGCTGTCCCCGGTGGCCCGGAAGGCTGACTAGCTTTCCCTTGTATTGTTGACAGGTGACTTCCACCCTCCTTTCCGCCCTGACCACCTCCGCCGTCGGAGGCCCTGCCGGCAAGTACGTCGAGGCCCGCACCGAGGCTGAAATCATCAACGCGGTCAGCTCGGCGGATGCCGCCGGCGAACAGGTCCTCATCGTCAGCGGCGGGTCCAACCTCCTGGTGTCCGACGACGGGTTCCCCGGGACCGTCATCAGGATCGCCTCCGAGGGGTTCACGGTCAACGCAGAGGACTCCTGCGGGGGAGTGGCAGTGGTGGTGCAGGCAGGGCACAACTGGGACAAGCTGGTGGAGCACGCGGTGCTGCACGCCTGGTCCGGTATCGAGGCGTTGTCCGGCATCCCCGGCTCGACCGGTGCCACGCCGGTCCAGAACGTGGGTGCCTATGGTGCCGACGTTTCCCAGACCATCGCCGCCGTGCGTACCTGGGACCGCGAGCGGAACGCCGTGCAGACCTTCACCAACTCGGAGTTGAAGTTCGGCTACCGGGACTCCATCCTGAAGCAGGCCACCGTCAACGGCTCGCCCCGGTACGTGGTCCTCACCGTCGAATTCCAGTTGCCGCTGGGCCGGATGAGCGCGCCCATCCGGTATGCCGAGCTGGCCCGGGCCCTGGGTGTGGAAGTGGGCCAGCGCGCCTACGCCAACGATGTCCGCCGCGAAGTCCTGCGCCTGCGTGCCTCCAAGGGAATGGTGTGGGACGCCGCGGACCGGGACACTTACTCCACCGGGTCGTTCTTCACCAACCCCATTGTGGCGGCTGACGTAGCGGACAAACTGCCGGAAAACGCTCCGCGATACCCTGCCGGGCAGGACGGAATGGTGAAGCTCTCCGCAGCATGGCTGATCGACCAGGCAGGCTTCGGGAAGGGCTTCGGCCTGGAAGACGGCGGCGTGGCCGGAGGCCGCGCGTCGCTGTCCACCAAGCACACCCTGGCCATCACCAACCGTGGCTCCGCCAGCGCCGCCGATATGGTGGCTGTCGCGCGGGAGGTGCGGGCCGGCGTCGAACGCCACTTCGGCATTTCGCTGCACCCGGAGCCGCTGCTGATCGGCCTCGAACTCTAGTCCCCCCTGGGCCGCGCCCGGCCTAGGATGGGCGCATGGCTGCATCTGGTGCCCTGCGTGACGGCAGGATGGTTGGCAGGCTCCGCTTGGCGTCCCAGCGGCTCGCCGGGATGGAGGCTACCTCTGTGCCGGAACTGGTCCGCTGGATGACCGCCATGCAGGCACAGGACCTGCCCGCGGCATTGTGGGCGGTCGGGGTCCGGGTGCCAGGGGAGGGGCTCTCCCAGGTACGTGCCGCCATCAATTCCGGAGCAATTGTCCGGTCCTGGCCCATGCGCGGGACGTTGCACCTCGTGGCTCCGGAGGATCTGCGCTGGATGCTGGACCTCACGGCCGAACGGCTCACCAGGAGCATCGCCGGCCGCCACCGGCAGCTGGAGATTGCATGGGCGGACGTGGAGAAGGCCCGCGACCTGGCGCTGGACCGCATCCTGGCGGACGGCCCCATCAGCCGCGCGGCACTGTTCAAGGTGTTCGACGACGGAGGCCAGCCGACACAGGGCCAACGCGGGATCCATCTCCTGGGTTCGCTCTGCCGGCACGGCTGGCTGGTACTGGGGCCCCTGGCCGGAAACCAACAGCTGATCGCTGCGTTCGACGAATGGATCCCGGCACCGCGGAGCCTGGAACGCGAATCCGCCCTGGCTGAGTTCCTGCTCCGCTACTTCCGCAGCCACGGGCCGGCCACCCTCCGTGACTTCGCCTGGTGGACCCAGCTGCCGTTGACCGAGGTGCGCACCGCGTTCGAGCACGTCCGGCGCGAGCTGGTGGAGCTGGAGTTCGAGGGGACCAGCTACTGGCTGTCCCCGGAGGTGGCGGCCTTGGTGGGCTCCAGTGTGCCCGGGGCCCGGTCCGTCCACCTGCTGCCCGGTTTCGATGAGTTTGTCCTGGGCTACACCGACCGCAGCGTCGTCCTGGCGCCGGAGCATTTCGACCTGATCGTGCCCGGCGGCAACGGTGTCTTCAAGAAGACGGTGGTTGCCGCGGGAAGGGTGGTTGGCACCTGGGCGCTGCAGGGATCGGGGCCGGGTGCCGTCGTCGTGCCCGAACTCTTCGATGAAGCCCGGCCGCTGGGTCCCGCCGCGCAGGCAGCCCTGGCCAAAGCCGCCCGGCGTTACACGGCGTTCCTTGCCACCTGACCTGCCCAAAGGCAAAAGCGGCCCCTGCCCGCCTGGGCAAGGGCCGCTCCTGAGCCAGCTGAAAGTTATAGGGTGCCGGTGGCGATGTTGAGCATGCGGCGCAGCGGCTCGGCGGCGCCCCAGAGGAGCTGGTCGCCCACGGTGAAGGCACTGATGTACTGCGGGCCCATTTCCATCTTGCGGATGCGGCCCACCGGGATGTCCAGCGTGCCGGAAGCGGCAACCGGAGTCAGGTCCGCCATGGAGGCTTCCTTGGTGTTGGGAACCACCTTGGCCCACTGGTTGTCCTCGTCCAGCAGCTTCTCGATCTCGGCGACGGACAGGTCCTCGCGGAGCTTCAGGGTCAGGGCCTGGGAGTGGGAGCGCATGGCACCGATCCTGACGCAGAGGCCGTCCATGATCACATGGTTTTCCTCGGAGGTGCCCAGGATCTTGTTGGTTTCCACCCCGGCCTTCCACTCTTCCTTGGACTGCCCGTTGCCCAGGTCGGCGTCGATCCAGGGGATCAGGGAGCCGGCCAGGGGAACGCCGAACTGGGTGGCGTCGATGTCGGTGCGCTGGTGGGCCAGGACCTTGCGGTCGATGTCCAGGATGGCCGACGCCGGGTCGTCCAGTTCCGTGCTGACCTCGGCGTTAAGCGTGCCGAACTGGCTGAGCAGCTCGCGCATGTGCCGGGCGCCGCCGCCGGAGGCAGCCTGGTAGGTCATGGAGGTTCCCCACTCGACCAGGCCGTTCTTGAACAGGCCGCCCAGGCCCATGAGCATGCAGGAAACGGTGCAGTTGCCGCCAATGAAGTCTTTGGTGCCGTTGACCAGGCCCTTGTCGATGACATCCCGGTTGATCGGGTCCAGCACGATGATCGAGTCGTCGTCCATGCGCAGGGTGGAGGCGGCGTCGATCCAGAGGCCGTCCCAACCGCGGCTGCGCAGTTCGCCGTGGACCTGCTTGGTGTAGTCCCCGCCCTGGGCGGTGACGATAATGGGCAGCTTCGCCAGGGTGTCGAGGTCGAACGCGTTCTCGAGCTTGCCGGCGCCGTCAGCGAAGGACGGCGCGGCACCTCCCGCGTTGGAGGTGGAGAAGAACACCGGGTTGATGTTGGCGAAGTCGCCCTCGTCCTGCATGCGCTGCATCAGGACGGAACCGACCATGCCGCGCCATCCGACCAGGCCGACGGAAGGGGTAGCTGCTGTAGTCATTGGTCCAGTTTAGACTTCGCATCCGGAAGGACGCAGTCGGTTACGTCACGCCCCGCCGGGCCCTCCCGTGGAGGTGGCGGCCGCCTCGGGGCCGCCGTGTGGTTCATTCACCGAGGGGTCCTGCTCCGGGTTCCGGCGCATGCCTTTCCTTCCGCAGCTTCTTGGCCCGGTACTCGTCCCTCGCCATGCCGAAGGTATACCAGGCTCCAAAAATGCCGAATGCAGTGAGGACCAGGGCGCCCCAGAACGGCTGGCCGCCGTCCGGCAGGGGCCTGAGCAGTATGACCAGGGAAAGGAGGGTCAAGAGCACCATGACGCCGGTCAGGATCCCCATACCCCACCAGGTTTGGACCTGTACGTGGCCACGGCCTGGGGAAAACCCAATTTCGTCGGCGGGGTAACTGTGCAGTTCGCCGGTGCTGGTGGTGCGCAGCACCCGCTTTTCACCCCGTGAAAGCGCGGCCTTATGTTCGGCGTGAACGGCGTCGTTGCGCCGCTCACGGTCACGGTCGAAGGTCACAGTCAGTCCTGACGGATGGCGCGGATTTGGTGAAGGAGGCCGGCGTCGTCCACGCCTTTGGTTTCAGCGATGTCTGCCTGTTTGGGTGTGGAGATACCAGTGGTCCATGATCCGTCGCCGCCATTCTTCACGTACAGGGTCTGTCCGGTGGGATCCTCGCGGCGGCGGAGAGTGGCGCCGCCCCCCGGGTTGCTGTCCAGGTGCTGCTTGATAATCATGAGGTTGGCTTCGGCGGCGGTAACGTCCGGCCGCTGGGCCATTGCCCACCACGTGAAGTAGGAGCGGGGCTGGAACAGCAGATGGATGTCGTCATTTTCCATGAAGACCACGCTGTCGCCCCCTTCGGCCGTCAGCAGCGAGATCTCAATGCGACGGAGGGCGGAGGAGAGCAGGGCAGCCACGGCGGCAGTGGGTCCTGACACTGAGAGGAGCCCGTCATTTTCGGCTTTGGCCAAGCCTCGGGCCACCAGTGACGACGCGCCTGCGCTCACCATGTCCGTATTGTCCAAATAGCCGTCCACCCTCAGTGCTTCAGCGCTGAGGACCGCAGCGTCCCCGCCCTGGAGGCTTGCCAGGGTAACCATTTCGGCAAAGCCATATCCGATCGCATCAGGGATGGTGGCGGCTTCGGTCGCTGTCTCAGTCATCGTCCATACCTCTCGTTGTGGGCTCAGAATCCAAAGAAGTCGCCGACTTTTTCGGCGGCGTCCCCAGCGCCTTCCCAGACTTCCTTGGCACCGTCAGCGATGGACCCGCCGATGGCATTCACTGTTTCCTTGACTACGGGCACATTGTCATAGATGGCCAACGCTCCGGATGCGACCATGGCCGCCGTTCCGACAGGCGGGGGAGCGAAACTTACCACTCCGAGGCCAGCCTTGATTCCAGAGTAGACGGCGGCCCCTGTGTCGCCCTCCTTTGCGTTGTTGACGGTGTCCAAAACGTCAAGACCCACTCCGATTCCGCCCAGGGCCCTGCCACCAAATTTGAAGAACTCCGCGGCCTTGCCACCTTCGGCGAGACGCAAGGCCGTATCCCACCTGCCGTCGAACAGTTCCGAGGAAGTGTTGAAATACTGGCTCAACATGTTCGTGTTCTGGAATGCTTTTGCCACGTTCTGGAAGTCCCTGGAGAACAGGAACTCACCGAGATTGTCTGCCTTGCTAATGAAATGGGGAAGATCGAACAGTCCTGCCCGGAGGTTCGGCAACGCTTTGGTGAGGTTGTAAATGTCCCAGCCGCTGCGGAAAGGGGAGTTGGGATCCGTGAGCCAGCCCGGGCCCCACGGATCGTTGCTGCCCTGACCCGGGATTGGCGGGCGGGGACCGTTGTTGCCGGCGGGAGAGCCGTTGCCAGGTCCTCCGCCGGCGCCGGAGCCGGTGCTGGCCTTCTCCTGCTCGTCCGCGTTCCTGAGCAGGACTTTGGACTCCTGCTTCAAGCGGGCGACGGTTTGTTGAAGGAGCGTGCGGTGGTTGCTGTTCCAGTCAGACCGGAACCGCTGTGCGTCGGCGCCCTTCCAGGCTGGATTGTTGTTGATCTGACTGCTCAGCTGGGTCGACTGCTGCTGCAGCAGGTCCGCCGTCTTGCTGAACTGCTGCGCGAGGGTCCGCAGTTGCTCTACGTCGGCACCCCACAAAGTTCCTGCCACCAGGATTCCCCCCAATATTCGTTCAACAGCCCCCAGAGTGCTGCGTGCACCAGCCTAGGGCAGGAGCAGCCCGGCCGCGATGGGGCGGTCTCCCCATGCCAGCCCGCCAGTTGGCTGGAGCTAGCCTTGGTCGGACTGTTCCAGCACCGCCGCCTTCCGTGCACGCAGGGCGAAGAACGCCCCGAAAGTGAACACCTGGGTGACCACCACCAGCACGATGGCCCCGGCGATCTTGTTGCCGCCCAGGATCATGGTCAGCCCCACGATAGCGGACAGCAGTGCCAGCAGGGGCAGCAGCATATAGCCCAAAACGAACAGGGTTTCCGGTTTCTTCAGCATGTTCCTAGCCCTCGGTCCGTGACCACTTGGTGAATCGGTAGCGTGTGCCGTTGGCGGCCGTCAGCCACCCGTCCGGCGGGACGGAGGCGGTGGCCTCCCAACTGGTGCCGAGCTCCGGGGCGAACGTGTCGCCGTCGGCCTTCACATCGATGGTGGTGACCACCGCGACGTTGGCGAGGTCCGTGGACTGGCGGAAGACGTCACCGCCGCCCAGGATCCAGACTGTTTCGCCGCCGTCGACGAACTGCGACTCAAGGAGTGCGTCATCCAGGGAAGGAACCACGACGGCGCCCTCCGCCTCGAGCGTGCCGGCCCAGCTTTTCTGCCGGGTGATGACGATGTTGGTGCGTCCGGGCAGCGGCCGGTACTTGTCCGGGAAGGACAGCCAGGTCTTGCGGCCCATGATGACCGGGTGGCCGGTGGTGAGCCGGGTGAAGTGCTTGAGGTCCTCCGGCAGGTTCCAGGGCATGTCCCCGTCCTTGCCGATGACGCCGTCGGAAGTCTGGGCCCACACCAGCCCGACGCCGGTGATTGATGCGGCCAGTTCCTCCGTGAAGGACTGGGGATCAGTGAAGTTTTCGGTGCTCATACAGCGATCGGCGCCTTGATGGTGGGGTGGTGCTGGTAGCCCACCACGTCGAAGTCCTCCAGCGTGTAGTCGAAGATCGACGCGGGCTTGCGGGTGATCAACAGCCGCGGATACTCGTAGGGCTCGCGTTCCAGCTGCTTGAGGACCTGGTCCATGTGGTTCTCGTAGATGTGGACGTCCCCGCCGGTCCAGACAAACTCGCCGGGTTCGAGCCCTACCTGCTGGGCGACCATGCAGGTGAGCAATGCGTAGGAGGCGATGTTGAACGGCACACCCAGGAACATGTCAGCGGAGCGCTGGTAGAGCTGGCAGGAGAGCCTGCCGTTGGCCACGTAGAACTGGAAGAACGCGTGGCAGGGCGGGAGCGCCATGTCGTTGAGCTCGGAGACGTTCCAGGCGGACACGAGGTGCCGGCGGGAGTCCGGATTCGACTTCAGGTTCTCGATGAGTTCGGCGATCTGGTCGATGTGGCCGCCGTCCGGGGTGGGCCAGGAACGCCACTGGACTCCGTAGACCGGGCCCAGGTCGCCGTCTTCGTCGGCCCATTCATTCCAGATGGTGACGCCCTGGTCCGTCATCCACTTGATGTTGGTCTCGCCGCGCAGGAACCACAGGAGTTCAACCGCCACTGACTTGAAGTGGACCCGCTTGGTGGTGATCAGCGGAAAGCTCTTGGAGAGGTCGAAGCGGATTTGGCGCCCGAAAACGCTGGTGGTTCCGGTGCCCGTGCGGTCCGATTTATGGGTGCCGGTGGCCAGGACATCGCGCAGGAGGTCTTCATAAGGCGTTGGGATGCTCACGCCCCAAGTCTACTTTGAAAGCCTGGAGGCTCAGGGAAGCCAGGCTAGTCGTCAAAGGGCTTGAACTGCTCCACCGCTACAACCCGCTTCTTCCCGCCGTTGGCCACATGGCACACCACCAGCTCGCCGGGCGAGAGGTATGGCTCGTGGGCCGGCAGCAGCTTGGCGAGGTGGGAGGGCATGTGGGCAGCCAGTTGCTTCAGCACGGTCGGCAGGGCGGGCCTGTGGGTGCAGACCACCACAGGCCGTTGCTTGTCCACGAGGGACTCGATGACGGCAGCGGTCTTCTTCGGGCTGCGCTGGTGCTTGTGCTCGGTCAGGCCCTCCGCCAGCTTCACCTTGGCCCCGCTGGCCCGCGCGTACGGGGCAACGGTGGCAACGCAGCGCAGCCAGGGGCTGCTGACAACCCGCATCGGCTTCCACGCCTGCAGGAGCCGGCCCACGGCCTGGGCCTGACGTGATCCGGTTGCCGCCAGCGGACGCTCACCTTCGGCTTTGCTCCAGGATGCGCGTGGCTTGGCTTTGGCATGGCGGAGCACCAGCAGGGGCCAGGTGTCCAGCTCCCCGCGCCCGTGCGCGTCCTGCAAGTACTCGAGCGGTACGACGTCGGACGGGTTGGACAGCAGGCGGCCCGCCTTTTCCGGGGCGCACCACATGACGCTGTCCACCTCCTTGCCGTCCGGAACCAGGCTGTCGCCGTTGACCTTTACGGCCCAGTAGTGGACAACCTTCAGTCCAGACGCTACGTGGTAATGGATGGGCGGCAGCGGGATGCCCAGGGGCGCCTTGAGGCCGATCTCCTCCCACACCTCACGGACGGCGCATTCCGGGACGGTCTCGCCGGCGTCGATCTTCCCCTTGGGCCATGACCAGTCGTCATAGCGTGGACGGTGGATCAGCAGGACTTCCAGGCCGTCCCGGCCGGCACGCCAGGGAATGGCTCCTGCCGCAGTGACGGCAATGGGTTCGCCCGGGTGGTCTGTCTGGTCGGCTACGAGTGCATCGCTCGACAACGCGGCGGCCCTTATCGCCGGCTCAGGCTGCGTTGCCGCGGCCGGGACGCCAGCAGCCAGGACTGGACGTCTTCGAGCGGCTTCCCGTCCTCGGAGAGGTGGTGCCGGGTCCAATGGCCCTGGTTATCAAGATGCCAGCTGGAGGTCTCCGGATCCATGTAGCGCTGCAGGAGGTCAAGGACGTACGTGATGTCGTCCGCACTGGCCAACTGGACCAGGGCCTCCACCCGGCGGTCGAGGTTGCGGTGCATCATGTCCGCGGAGCCGATGTACACCACGGGGTCCCCGCCGTTGGCGAATGCGAACACCCGTGAGTGCTCCAGGAACCGGCCCAGGATCGAGCGGACCGTGATGTGCTCGCTGAGGCCGGGAACGCCGGGCCGCAGCGAACAGATGCCCCGGACCACCACGTCCACCTTCACGCCCGCCTGGGACGCGCGGTACAGCGAGTCGATAATGGCTTCGTCCACCATCGAGTTCACCTTGATCTGCACGTGTCCGGGAATTCCGGCGCGGGCATTGCGGATCTCGGTTTCGATGCGGTCGATGAGGCCGGAACGCACGGAACGGGGTGCCACCAGGAGGCGCTTGAACGTCGACTTGGGCGCGTAGCCGGAAAGCTGGTTGAACAGCTTGGAAAGATCCTGCCCCACCTGTTCGTCGGCGGTCAGCAGGCCCAGGTCCTCGTAGTACCGGGCGGTGCGCGGGTGGTAGTTGCCGGTGCCGATGTGGCAGTAGCGGCGCAGGCCGTCCACTTCCTGCCGGACCACCAGGGACAGCTTGCAGTGTGTCTTCAGGCCCACGATCCCGTACACCACATGGACGCCGGCCTGCTCCAGTTTGCGGGCCCACGAGATGTTGGCCTGCTCATCGAACCTGGCCTTGATTTCCACCAGTGCCAGCACCTGCTTGCCGGCCTCGGCGGCGTCGATCAGGGCATCCACAATGGGGGAGTCCCCGGAGGTCCGGTACAGGGTCTGCTTGATGGCCTGGACCTTCGGGTCTGCCGCAGCCTGCTCCAGGAACGCCTGCACGGAGGTGGAGAACGAATCGTAGGGGTGGTGCAGCAGGATGTCCCGGCGCCGCATGGCAGCAAACACGTTGGCGGCCTTGGACGTTTCGGACTCGTTCAGGTACCGGGAGGTGTGCGGGACGTGCTTGGGGTAGTGCAGGTCCGCCCGATCGATGCCGGCTATGACGGACAGGCCCCGCATGTCCAGCGGCGCCGGCACCGAGTACACCTCGGACTCCTCTACGCCCAGCTCACGGATCAGCAGCGCCCGGATGTTGGGGTTGATGTCATTGGTGACTTCCAGCCGGACAGGCGGCCCGAACCGGCGGCGGAGGAGTTCCTTCTCCAGGGCCTGCAGGAGGTTCTCGGCGTCGTCTTCCTCCACCTCCACGTCTTCATTGCGGGTGACGCGGAACGTGTGGTGCTCCAGGACCTCCATGCCGGGGAAGAGCTTGTCCAGGTGGACGGCGATGACTTCCTCCAGTGCGATGAACCGTGCCACCCGGCCCGGCACCGCACCGGCGCGGGGGCCGTCAATGGAAATCAGCCGCGGCAGCTGGTCCGGGACCTTGACGCGGGCGAAGAGCTCCTTGTCGCTTACGGGGTTCCTGACCACCACGGCGAGGTTCAGCGACAGGCCGGAGATGTACGGGAACGGGTGCGCGGGATCCACGGCCAGCGGCGTGAGGATGGGGAAGACCTTTTCCGCGAACATGACGCTGAGCTGCTGCTGGGCGGCGTCGTCCAGTTCCCCCCACTGCATGACGTGGATGTGCTCGTACGCCAGCGCGGGCCGGATCTGCTCGGCGAAAACCTGTGCATGGCGCTGCTGGAGCCGGTGGGCTTCTTCGCTGATCCGCTCCAGCACCTCGACAGGGCTGAGCCCGGCAGGGGAGGGGACGGCCAGCCCGGTGGCGATGCGGCGCTTCAGGCCTGCCACGCGGACCATGAAGAATTCGTCCAGGTTGGAGGCAAAAATGGACAGGAAGCTGACCCGCTCCAGCAGGTGGAGGGTGGGGTCTTCCGCCAGTTCCAGCACCCGGGAATTGAAGGCGAGCCAGCTCAGCTCGCGGTCCAGGAACCGGTCGGGCCGGATGTCGCCCTCGGGCTGCAGGTTCGGTGCGAATTCGGGGATGTCGATGCGGTCCTGCGTGGCCCTGGATGCCGGTACCTCGGAGGAGCCGAAGCGGGCCCGGACAGGCACCGCAACATCCTGGGACGTGGCTGTTCCGGACGGTTCCGGGTTCATGGCTTCTCCTTTAGCTGGCGCTCCGGTGCCTGCGCTTCCGCCCCGCGCGGCTCCATTTCAACCTTACAAGCATTCACCGCCCCCACGGCCTTTGTTTTACGCCGTGCCAGGGATTGCTCCGGCCTCCCGGCTACCCGGCGGCGGGGCCGTACATGACGTCCATGTCCCAGCGGCTGAAACCGAGCCGCCGGTACAACGCGACAGCCGGAGCGTTGTCCGCATCCACGTACAGCATCACACCGGCCAGTCCTGAGTCGCGGAGGTGCTTGATGCCGGCAATGGTCAGTGCCTTGCCCAGTCCCATGCCCTGCGCGTCAGGTGTCACGCCCACCACGTAGACCTCGCCGATGGCCGGGTGGGTGCCGTGGCGTGGGTGGACCTTGGTCCAGTGGTACCCCAGCAGCCTGCCGTCCCGGTCCTCGGCGAGGAGGAAGCCGGACGGGTCGAACCAGTCCTCCGCCATGCGCGCCTCGAGGTCGGCCCTGGTGAGGCTGCCCTGCTCGGGGTGGTGGGCGAATGCTGCCCGGTTGGCTGCCAGCCACGCCTCTTCATCCTTGCCCGGAACGAACGTGCGGATGGCCACCCCGTCCGGCAGGCCGGCATCGGGCAGGTCCGCGCCCGCCGTCGTCATCCTCATTTTCCACAACTCGCGTACCGGCGCGTACCCGTAGCGGGCGGCAAGGTCGGCAGCGGCTTCATGGTTGCCATGCGACCAGGCGTTCAGCCCGTTGAAGCCCCGGACCTCCTTGAGCGCTCCCACCAGCCGGTCCGCCACGCCCTGGTTCCGGTAGGAGGGATGGACGGCGATTTCCAGGATGCCGCTGCCGTCCGGCTCCTCAACCACGACGGCGAAGCCCGCCAGGTCCTGGCCGGTCGCCGGATCGGAGTCCTCGTCGGGAGCGTAGAGGGCCAGCGTCAGGAGGCTGTGCTCCGCCGAGTCACCGGCGCGCATGGTCACCAGGGTTTGCTCGGAAATGGAAGGATTGCCGTCCGATTCCTCAGCCGCGGCCAGAAGGTCACGGCAGTCTTTCAGCAGTTGCTGGTCAACTCCGCCCCGGACGACATGGACGGGCCACTTCTGCGGATGCGCTGGAGTCATGAGCCAAGGCTATACGCCGGCGGCAGCCCAGGCTCAGGCCTCCGTGAGTTCATCTTCCTGCTGCCGGACCAGCGTGAGGCGGTAGCCGACGTTCCGGACGGTGCTGATCAGGTTCTCGTGGTCCGCTCCGAGCTTTGCCCGCAGGCGACGGACGTGGACGTCCACGGTGCGCGTGCCGCCGTAGTAGTCGTAGCCCCACACCTCCGTCAGCAGTTGCTGCCGGGTGAACACGCGGCCGGGGTGCTGCGCCAGGTACTTCAGGAGTTCGAACTCCTTGAAGGTCAGGTTCAGGGGCGCCCCGTTGACCCGGGCCGTGTAGCTTGCCTCATCAATGACGACGCCGGCGGCGCGGATTTCGCTGGGCGCGTCTTCCTGCTCGGGCACTGCCCGGGCAACGGACAGCCGGATACGGGCCTCCACCTCGGCGGGGCCCGCGGAATCGAGGACGATGTCGTCAACGGCCCACGCGGAGGACACCGCCGCCATGCCACCTTCGGTCAGGATCAGCACCAGCGGGGCGCTGAGGCCTGTGGCCTTCAGGAGCTGGGTGAGGGAACGGGCACCCACCAGGTCCTTGCGGGCGTCCAGCAGGACAATATCGCAGGGGTCTGTTTCCAGGAGGGCCGTTGGTTCGGCGGGGAGGATATGGACCCTGTGGTTCAGCAGCTCTAGGGCAGGCAGGATGTCCACCGAAGAACCGGTGCTGTTGGTCAGTAACAGGATGTGCGACATTGTTCCTCCAAGGGCTGTCCGCGCATCATTGGGCGACTGAACCGGATTCTCACCGGCCGGTACTGGCTCCTGCGGAAGGTTTTGGACCGTCAGCACGCCGCCGGCCAGCCACCTCAGCAGGGAGCGTAGCTGAGCTTTGAGTATACCCGGCAGCCCCTCCCTGGCCACAGATTCAGGACGTGGACCGGCACGATTTGCGACATATCCAGTTCACATAAGGCAGGATTGGACCAGGGCGCACCCGCCCTGCCACGAGGGGGCAGACCTGCCTTCCGGCCGACCGCCAGGATGGGAAAACAGCGCAGTGAGTGCACCGACGAAGCACAGGCCGGGCCACGCATGACGGCGGAACTGCAGGCTCCCGCGCGTTCACTGGGCTCCTGGACCGTCGGCGTCGTCGGGATCGCCGGCCTCATCGCGATCATCGCCGGGGTCTACGCCTCGCCGGAGGCACTCGTGGTGGTGGGCATCGTGATCGCCGTGGCGGTGGGCATCGGCTGGCCGCACTTCCTCCGCATTCCCGCCAAGAAGACCCTCGCCGCAGTTATCGCCCTGCCGGGTGCAGGCGCGGCCATAGCCGCCGCCCTGGTGCCTGCCCCCGGATACCTGGACTGGACTCCCGGCTTCGTGGCCTTGGGAATGATGGCCGTGTTCGTGGTGCAGCTCATCCGCGGAACAGGACAGGCGCAACGGCTGGAATCCACCCTGGGGTGCTGCGCCGGTGTCCTGCTGTCCTGCCTGGGAGCAGGCTGGATTGCCGGCTCCCGCTTCAACGGTGTCCGCGAGATGCTCCTGGTGGCGGCGATCAGCGCGGCTGTGGCCCTGCTGGCCGGGCTCATCCGCTGGCCGGACAGCATTGTTGCCCCGCTCGGAGTGGTGCTTGCGGGCCTTGCCGGTCCACTGGCCGGGCTGGTCCTGTCGGACATTGCCGTCCTGCCGGCGGCCATCTTCGGCGTGGTTGTGGGCGCGGTGCTGGCGAGCTTCCGGCGGCTGGCCACCCTGCGCGGCGCGCCACTGAACATCCTGGCCGCCCTTGGCATGGGGCTGGCCCCGGTCTCGGCTGTTGGATCCCTTGCGTACTTCATAGACAAACTACTCATCTACTAACGGTTAGGATGGCACCATGTCCGTACTTGCTTTTGAAATCTTCTTCCTTGTCCTGCTCGGCATCGCGAGCCTGTCCATGGCCTGGTTCGCCGGCTTTGTGGTCTACCGCCTCTTCAAGGGCCAGCAGTAGCCAGCCCTTTCCCGGGACCGGCCGTAGCTGGAGGTAATACCAATGCCCATTGAGATTCCTACAGACCTGACCCCCGAACTCGTCCCCCTGTCCTGGCTCATCGGTGAGTGGGAGGGCCGGGGGCGGCTGGGCAGCGGCGACGAGGACTCTGAACACTTCCTGCAGCACGTCTCCTTCACCCACAACGGCCTGCCGTACCTGCAGTACCGTGCCGAAAGCTGGTTGACCGACGACGAAGGGACGCGCCTGCGTCCGCTCACCGTCGAAACCGGCTTCTGGGCGCTGGAGCGCAAGCAGCTAGACGCCGACGGCGGCCCTGGGCTGGTGCCGGCAGACATCGTCCCGGTGCTGAAGAGCGCCGACGAGGTCGAAGCGCTGCGCAACAAGGACGGCGGCTTCGACATCTCCGTATCCATCGCCCACCCCGGCGGCATCACGGAGCTGTACTACGGCCAAATCAAAGGGCCTCAGATCCAGCTGACCACCGACATGGTGATGCGCGGCAGCCACTCCAAGGACTACAGCGCCGCCACCCGCATATTTGGCCTGGTGGACGGCAACCTGTTGTGGCGCTGGGACGTTGCCACCGGGGGTGACGCAGGAAAAGGGCTGGAGGCCCACGCCTCCGCGTTCCTGCACCGCGTCTCATGACCAGATAGGGTCTTCCGGACCCATAAGAGGGGAGCGGCACCGTGGGAGAAAGCACCGTCCAGGCAGCAGGAGCACCGGCTGATTACAGCGACCTGAAAGCTGTCTTCTTCAATGGCACGCTGAAGAAGTCGCCGCAGACGTCCAATACGGACGGGCTGATCCGGATCAGCCGCATGATCATGGAGAAACACGGCGTGGGCACCACGGTGATCCGGACGGTGGACCATGACATTGCCAGCGGCGTCTACCCCGACATGACCCAGTACGGCTGGGCCACCGACGAGTGGCCCCAGCTTTACCCCGCGGTCAAGGAAGCCGACATCGTGGTGGTGGCCGGGCCCATCTGGTTGGGGGACAACTCGTCCCAGACCAAGAAACTGATCGAACGCCTCTACGCCCACTCCGGCGAACTCAACAGCAAGGGCCAATGGGCGTTCTATCCCAAGGTCGGCGGTTGCCTGATCACCGGAAACGAGGACGGGATCAAGCATTGCGCCATGAACGTCCTCTACAGCCTTCAGCACATCGGCTTCAGCATCCCGCCGCAGGCCGACGCCGGATGGATCGGACCCGTGGGGCCCGGCCCGAGCTACCTCGATGAAGGCTCCGGTGGCCCGGAAACCGACTTCACCAACCGGAACACGACGTTCATGACCTGGAACCTCCTGCACCTGGCCCGGACCCTCAAGGACTCGGGGGGCTACCCCGCGTTCGGAAACCTGCCCGGCGAATGGGCTGCCGGAACAAGGTTCGATTTCGAAAATCCGGAATACCGCTGACCTCCAAGGACTTCTACTTCATATGACTACGCCCAGCCCTTTGTTGTCGCGCCCCGGTGCCGTCGAGGCCACCGGTCCTGACGCCGGAGTCGCCGCCCACTACGGCGAGCCGCTGCGCGAGCAGCGCGCCCTTGCCGCCGGAACTGCCGTCGTCGACCTTTCCCACCGCGGCGTGGTCACCGTCACCGGGCCCGACAGGCTCAGCTGGCTCAACACCCTGTCTTCCCAGCAGGTGGCAGCCCTGAAGCCGGGCGAGTCCAGCGAACTGCTGCTCCTCAGCGTCCAGGGCCGGATCGACTTCGATGCCCGTGTGGTCGATGACGGGGAAACCACCTGGCTGATCGTCGAAGCAACGGAGGCCGCCCCGCTGGCCGAGTACCTCAACCGCATGAAGTTCATGCTGCGGGTGGAGATTGCCGACGTCTCCGCGGACTGGGCCGTGGTGGGCAGCACCAGGGCCGTGCCGGAATGGGCCGGGCACCTCGCCTGGCAGGACCCGTGGCCACACGTGTCCGCGGGCGGGTACTCCTATGCCACCGTTTCCGAGGAGAACCACCCCGGCCTTGAACGTCCCTGGTTCGAGTACCTCATCCCTTCCGGCGGCCTTGAGGACGCCCTTGCCGGCCGGCCCCTGGCCGGTGTGCTCGCTGCCGAGGCCCTTCGCGTGGCCGCCTGGCGGCCCCGGATCGGCGCCGAAACGGATGACAAGACCATCCCGCACGAACTGGACTTGCTGCGCACGGCCGTGCACCTGGCCAAGGGCTGCTACAAGGGCCAGGAAACCATCGCCCGCGTCCACAACCTCGGGCACCCGCCGCGCCGGCTGGTGTTCCTCCAGCTGGACGGATCGCAGCACACCCTGCCCGCCGCCGGCAGCCCCGTCATGGCCGGGGAGCGGAAAGTGGGGACCGTGACCTCGGTGGCGCAGCACTACGAGATGGGTCCGGTGGCCCTGGCAGTCATAAAACGTTCAGTGGCCCCGGATGACATACTGACGGTCCTGGACGGCGATGAGCCGTATGCGGCCGCCCAGGAACTCATCGTCGCCCCCGACGCCGGCCAGGTTGTGGGGCGCCAAACCGGATTCCTGAGGGGGCCGCGCTGATGACCGGGAACACCACGCCCGTCCACGCCGCGGCGAAGGCAACGGAGGGGCACGACGACGACGCGCTGGCTTTGGCGCATACGCTCTTCCAGGCTGCCCGTGAAGGGGACGCTGCGCTGCTTGGTCCCTACCTGGAGGCCGGCGTCCCCGCCACCATGACGAACTCCGCCGGGGACTCCCTGCTGATGCTCGCCGCGTATCATGGCCATGCCGGAACCGTACAGCTGCTGCTGCAGCACGGCGCCGACGCCAACACCGCCAACGACCGGGGCCAGACCCCCCTCGCCGGAGCGGCATTCAAGGGCTACACGGAGGTGGCCCGCGTCCTGCTGGGCGCCGGAGCGGATCCGGACGCCGGTGCGCCGTCGGCGAGGGCCGCAGCGCAAATGTTTGCCCGCACGGAGATCCTGGACCTGCTGGGCTGATCTTCCCGGGTTTCCGCCCGGGCACCAAAACAAAACTCCAGAAGGATGACCGAGTGGAAAACGTAGAAAAGCCGTGGCCGGCGCTGTGGTCCCTGGTGATCGGGTTCTTCATGATCCTGATCGACAGCACCATCGTCTCGGTAGCGAATCCCCGGATCATGGAGGGACTGCACGCCGATATCAACTCGGTGATCTGGGTGACCAGCGCCTACCTGCTGGCTTACGCCGTCCCGCTGCTCATCACGGGCCGCCTCGGTGACAGGTTCGGGCCGCGGAAGCTGTACCTGCTGGGCCTGGTGGTGTTCACCCTGGCCTCGCTGTGGTGTGGCCTGGCCCAAAATGTGGAAACCCTGATCACGGCCCGCGTGGTGCAGGGGCTCGGCGCCGCAGTCATGACGCCCCAGACCATGGCGGTCATCACCCGCATCTTTCCGCCGGACCGCCGTGGCTCCGCCATGGCCGTCTGGGGTGCCACGGCCGGCATGGCCACCCTGGTGGGGCCCATCCTGGGCGGTGTCCTGGTGGACGGCCTGGGCTGGGAGTGGATCTTCTTCATCAACGTGCCCATCGGCGTCGTGGGCTTCATCCTGGCCATGCGCAACGTCCCGGCACTGAGCACCCACCCGCACCGGTTCGATATCCCCGGCGTCCTGCTGAGCGCCGTCGGACTCTTCCTCCTGGTCTTCGGTATCCAGGAAGGCGAGACGTACAACTGGGGGACCATCACCGGGCCCATCAGCGTCTGGGGACTCATTATTGCCGGCCTGGTTGTCCTGGCCGCCTTCGTGGCATGGCAGCGCCTCAACAAGGGCGAACCGCTCCTGCCGCTGGGCCTGTTCCGGGACCGGAACTTCTCCCTCGCCAACCTTGGCATCACCATGGTGGGGTTCACCGTCACGTCTTTCAGCCTGCCGCTGATCTTCTACTACCAGCTGGTCCGCGGCCTGACGCCCACCCAGTCGGCACTCCTGATGGTGCCCATGGCGCTGATTTCGGGCGGCATGGCGCCCGTGGTGGGCAAGATCGTGGACCGGGTCAACCCCAAATACCTTGCCGCCGGCGGCCTGACGCTGATGGCTGTCGCCCTTGTCTGGAACGGCCTGCTCATGCAGCCGGACACACCCATCCTGCTGTTCCTTCTTCCCAGCGCTGTCCTGGGGTTCGCCAACGCCGGCATCTGGGCACCGTTAAGCACCACAGCCACCCGGAACCTGCCGCCTCGCCAGGCCGGCGCAGGTTCCGGCGTCTACAACACCACCCGGCAGTTCGGGGCCGTGCTGGGCAGCGCAGCTATTGCCGTCCTGATCCAGTCGCGGCTCGCCGCGGAACTCCCGTCCGGCGGCCCTGCGGCATCAGCCGGTGAAGGGATGGCGATGGGCGGTACGTTGCCCGGATTCCTGCAGGCAGGGTTCTCGACGGCGATGGCCCAGTCGATCCTGCTGCCCGCCGGCGTTGTGCTCGCCGGGGCGGCCGTGGCACTGTTCTTCGCCAAGCCCAAGCCGGTCCAGGACTGGGGCGCCGCGGGCAGCCCGGCCTCAGCGAAGGTGGACGCTGGTCTGGATTCCGCCGGCTGACAGGCCCAGCTTCCGGGCCAATGCCAGGCAGCCGGTGTTGCTGACATCAGCGCGCCACTGCAGGGTAAGCCCGGCGGCCAGGGCCTCGTGGGCAGCGATGGAACCCGCCAGCGCTCCCAGGCCGCGGCGCCGCCAGTCCGGGTCCACCAGGACGCCCATGTTGGCCAGCAGGCCCTCCCACTCGCCGTAGGCCCCGCAGGCCAGGGGCACGCGCCTGCCGTCCAGTTCATGGACGACCGTGTAGCGGTTCTCGAGGTCGGACAGGCCAACTTCATTCACGTCATCCGGCGGGCACCTGCCCTCCAGTTCGATCGCCTCGGGATTCCCGTGCGAGACCGTCAGTTCCTCCGATGGTTGCTGCAGCGGCAGGTCGTCGGCAAAGAACAGGGCCGCGGCGCCCAGCCCGTGGCCACCCTGTTCCCTGGTCAGTTTCAGGAGGGTGACATGCTGGGCCATTTCCTCGTCGGGGATGCCGGCCGCTGCCTCGATGATGTTCCGTGGTCCTACCAGGACGGAACTGCCGAACAGCCGCACAAACTCGACGGTCCGGGCCGATTCGTCGGCGCGGACAATCCGTTCGCCGGATGCCAGGGCGTCACCGAATGCGTCGTCGTCAAGGCCCAGCCGGCGTGCCCACGCCAGCTGGATGATGGCCGCTGAGCCGGGATCGAGTGTCATGGTCCCAGCCTAGGGCGGCCCAGTGGCTTAGCCGAACAGGACCGCGGCCTCGTCGTAGCGGTTTTGCGGGACAGTCTTGAGCTGGCCCAGGGCCTCCTCGAAGGCGACATGCTGGATGTCGGTGCCCTTCAGCGCCACCATGGTGCCCCAGTAGCCTTCCACCACGGAGTCAATGGCCGCCATGCCCAGCCGGGTGGCAAGGACCCGGTCGAAGGCTGAGGGGACGCCGCCGCGCTGGATGTGCCCCAGGATGGTGGCTCGGGTTTCGATGCCGGTCCGTGCTTCAAGTTCGGGCGCAAGCTGGTCGGCGATGCCGCCCAGGCGCGGACGGCCGAAGGTGTCCAGGCCACGCTCCGAGTGCGGGCTTTCCATGTGTTCGGGCACGAAGCCCTCGGCCACCACCACAAGGGGTGCGCGGCCTCGGGCATGGGCTTCCTTGACCCATTCGGTGACCTGCTCGATGCTGACCTTCTGCTCCGGGATGAGGATGGCGTGCGCCCCGGCTGCCATCCCGGCGTGCAGTGCAATCCAGCCCACGTGGCGGCCCATCACCTCGGCAATCATGCAGCGGTGGTGGGATTCACCCGTGGTGCGGAGCCGGTCGATCGCCTCGGTGGCGATCTGTACCGCGGTGTCGAAACCGAAGGTGTAGTCGGTGGCGTCAAGGTCGTTGTCAACGGTCTTGGGGACACCCACGATCTTGAGTCCGGCGTCGGTCAGGCGCTTGGCCGCTGCCAACGTGCCCTCACCGCCGATTGCGATGATGGCATCGATGCCAAGCCGGTCCATATGGGCTTTGATGGCCTCGGGGCCGCCGCCGTTTTCGAACGGGTTGGTGCGGGAGGTGCCCAGGATGGTGCCGCCCTGCTTGGCGATGCCGCGGACCATGGTGCGGGGGATGGCGATGATGTCGCCCTCCACCACGCCCCGCCAGCCATCCCGGAATCCGACGAATTCCTGGCCATGGACGGCGATGCCCTTAAGTACCGCGCCGCGGATGACGGCATTCAATCCGGGGCAGTCGCCACCGCTGGTGAGGATTCCAATTTTCATGTTCGGCTCAAATCCTGGGAAGAAGGTTTACAGGCAGAGCGCCACGCTGAGCTCACCTAGAAGTGTAGTGGGGTGTGTGGGGTACGACACAAACCGGTTACATTGGGGCCGGCCGCCGGGGACACGGCAAGGCCCCGGCCCCGGAGGATGATTCCCCAGGGCCGGGGCCTGAAAGTGCGGTGGTCAGGGCCGGTTGAGCGACCGCCGGTCCAGGAAGGTCTGCAGCAGGATTTCATTGCGCTGGTCCGGGATGATGATCCAGGCCAGGAGGTAGAAGACCACGGCGGGTCCGGGGAGCAGGCACAACAGGAGGAAAGCGATGCGGACATAGGCCACGTCGACGTTGAGCTGCGCCGCGATTCCTCCGAGTACTCCACCAACCCAGCGCTGCGGTCCGCGCTTCAGGCCGAAGCCCCTGACAATGCTGAAGAACTTATCCATGGTTCAAGACTTCCCTGTAGTTGGTTGGTTGTCACGTTTCCGGGCTGAGAGCAGGCCGCCCACCACCAGGGCCACTCCGGCGCCGATCATGAGGCCGATCAGGACGTAGGTGCCATTGAGGGCGACGATCCCCAGTTGGGCCACGATGATCAGCGCGGCCAGCGCCAGGACGATCAGTCCCCACACCACCGTTCCCACCCTGGCCGGTGCCGGTCCGGCGGTGTCGTGGCCCGCCGTCGTCGGAATGTTGCTGTTGTCCATGTCAGTTGCCTTCCTGGATCGTGACGTTGCTGAAGGTGCCGTCGATCTGGACCACCAGGTGGTTGCCGGGCCGGTCGGTGTTGTAGCTGCTTTGGCGGGTGGTGGTGCCGCCGCGCTGGCCTCCGCCCTCGTTCAGGTTGCCCATGGTCATGTCCGCCTTGATATCCACCGGCACGTTCTGCGGAATCACCACGGTGACGTTGCTTGCGGTGATGTCCAGGGGAACCACGACGTCGGACGTCAGGGGGGCGGTAGGGGATAGGCCCGTGAGGTCCACGGTTCCACGTCCGGCGGTGATGTCGATTCCACCACGTGCTTCCTCGATGCTGGCGGGGTTCCAGTCCACCTGCTGGAACCGCATCCGGCCATCGTCCAGGGTGTTGTAGACGCCCCCGGTGATGAGTGCAACCACGGCGAAGAAGCTCAGGATGCCGGAGGTCCGGCCGCGGAAGCCTGCCACTAGGATGCCCAGGCCCAGGACCGCTGCCGCGCTGGCCCACACGATGGCGTTGGCGGAGCCGCCCAGGCTGATGACGTTCGCGGCGTCGAGGGCCTTCAGTCCGCCGCCCACCACCAGGGCGGAACCCGTTGCGATGGCCACACCGGGGGCGCCTGGACCGGACGGCCTGGGCTTGGGCGGCCGCGGCGGAACCCATGGGGTGGGGTAGCTGCCGCCGCCGGGGGCACCGCTGCCGGGACCGCCGGGAGACGTGCCGCCAACGCCGCCGGAGCCGGGAGCCGGTGGCACACTTCCGGCCGGGCTGTAGCCGCCCTGGCCGTAAGGGCCGCCCGTTGCGGTGGTGTCCGCCGTGCCTGCGGTGCTGCTGCCATAAGGGGGCGCCGCAGCCGCAGCCGGTCCGGCTGCGGTGCCGGCGGAGAACGTCGCGGTGTGGGCCGCGCCGGAACTCCCCATTGGAAAGGTCCCGCCTGGCGCGGCGGTGCCGTGGCCGGCCATGGTGGGGTGGGCCTTGTTGCGCTGGGAGAGGTAGTAGATCAGGTAGATGGCGCCGCCAACCCAGAAGAGGGTCCACAGCAGTCCGCTGAGGCCGTTATGGCTCCAGCCCCAGAAGCCTCCGCCCAGGCCCGTAAGGCCCAGGATGGTGGCGATGAGGGAACCTGTCATGCCGCTGGACCAGCGGCCAGCGCCGGCTTCCTGGACATGGATCCTGCCGTCCGGTTCCGGGAGGAAGGCCCAGGCCAGGCCGTACAACAGGACTCCGATGCCTGCCAGGAGGGTCAGGACAATGAAGACGCCGCGGATGATGATGGGGTCAACGCCCAGCCTGTGCGCAATACCGCTGCAGACGCCGCCAACCCACCGGTCATTGCCGCGGTAGATGCCGTTGCTGTGGATCCAGCCGAAGAAGTCGGTGGACGGAGCGGGTGCCGGTCTGCCCTGGTACGCATAGTTGGGTGAAGGTTCCGCCGGCGGGCCTGGGGCGGGGTCAGGAGGCGTCGGGCCGGAGGATGGCAGCGGCTCGGTGGGCTGCCCGCTGTCCGTTCCGGGCTGCTCCTTGCGAAGGGGCTCGGCAGGGTGTTCGTCGTCGGGGGAGGGGGTCTGCGAGTTCATACCTCGATCCTCCCGTCCATGCCCGGCGGCCCTCTACTGGGGGAAACCCTGAACCGTCCCTGAGCTGTCCCCGGGAAGCGGCTGAATGCGGTCCGGGCAACCCTGATCCATGTTTGGATTGACCCATGACAACCCTTCCGGTGCGGCCGCCCCTGGCGCGGAGCAGCGACCGTGTCATCGCCGGGGTGTGCTCCGGCTTGGCTGCACACCTGGGCTGGCCGGTGCGGAACGTCCGCCTGGGCATGGTCCTGGCGTGCTTCGCAGGCGGTGCCGGCCTGGTCTTCTACGCATGGCTCTGGATCATGGTGCCCACCGCGGACGAGGCCGTGCGCCGCAACGCCCGCCGCCCGGCGTCGCCCATTGCCCCAGCGGTGAGCCGGCCCGCCCAGGTGACCACTGCCGACGCCGGATCCCCGGCAGGTGCCCCCGGTCCGGTTCCGGACGGCGCCGGCGTGCCGCCGGGCGCCCCTTGGTTCCGGGCGCGCGGAATGCGGTACGGCAAGGAAATCCTGCTGGGCTGCGGGCTCCTGCTCGTCGCCGGCATCATGATCGCCCAGCTGCTGGGCGTGGACGTATCACTGGGAACGCTGATCCCGGCGGCCGCGGTCCTGGGCGGCGCCTCGATCGCATGGATGCAGCTGGATGAGACCCGTCGCGCAGGGCTGGTGGACAAGACCAAGGCTGACCAGGCCGGCGGCTGGGGCCGCCTCGCTGCAGGCCTGGCGCTGGTGGTGGCCGGGGTCCTGGTGATGGTCTCCGGCTCGGGGTCATGGGAGCAAACGTGGCTTGCGCTGCTTGCCTCGGTGGCCGTCCTGGGCGGGGTGGTGCTGGTCCTGCTGCCCTGGGCGCTGAAGTTTTGGCGTGACCTCGAGGCCGAACGCGCCGGCCGGATCCGGGAGACGGAACGTGCCGAAATTGCCGCCCACCTCCACGACTCCGTGCTTCAGACCCTCGCCTTGATCCAGCGGCGTGCGGGCAACGAGCACGACGTCGTCCGCCTGGCCCGTGCCCAGGAACGCGAGCTGCGCGGCTGGCTATTCCAGGACCCCGGCCGGGAAAGCGGGCAGCTTTCAGACCGGATCAAGGCCGTTGCCGGCGAGGTGGAGGACCTGCTCGGCAACGCCGTGGAGGTGGTCACCGTTGGTGATGCCCCCATGACCGAGGCGTACGAAGCCTTGGTCCAGGCAAGCCGGGAAGCCATGCTCAACGCATCCCGCCATGGTGGCGGGACGGTCTCGGTCTACCTTGAGGCATCGGACGGGCTGGCCGAGATCTTCATCAAGGACAGGGGCCCGGGCTTTGAGCTGGGGGACGTCCCGGCGGACCGGCTGGGCATCCGGGAATCGATCATCGGCAGGATGAAACGGCACGGCGGCTCGGCTGCCATCCTCAGCACGGGGGACGGCACGGAGGTCCGGCTCCGGCTGCCGGCTGCAGCAGAACACGCGGAAGGAAAATCATGAACCCGACCCAGGGTGCCGGCGGCGGAAGCGCCCGGCCGGCCAACTCCGCACGGGTGGTCATCGTGGATGACCACGCCATCTTCCGGTCCGGCCTGAAAGCGGACCTTGACCCCAGCATCCAGGTGGTGGGTGAGGCTGCCACCGTGGAGCAGGCCATCGCCGTGATTGCCCAGCAGCGGCCCGACGTCGTCCTCCTGGACGTCCACCTCCCCGGCGGACTGGGCGGCGGCGGCCGGGAAGTCATCGCCGGATCCGCCGCGCTCCTGTCCAGCACCCGGTTCCTGGCGCTGAGTGTGTCCGACGCCGCGGAGGATGTGGTCGCAGTGATCCGCGCCGGCGCCCGGGGCTATGTCACCAAGACCATTTCCGGCGCCGAGATCACCGACGCCGTGTTCCGGGTAGCCGGCGGCGATGCGGTCTTCTCACCCCGGCTTGCCGGTTTTGTCCTGGACGCCTTCGGCACTGCCCCCGCGGACATTGCCGACGACGAACTCGACAAGCTCTCAGCCCGCGAGCTGGAGGTCATGCGGCTCATCGCCAGGGGCTACAGCTACAAGGAGGTGGCCAAGGAGCTCTTCATCAGCATCAAGACCGTGGAGACCCATGTCTCGGCGGTTCTGCGGAAGCTCCAGCTCTCCAGCCGGCACGAACTGACCAAGTGGGCCGCGGAGCGCCGCCTCCTCTAAACGCCCCATAAGATCCTGCGTCTCTAACCCAAACGCCCCATCAGATCCTGCGTCTCTAACCCAAACGCCGCATCAGCTCCTGCGTCTCTAACCCAAACGCCCCATCACCAGGTGATGGGGCGTTTGGGTTATTCCTGCGGAAGGTGATGGGGCGTTTGGGTTATTCCTGCGGAAGGTGATGGGGCGTTTGGGTTATTCCTGCGGAAGGTGATGGGGCGACTACTGGGCCTTGCCGAGGAAGTCCTGCAGGCGCTGGACGCCCGTGGCGAGGTCGTCGTCGCCCAGGGCATACGAGAGACGCAGGAAGCCGGAGGGCCCAAACGCCTCACCGGGAACCACCGCTACCTCAACCTCGTCGAGGATCAGCGCAGCCAGCTCCGCGGACGTCTGCGGCGTAGCGGTGCCGGAAGCGGTGGGGAACTCCTTGCCCAGCAGCGCACGGACGTCCGCGTACACGTAAAAGGCGCCCTTCGGCGTCGGGCACTCCACGCCCTCAATGGCATTCAGCCCTGCAACGATGGCCTTCCGACGGCGGTCGAATGCCACTTTCATCTCGTCGACGGCGGTCAAGGGGCCGGACACGGCGGCGAGGGCAGCGATCTGCATGATGTTGGACACGTTGGACGTGGCGTGCGACTGAAGGTTCGTGGCCGCCTTGATGACGTCCGCGGGACCGATCATCCAGCCCACGCGCCAGCCGGTCATGGCGTAGGTTTTGGCAACACCGTTGAGGATGACCACCTTGTCGCCCAGCTCGGGGGCAGCGGTGGCGATGGACGTGAAGGGTACGCCGTCGTACGTCAGGTGCTCGTAGATTTCGTCCGTAACCACCCAGAGGCCCTTTGCCGCGGCCCACTTGCCGATCTCCGCCACCTGCCCGGGGGAGTAGACAGCGCCCGTGGGGTTCGACGGCGAGACGAACAGCAGGATCTTGGTCCGGTCCGTCACGGCTGCTTCGAGCTGGTCAACGGTCACCAGGTAGTCCTGTTCGGGCCCGGCAAACACTTCCACGGGGACGCCGCCGGCCAGCCGGATGGCTTCAGGGTAGGTGGTCCAGAACGGGGAGGGCACGATGACCTCGTCGCCCGGGTCCACCAGCGTGGCGAAGGTGTTGTAGACAGCCTGCTTGCCGCCGTTGGTGACCAGCACCTGTGAAGGATCCACGGAGTAGCCCGAGTCGCGCAGGGTCTTCTCCGCGATGGCCTTCTTCAGTTCGGGCAGCCCGCCTGCGGGGGAGTAGCGGTGGAACCTGGGCTGGGACGCCGCCTCGATGGCCGCCTGGACAATGTAGTCCGGGGTGGGGAAGTCGGGTTCGCCCGCACCGAAGCCAATAACCGGCCGGCCAGCTGCCTTCAGCGCCTTGGCCTTGGCATCGACGGCCAGGGTTGCGGATTCGGCAATTGCGGAGATGCGTTGGGAAACGCGGGCGAAAGGCATTGGCAGGTCCGTTCTTCGCTTGCAGCCCAGGGGCTGGAATGTGGGATTCGACGAGTTCTACTCTATGCTGTTCACCGGACCCTCCGGGGTGCCGGTTTTGATTTATGACTGCCCCGCGCAGCAGGATCCGGGCCGGGCAGCGGATGGTCCGGAAAACGGGCTGGTTTTACCTACGCGAAGTTCTTGCGTAGACTGGTTCACCGGTGTTGAAACACGGATGATGGCGTGCGCCCCAGTTCAAGCTGGTGGTTGGCCATCAAAGAGTGCAATTCACTCCATAGGGTAGTGGCGCAATTGGTAGCGCAGCGGTCTCCAAAACCGCAGGTTGCAGGTTCGAGTCCTGTCTGCCCTGCGCAAGCTGCTCCGGGCGAAAGCCCGGAGCAGGCGCAGCAACCATGGTTCTGATCAGGGCCGGGTAATCCACCATTGCAAAGATGAGCGAGGACCAGGTGACCGAAACAGCTGCCAGCAGCTCCAAGGGCCGCCCAGCTAAGAAGGAAGCCAAGGCAAACTTCTTCGCCCGCATTGCACTCTTTGTCCGCCAGATCATCGGCGAACTGAAGAAGGTTGTTGCCCCCACCCGCAAGGAACTGATCAACTACACGCTCGTGGTGCTGGTGTTCGTGGCCATCATGATGGTCATCGTCAGCCTGCTGGACATTGGTTTCGGAACCGCTGTCAGCTGGATCTTCGGCGGCACCGGCCCCAAGGACAGCTAAGGCTGAACGGTCCGCAGGCTGCGTGCTTCATCCGGGTAACCGGGAGGAAGCGCCGGCGTGCGGAATTGAGCCATTTAAATAGGCATGTTAGGCAATGAGGAAGCAGGAGACCAAGTGTCTGAGCAGGAGCTCGAGGTAACCGAGACGGGGCTGGAAGAATCCCCGGACGTCACGGCAGAAGCCGGTGAAGAGTCCGAGGTTGAGTCCTCCGCGCCCGAATCCGACGACGCCGCCTCCGACGCAGCAGTTGCTGACGAAGCCGACGCTTCAGAAGCCGACGGCGAAGATGAGCCTGCAGACGCCCTCGCCGCTGCGGCAGCCACCGCCGCCGCTGACCCGGCTGAGGAGTTCAAGGCCAAGCTGCGCCGCCAGGAGGGTGACTGGTACGTCATCCACTCCTACGCCGGCTACGAGAACCGCGTGAAGGCCAACCTTGAAACCCGAATCCAGACCCTGGACATGGAAGATTACATCTTCGAAATCCAGGTCCCCATGGAAGAAGTCGTGGAGATCAAGAACGCCCAGCGCAAGGTGATCAACCGCGTCCGCATCCCCGGCTACGTCCTGGTCCGCATGGACCTCACGGATGCCTCCTGGGGCGCCGTCCGCCACACCCCCGGCGTCACCGGCTTCGTGGGCAACGCCCACAACCCGGTCCCGCTGCGCCTGGACGAGGTCTTCTCCATGCTCGCCCCTGTCTTCGAAGAGGAACAGGCCGAGAAGGGCAAGCCGGTCAACAAGCAGAACCAGGCACCCGTGGCCGTGGACTTCGAAGTTGGCGAGTCCGTCATCGTCAAGGAAGGTCCGTTCGAGACCCTCCCCGCCACGATCTCCGAGATCAAGCCCGAGTCCCAGACCCTCGTGGTGCTGGTATCCATCTTCGAGCGCGAAACGCCGGTCACCCTGGCGTTCAACCAGGTCACCAAGATCTGAAAATCCTAGAATTCGTCCCGGCGCCGCCCGCTTAGCGGCACCGGAACGGCCGGCCGCCTTGCCATGGCGGCCACAAACCTGAGGCACGCTCCTGTGCCCCAGGACGTTATTGAGAGAAGGACCCTACATTGGCTCCCAAGAAGAAGGTCACCGGCCTCATCAAGCTGCAGATCCAGGCAGGTGCCGCCAACCCGGCCCCGCCGATCGGTCCTGCGCTTGGCCAGCACGGTGTCAACATCATGGAATTCTGCAAGGCGTACAACGCTGCAACGGAAGCCCAGCGCGGCAACGTCATCCCCGTGGAAATCACCGTCTACGAGGACCGTTCCTTCACGTTCATCACCAAGACCCCGCCGGCTGCAGAGCTCATCAAGAAGGCTGCAGGCGTTGCCAAGGGTTCATCCACCCCGCACACCGTCAAGGTTGCCAAGCTGACCCAGGCCCAGGTCAACGAGATCGCCTCCACCAAGATGGAAGACCTCAACGCCACCAGCCTCGAAGGCGCAGCCAAGATCATCGCCGGCACCGCCCGCTCCATGGGCATCACCGTCGAGGGCTAACCACCCTTCCCGCTGTCCAGCGTCAAAGTAATTGACGACGACGGGCGGCACCGCCGGGACACCGGCACCAAACACATTGAAATGTCGGGCATCCGGGCCGGATAACGAACCGGACCACCGACTGTGGCAGGGCCCAGCGCGGTCCGCCGACCACAACTGCACAAGGAGAAATAAGCAGCATGGCAAAGCGCAGCAAAGCATATGAGGCAGCAGCCGCCAAGATCGACGCGGAGAAGCACTACGCACCGTTCGAGGCAGTAACGCTGGCCAAGGACACCAACCCGTCCAAGTTCGACGCCACGGTTGAGGTGGCCTTCCGCCTCGGCGTTGACCCCCGCAAGGCTGACCAGATGGTCCGCGGCACCGTCAACCTGCCCCACGGCACCGGTAAGACGGCCCGCGTCCTGGTCTTCGCCACGGGCGACAAGGCCGAGGCAGCAATCGCAGCCGGCGCCGACTTCGTTGGTTCCGACGACCTGATCGAAAAGATCGCCGCCGGCTGGACCGACTTCGACGCCGCCGTTGCCACCCCTGACCTCATGGGCAAGGTTGGCCGCCTCGGTAAGGTCCTGGGTCCGCGTAACCTGATGCCGAACCCGAAGACGGGCACCGTGACCCCCGACGTCACCAAGGCCGTCAACGACATCAAGGGTGGAAAGATCGACTTCCGCGTCGACAAGCACTCCAACCTGCACTTCATCATCGGCAAGGTCTCCTTCGACGCCATCAAGCTGGCCGAGAACTACGCAGCGGCACTGGAAGAGGTTCTTCGCCTCAAGCCGTCCGCCGCAAAGGGCCGCTACATCCAGAAGGCCACCGTTGCCACCACGTTCGGCCCGGGCATCTCCGTGGACCCCAACGTCACCAAGGTTCTGACCGAGGCATAGTCGTTCCTGAAGTTCCTGCCTCGGGATTGATTCCGGAGCAACCAAAGACCGTCCCGGCGCCAAGGCGCCGGGACGGTCTTTTTTGTGCCGGCTGCCACGCGGGCCGGTGCTGCCTAAGCTGGCTGCATGGACCACGTTGAGCGAACCGGCCCCCCACTGTCGCCGTCGATCCCGTCCTGGGCAATTGCCGCCGTCGTTATCCCGCCACGCGGACCCGACCGCCGCGGCACTGGGCTGACCGCGGACTTCCTGGCATGCCAGGCCATGAAGGAGGCCCACGCCCTCGAGCTTTGGGGAAGCCTGGAGCGCTGCCCCACCTTGGACGAAGCGCTGGAGTATTGGCGCGGGAACGAGTACGAGGAACGGCTGCTTTTCCTTGCCCGGGCCGGCGCTGAGCCGGTGGGGCTGTGCTCCGTGGCGCTGCCTCTGCGCGAGAACCTGGCCACGGCGGGGATCGACGTCCTGGTGGCTCCCGGCCGGCGCCGGAGGGGAGCGGGGCGGCGCCTGCTGGAACATGCCGAAGCCGTGGCCCGCGCCCGCGGCAGGACATCCCTGGAGGGCTTCCATGAAGTTCCCTTGGACAGAATGCTCCAAGGTTCACGCATGGTCACCGCCAAATCGGGGGCGGGCCAGCTGCCGGCGGATGACCCTGCAACCGCCTTCGCCCTGGCCTCCGGGTACCAGCTCGAACAGGTGGAACGCTCCAGCAGGCTGGAGCTGCCAGTCGCCACGGACCTGTTGTCACAGCTGGCCGAGGACGCCGCAGCCCACTCCGGGGACTACGTGCTGGCCGGCTGGGACGACCACTGTCCGGACAAGTTCGTTGCAGGTTATGCCGGATTGAGGGCGCGGATGAGTACGGACGCGCCCACCGCCGGCATGGACTGGGAACGGGAGGACTGGGACGTCCAGCGCGTGCGCCGCGATGAAGAGGCCCAGGTCCGCAGCGGTGTGCAGACCTCCGTGGCCGCGGCCCTGCACCGGCAAAGCGGCGAACTGGTGGCGTATACGGTCCTGACCTGGCGCCCGGAGGTGCCGGAGTCGCTGATCCAGCAGGACACCCTGGTGGCGGCGGAGCATCGCGGCCACCGGCTGGGGATGCTGGCCAAGGCGGCCAACCTGCGGCGGGCCCGGGAAAAATGGCCGCAGGCGCGCTCCGTCCTGACATGGAATGCCAGCGAAAACCAGCATATGCTGGCGATAAATACCGCCCTTGGATTCAGGCCCGCCGGCTATGAAGGTGAGTGGCAGAAACGGCTGGGATGATGCCAGAATGGCAATAGACGTGAAGATCGAGCAGCTCTGGATTCCCGACTCCCTGGACACCCCGGACGCTGCGGATTTCCTCGCCGCGGTGGAAGTGGGCCGCAAGGTCCGCATGCAGACGTGGGGCAGTGACGATCTTGCGTACGGTCCCGAGGAAAAACTGCTTGAGTTCGCGGACCCGTATGAGCGCCAGTTGATCCTCGTTGCCAGGGTGGACGGCGCGATCGTGGGCACGGTTGATATTGCGCTGCCCCTGACGGACCACCTGGACCTTGCCGAGCTCACCTTGGACATCCTGCCCGAGTTCCAGCGGCAGGGGGTGGGCCGCCGGCTCCTGGAGGCTGCCGAACAGCTGGCCCGGGGGGAGGGCCGCACCATGATCCTGGTGGATACCAACCATCCCGGGGCGTCCCTGCATGAGTTTGAACGGGCCCAGCTGGTGCCGGGCTCCGGGCAGGGCTTCGTGCCCCTGGAGAGCCGCGAGGTGGAGTTCGCACAGAAGACCGGCTACACCCTGCAGCACATCGAGCAGTTCAGTTCCTGCCTCCTGCCCCTGGACACCAAGCTGGTGGCCGACCTCCAGGCTGAGGCCGAGGAAGCGAACAACGGCAGGTACCGGCTGCACCACTGGACGGACCGCTGCCCCGACCGCTGGCTGGAGGCCGTGGCTGCGCTGGAAAACCAGGCGGGCGCCGACGTGGACCCGTCACTGGACATGCCGGTTGAACAGGACATGGTGTTCGACGGCGGAATCCTGCGTGAGGCGGAGGACGTCGCCATCGCCCAAGGCAGGAGAACGGTGGTCACCGCCGTCGAGCACATCGCCACGGGGGCCCTGGTGGGCCTTACCACCATCACTGTCCTTGCCCACCGGGCGGACGTGGTGTTCCAGGACGATACCCTGGTCCTCCAGGAGCACAGGGGCAACAAGCTCGGGCTGCTGATCAAGGTGGCCAACATGGAGCGGCTCAGCGAACAGTTCCCGGACGCCCGCATCATCTACACCTGGAACGCCCCGGAGAACCGGTACCTCCTCACGGTCAACAAGCAACTGGGATTCCAGACAGCCGGCGTCACCGGCATCTGGCAGAAGGAGCTCCCGACCCTGCACACCAGCACCAGCTGAGGCCGATTTGGCGGACCGGCAGCGCCTCGCGTAAGCTGGATGTACCAAAGACCGTCGGTTGTTGGAAATCCACTCTCCTGAACATGGCTCAACTCTGCAGTTGTGCGCGGGGGACCACAGTGGCTTTCCGGACGAAGGACCCTCAACGCAGGGCGGCCGGCGCAGGTGAACGAAGCAAGGCTCCACGGCAACGTGTTGAGCCAAGCCCCGTGCATCTGCGCGGGGCGTTTTTAGTTTTAGCTCTCTTGAGCGGGGACCGTCGAATACCGGCACTATCCCCGGAAGGAGGGTTATGGCAACGCCTACCAAGGTTTCAGCAGTAGCTGAGATCACTAACGATTTCAAGGAATCGAACGCCGCTGTCCTGACCGAATACCGCGGGCTCACCGTTGCACAGCTCAAGCAGCTGCGTGTTTCTCTCGGCCAGGACACCAAGTTCGCGGTCGTCAAGAACACCCTGACCGCCATTGCAGCCAAGGAAGCCGGCGTCGAAGCATTCGACGGCCAGCTTGCCGGCCCCACTGCAATCGCGTTCATCAAGGGTGACGCAGTTGCTGCTGCCAAGAGCCTGACGGATTTTGCCAAGGCCAACAAGCAGCTGGTCATCAAGACCGGTTACTTCGAGGGCAAGGCGCTGGACGCCACCGAGGTCGCCGCACTGGCTGCCCTCGAGTCCCGCGAGCTGCAGCTCGCCAAGGTTGCAGGCGTCCTCAAGGCACCTGCCGCCGCAGCTGCACGCATCATCGACGCACTGCGCCTCAAGCTTGAAGAAGAGAACGGTGCACCGGCAGCTGCCGAAGCGCCCGCCGCTGAAGAAGCCCCCGCCGCTGAAGCTGACGCTCCCGCCGACGCTCCCGCTGCCGAAGAGAACTAATTCTCTTACCCCCATCAGACTCCGGTGTCCGTCCGGCCCAGCGCCTCCCGGTCACCACAACAGGAAGGACGCCTACCATGGCGAAGCTCAGCAACGAAGAGCTCATTGAAGCTTTCAAGGAACTGACCATCATCGAGCTCTCCGAGTTCGTCAAGCTCTTCGAAGAGACCTTCGAAGTTACCGCTGCTGCTGTAGCTGTTGCCGGCCCCGCCGGTGGCGGCGCCGCTGAAGAGGTTGAAGAGAAGACCGACTTCGACGTCATCCTCGAATCTGCCGGTGACAAGAAGATCGCAGTCATCAAGGAAGTTCGCGCCATCACCTCCCTCGGCCTCAAGGAAGCCAAGGACCTGGTTGACAGCGCCCCCAAGGCTGTTCTCGAAGGCGCCAACAAGGAAGCTGCCGAGAAGGCCAAGGAACAGCTCGAGGCTGCAGGCGCCACCGTTACCCTCAAGTAACAGCGCCTTTTCCTTCGGAAACCCCGTCCACTCCGGTGGGCGGGGTTTCCTGCGTTAACCAGCTCGACCGATTCCAGGTCCCGCCTGGACGGGATCGCTGATGTCCGCCACCACGGCTTCCAGGGCGGCAGTCAGAGCGTCGGCGTCGACGAACGCGCTGTATCCGTGCGCACCGGCGCCCATGGAGATGCGCCGCCCGGCGATGGTGGCGTCGGCATAGACAGGCCAGGCAGTGGTGCTGCCAAGCGGGGTGATGGTGCCCCGCTCGTAGCCGGTGGCCTCCAGCGCAGTTCCTGCGGGCGGCAGGGACAGCTTGTTCACGCCTACCAGGGCGCGGAGCTTGGGCCACGAAATCTGCCGGTCACCGGGGATCAGCGCAAAGAGGAACGTCCCGTCCTTGTGCTTCACTACCAGGGATTTGACGATGTCCGCCGGCGTGATGCCCAGGATGCCCGCGGCCTCTTCAAGGCTCTTCGCTGCGGGCCGCTCCACCACGTCGACTTCCAGGCCACGGGCAGCGGCATCGGCCAGGAACCGTTCCCGTCCGGCGCCGTGCGCTCCGCTTCCGGATGGGCCGGCCATCAGTCGCGGTACAGCAGGAGGGCCTCGCCCTGCCCGCCCCCGCCGCAGAGGGACACCGCAGCCCTGCCGGTGCCACGCCGCTTCAGCTCATGTGCGGCATGGGCCGCCAATCGTGCGCCCGAGGCCCCGATCGGATGCCCCAGGGCGATGGCGCCGCCATGGATATTGCACTTTTCCAGCGGGTAGTCCAGGTCCTTGAGGGACTGCACAGCCACCGAGCCGAAGGCTTCGTTGATCTCGATGAAGTCAAGATCGGCGGTGCTCCACCCCGCCTTGCCGAGGGCGTTCATGATGGCGTTGGAGGGCTGTGAATGCAACGAATTGTCAGGGCCGGCCACCTGCCCAGGCTTCCCCACCACCGCCAGGTATTCCAGCCCGTGCTCCTCCGCATAGCCGCGGGAGGTGAGTACCAAAGCAGCTGCGCCGTCGGACAGGGGAGAGGAATTGCCTGCGGTGATGGTGCCGTCGGTGACGAACGCGGCGCGCAGGCCCGCCAGCGACTCGACCGAGGTGTTGGGGCGGACCCCTTCGTCGGCGTCCACGACCAGGGGCTCGCCCTTGCGCTGCTTGACGCTGATGGGTGCGATCTCGCCGTCGAACGTTCCGTTCTTCGCCGCAAGCGCAGCACGCTGGTGCGATTGGGCCGCGACGTTGTCCTGCGACATGCGGTCAATGCCCAGCGTGAGGTTCCGTGTTTCCGTGGACAGTCCCATGGACTGGCCGTCGAAGGCATCGGTCAGCCCGTCATGGGCGGCTGCGTCCAGCGCCTGGATGGAGCCGTACGTCCAGCCCTGGCGTGAACCAGGAAGCAGGTGCGGTGCGCGGCTCATCGACTCCTGGCCGCCGGCAACCACCACGGCGGCCTCGCCGGCCCGGATCATCCGGGCGGCATCGATCACCGCGGTCAGGCCGGAAAGGCAGACCTTGTTGACGGTCACCGCGGGGACGTTCCACCCGATGCCGGCGCCGATGGCGCTCTGCCGGGCGGGGTTCTGGCCGGCTCCTGCCTGCAGGACCTGGCCCATGATGACGGCTTCCACGGCGGCCGCGTCGACACCGCTGTGTTCCAGTGCGGCCTTGATGGCGTGGGCACCAAGATCCACTGCCGTGAGGCTGGACAGCTGGCCGTTGATCCGGCCCTGCGGCGTCCGTGCCGCCCCGAGGATGACAACGTCACTGTTGTCGGAAGAGTTGCCCATGGTTACCACTTTCCGTCCGGTTTTGATCTAAGCCACCAAGGCTATCGTGAGCCTGCTCACCCAACTATTCAAACGCCAAAGCCGCTATGTGCATTCCGGCCATGCGGCCGGGAGGGTGGGGGAGATGTCCCCATCCGTGGGGTTATGCACGACGGCGGGCGCCTGCGTAGGGTGGACGGCGAGGCTTTGCAGGGGGACGCCAGGTCCGGAGCCGGGATGGACGGAGCGACATTGTGAAGAAACCACTGACGGCGGTTGCCACGGCCGTGGCGGTCCTGACCGGTGGCGCCCTGGCGGGCTGTTCGGTCTCCACACCGGCGCCCGCGGAATCCACCCGCTTCACAACGGCTGCGTCGAACCCGGATAACAGCACGGAGAGCAGCAGCCCTGCCGCCTCCACAGGCCTGGGAAGTTCCGCGGCCGGCGGAGCCAGGGCGGCCTGCGAACTCTTCAATAAGTTGGTGGCGGACTATGCCGCAGTTTCCCCCACCGACCCGCAGGGCTACGAAGACGTCTACACGAAAGCCCAGGACGCCAAGGACACCGTTTCGGGGAACCTGAAGGGACTCTTCACCTCGCTGGGCCTGCTGGCCATCGACCACTCATCGGCTGCGGAGTCCGGGGGCAAGCCGTCCCGGGAATCGGAGGACGCCGTCCGGGATGCCGTCTTCGCGAACGCCGGAACCTGCACGGCGGAGGGCGTGACGCTGCGCCTCTAGCCTGATCCGGACCTCACGGTACGGAGCCGGCGAACAAGGTGCTTGCATTCCGGCAGGAAGTGGGGTAGACACGTAGGTTGTTTTGCCGTATCGTAGATATTTGCGTCTTCCCTGTTTACCTTCAGCCTTCATATAGCGGTGGGCTTTGCCTGGCAGCTGGCAATCAACGTGCCGTAACAACGGTTACAGCATAGTCAGTCCAGGCCCCGGGTCATATAGCGGAACCGGATGGTAGCGCTGCGGAGTCACTTCGCAGGGTGCACAGCGGGGGAGATCTGAAAACGCCTGAAGGTCTGTGGAAGGATCCCTCTTGGTCGCCTCGAGCACCTCTAATAACGAAACCGCTAACACCGCCGACAGCACTGATGGTGCCACTCGCCGGCTCTCATTCGCAAAGATTCACGAACCCCTTGACGTTCCGAATCTGCTTGCCCTGCAGACGGACAGCTTTGACTGGCTGGTAGGCAATGAGCGCTGGCAGGCACGCGTGGCAAAGGCTGTCGAAGAAAACGATCTCAGCGTCGCCACCACGTCCGGCCTGTCGGACATCTTCGAAGAGATCTCCCCGATCGAGGACTTCCAGGGCACCATGTCCCTGAGCTTCTCCGATCCGGAGTTCGCTGACCCCAAGTACACCATGGCCGAGTGCAAGGACCGGGACGCAACGTACTCGGCTCCGCTGTACGTCAAGGCCGAGTTCATGAACAACAACACGGGCGAAATCAAGCAGCAGACCGTGTTCATGGGTGACTTCCCGCTGATGACCGAGAAGGGCACCTTCGTCGTCAACGGCACCGAGCGTGTCGTCGTCTCCCAGCTGGTCCGTTCGCCGGGCGCCTACTTCGAGCGCGCCGCCGACAAAACCAGCGACAAGGACATCTTCACCGCCAAGATCATCCCGTCCCGCGGTGCATGGTTCGAGCTCGAGATCGACAAGCGCGACCAGGTCGGTGTCCGGCTCGACCGCAAGCGCAAGCAGTCCGTCACGGTCCTGCTGAAGGCCCTGGGCTGGACCGAAGGCCAGATCCTCGAAGAGTTCGGCCAGTACGACTCCATGCGGGCAACCCTGGAGAAGGACGCCACCGAAACCCGCGAAGACGCCCTCCTGGACATCTACCGCAAGCTGCGTCCGGGCGAGCCGCCCACCGTCGAGGCTGCCCAGTCCCTGCTGGACAACCTGTACTTCAACTCCAAGCGCTACGATCTGGCCAAGGTTGGCCGCTACAAGATCAACCGCAAGCTGGGCATCGACCGTTCCCTTGGTGACAAGGAAGCCTCTGTCCTGCACGTTGAAGACATCGTCGCCATGATCAAGTTCCTCGTCGCGCTGCACGCCGGCGAGAAGACCATCAAGGGCACCCGCGATGGCCAGGAAGTGGACCTGCGCGTCGAGATCGACGACATCGACCACTTCGGCAACCGCCGCATCCGCGCCGTCGGCGAGCTCATCGAGAACCAGGTCCGCACCGGCCTGTCCCGCATGGAGCGCGTTGTCCGCGAGCGTATGACCACCCAGGACGTCGAGGCCATCACGCCGCAGACCCTGATCAACATCCGCCCCGTGGTTGCGGCCATCAAGGAGTTCTTCGGAACCTCCCAGCTGTCGCAGTTCATGGACCAGAACAACCCGCTCTCGGGCCTGACCCACAAGCGCCGCCTGTCGGCACTTGGCCCCGGTGGTCTGTCCCGTGACCGCGCCGGCATGGAAGTCCGCGACGTGCACCCGTCCCACTACGGACGTATGTGCCCCATCGAAACCCCTGAAGGCCCGAACATTGGCCTGATCGGTTCGCTGGCTTCCTACGGACGCATCAACCCGTTCGGTTTCATCGAGACCCCGTACCGGCTGGTTAAGGACGGCGTCGTATCCGACGACGTCCAGTACCTGACCGCCGACGACGAGGCAGAGGTCCTGATCGCCCAGGCCAACGCCCCGCTCGACGAGAACAAGAAGTTCGCCGAAGAGACCGTCCTGGTCCGTGCCCGCGGTGGTGGCGGTGAGCCCGTCCTGGTTCCGGCCGAGGACGTCGAGTTCATGGACGTTTCCCCGCGCCAGATGGTGTCCGTGGCTACGGCCCTGATCCCGTTCCTGGAGCACGACGACGCCAACCGCGCACTCATGGGTGCCAACATGCAGCGCCAGGCTGTGCCGCTGGTCCGTTCCGAGGCCCCCGTTGTGGGCACCGGCATGGAGCGCGCCGCCGCCGTCGACGCCGGTGACGTTGTCATTGCCAAGAAGGCCGGTGTGGTCACCGAGGTTTCCGCCGAGCTCGTCATCATGCTCAACGACGACGGCACCGAGACCAACTACCGCATCAACAAGTTCGCCCGCTCCAACCAGGGCAACTGCTACAACCACCGCGTCCTGGTCAACGAAGGCCAGCGCCTGGAAGTTGGCGGAATCATCGCCGACGGCCCGGCAACGGACCAGGGCGAGCTCGCACTGGGCAAGAACCTGCTCGTGGCATTCATGTCATGGGAAGGCCACAACTTCGAGGACGCCATCATCCTCTCGCAGCGCATCGTTGCCGAGGACGTCCTTTCCTCCATCCACATCGAGGAGCACGAGATCGATGCCCGCGACACCAAGCTTGGTGCCGAGGAAATCACCCGTGACATCCCCAACGTGTCCGAGGAAGTCCTGGCCGGCCTGGACGAGCGCGGCATCATCCACATCGGTGCCGAGGTTGAAGCAGGGGACATCCTGGTCGGAAAGGTCACCCCGAAGGGTGAAACCGAACTGACCCCGGAAGAGCGCCTGCTGCGCGCCATCTTCGGCGAGAAGTCCCGCGAAGTCCGCGACACCTCCCTGAAGGTTCCCCACGGCGAGTCCGGTACCGTCATCGGCGTGCGCGTCTTCGACCGCGACAACGACGACGAGCTGCCCCCGGGCGTGAACCAGTTGGTCCGCGTCTACGTGGCCGCCAAGCGCAAGATCACCGACGGCGACAAGCTCGCCGGCCGCCACGGCAATAAGGGTGTTATCTCCAAGATCCTTCCGATCGAGGACATGCCCTTCCTTGCCGACGGCACCCCCGTTGATATCGTCCTGAACCCGCTGGGTGTTCCGGGCCGTATGAACGTGGGCCAGGTGCTCGAAACGCACCTCGGCTGGGTTGCCAAGACCGGCTGGAAGATCGAAGGCGAGCCCGAGTGGGTCAAGCAGCTGCCGAACCTGCCGCGCGAGAGTGGTCCCACCACTGTTGCCACGCCGGTGTTCGACGGTGCCCGCGAAGAGGAAATCACGGGCCTGCTGGATTCCACCAACGTGACCCGCGACGGTGACCGCCTGATCAACTCCTCGGGCAAGACCCGCCTGTTTGACGGCCGCTCCGGCGAGCCGTTCCCGGATCCGATCTCGGTCGGCTACATGTACATCCTGAAGCTCCACCACCTGGTGGACGACAAGATCCACGCACGCTCCACCGGCCCGTACTCCATGATCACGCAGCAGCCGCTGGGTGGTAAGGCACAGTTCGGTGGCCAGCGCTTCGGTGAAATGGAAGTGTGGGCGCTCGAGGCTTACGGCGCCGCCTACACGCTCCAGGAACTCCTCACGATCAAGTCCGATGACATCCACGGTCGCGTGAAGGTCTACGAAGCGATCGTCAAGGGCGAGAACATCCCCGAGCCGGGCGTTCCCGAATCCTTCAAGGTCTTGATCAAGGAAATGCAGTCGCTGTGCCTGAACGTGGAAGTCCTTTCCACGGACGGAACCACAATTGAAATGCGTGACTCTGATGACGCAGTCTTCACGGCTGCGGAAGAACTGGGCATCGATCTGTCTCGCGCAGAGCCCAGCTCCGTAGAAGAGGTTTAGCAGGAGGTTTACGACGGCGGGTGACCACCCGCCGTCGTACGCCCCCTCCCTCATCCCGCACCAAGACTTCAGAATTTAGAGAACAAGAGAGAACAGGGACCATATGTCCAGCGAATCCTCCTTCGGCCTCATGCAGATCGGCCTCGCCACCGCGGAAGACATCCGCGGCTGGTCGTACGGCGAGGTTAAGAAGCCGGAAACCATCAACTACCGCACGCTCAAGCCCGAGAAGGACGGCCTCTTCTGCGAGAAGATCTTCGGCCCGTCCCGCGACTGGGAGTGCTACTGCGGCAAGTACAAGCGCGTGCGCTTCAAGGGCATCATCTGTGAGCGTTGTGGCGTTGAAGTCACCCGCGCCAAGGTCCGCCGTGAGCGCATGGGCCACATCGAACTGGCCGCCCCCGTCACGCACATCTGGTACTTCAAGGGTGTTCCGTCCCGCCTGGGCTACCTCCTTGACCTGGCCCCGAAGGACCTCGAAAAGGTCATCTACTTCGCTGCCTACATGATCACCAGCGTCGACGAAGCTGCCCGCCACGAGGAACTGCCCAACCTGCAGGTTGAGCACGACATCGAGAAGAAGCAGCTGATCGACAACCGCGACGCCGATATCGCCGCTATCGCCCGCGACCTTGAAGGCGAAATCGCCCGCCTCGAGGGCGAAGGCGCCAAGGCTGCCGACAAGAAGAAGGCCCGCGACTCCGCCGACCGCCAGATGGCCAACGTGCGCAAGCGTGCCGACGCCGACATCGAACGCCTCGAGCAGGTCTGGGACCGCTTCAAGAACCTGAAGGTCGCCGACCTCGAAGGTGACGAGGGGCTGTACCGCGAACTGCGCGACCGCTACGGCATGTACTTCGAAGGCTCCATGGGTGCCGAGGCCATCAAGAAGCGGCTCGAGAACTTCGACATGCAGGCCGAGTCCGACCTGCTGCGCGACGTCATCGCCAACGGCAAGGGCCAGCGCAAGACCCGCGCCCTGAAGCGGCTCAAGGTGGTCAACGCATTCCTGACCACCAACAACAGCCCGCTGGGCATGGTCCTCGACGCCGTCCCGGTGATCCCGCCGGAACTGCGCCCCATGGTCCAGCTGGACGGTGGCCGCTTCGCGACCTCCGACCTCAACGACCTGTACCGCCGCGTGATCAACCGCAACAACCGCCTCAAGCGCCTGCTTGACCTGGGTGCTCCGGAGATCATCGTCAACAACGAGAAGCGCATGCTTCAGGAAGCTGTTGACAGCCTCTTCGACAACGGCCGCCGCGGCCGCCCGGTCACCGGACCGGGCAACCGTCCGCTGAAGTCCCTGAGCGACATGCTCAAGGGCAAGCAGGGCCGCTTCCGCCAGAACCTCCTCGGCAAGCGCGTCGACTACTCCGGCCGTTCGGTCATCGTCGTCGGCCCGCAGCTGAAGCTGCACCAGTGCGGCCTGCCCAAGCAGATGGCCCTGGAGCTCTTCAAGCCGTTCGTGATGAAGCGCCTGGTCGACCTCAACCACGCCCAGAACATCAAGTCGGCCAAGCGGATGGTGGAGCGCTACCGCCCGCAGGTTTGGGACGTGCTCGAAGAGATCATCACCGAACACCCGGTGCTGCTCAACCGTGCACCTACCCTGCACCGCCTGGGCATCCAGGCGTTCGAGCCGCAGCTTGTTGAAGGCAAGGCAATCCAGCTGCACCCGCTGGTTTGTGGCGCGTTCAACGCCGACTTCGACGGCGACCAGATGGCAGTCCACCTGCCGCTGAGCCCCGAGGCGCAGGCTGAGGCGCGCATCCTGATGCTGTCCTCGAACAACATCCTGAAGCCCTCTGACGGACGCCCGGTCACCCTGCCTTCGCAGGATATGATCATCGGCCTGTACCACCTGACCACCAAGCGGAAGGGTTCCGCCGGCGAAGGCAGGATCTTCTCCTCCGTATCGGAAGCGATCATGGCCTTCGATGCACGCGAGCTGCACCTGAACTCGCAGGTCAAGATCCGGCTCGAAGGATTCGTTCCCTACGCCGGCTGGGAAGCCCCGGAAGGCTGGGAGCCCGGTCAGCCGGCACTCGTCCAGACCTCCCTGGGCCAGGTTGTGTTCAACCAGACCCTGCCCGAGGACTATCCGTGGGTTGAAGCCGTTGCCGACAAGGGCGAACTGTCCCGGATCGTCAACGACCTCGCCGAGCGCTACCCCAAGGTCGTCACCGCGGCAACGCTGGACAACCTGAAGGATGCCGGTTTCTACTGGGCAACCCGTTCGGGCGTCACCGTCGCCATCTCCGACATCGAGGTTCCTGCTGCCAAGCCGGAAATCCTTGCCGGGTACGAGGAACGCGCCGCCAAGATCCAGGGCCAGTACGACAAGGGCCTGATCGACGACGACGAGCGCCGCCAGGAACTGATCGAGATCTGGAACAAGGCAACCAACGACATCGCCACCGTGATGCGTGAGAGCCTTTCCCCGATGAACACCATTAACCGCATGGTGTCCTCCGGTGCACGTGGTAACTGGATGCAGGTCCGCCAGATCGCGGGTATCCGTGGCCTGGTGGCCAACCCGAAGGGTGAGATCATCCCGCGCCCCATCAAGTCCTCCTACCGCGAGGGCCTGTCGGTGCTGGAATACTTCATCGCCACGCACGGTGCCCGTAAGGGCCTGGCCGATACCGCACTGCGTACCGCCAACTCGGGTTACCTGACCCGTCGACTGGTGGACGTCTCGCAGGACGTCATCGTCCGTGAAGAGGATTGCGGCACCGAGCGCGGCCTGGTCACGCCCATCGCCGTCGCCGATTCCAACGGTGAGCTGGTCCTGGACGAGAACGTCGAGAACAGCGCCTACGCACGTACGCTGGCCGTCGACGTCGTCGACTCCGAGGGCAACGTCCTCGCAGCGGCCGGCACCGACTGCGGCGACGTCGTGATCGCTGAGCTCTTCAAGGCAGGCATCACCGAGGTCAAGGTCCGCTCCGTACTCACCTGTGAGTCCAGCGTCGGCACCTGCGCCCTGTGCTACGGCCGCTCGCTGGCCACCGGCAAGACCGTGGACATCGGCGAGGCCGTTGGCATCATCGCCGCACAGTCCATCGGTGAGCCCGGTACCCAGCTGACCATGCGTACGTTCCACACCGGTGGTGCTGTTTCCGCCGGCGGTGGCGACGACATCACCCAGGGTCTGCCCCGTATCCAGGAGCTCTTCGAAGCCCGTACTCCGAAGGGTGTCGCGCCGATTGCTGAAGCAGCCGGCCGCATCACCATCGAAGAGTCCGAGCGCCAGATGCGCCTGGTCATCACCCCGGATGACGGAACGGAAGAGATCGCCTACCCGGTCCTCCGCCGTTCACGCCTGCTGATCGAAGACGGCGACCATGTCGCCGTTGGCCAGAAGCTGATCAACGGTCCGGTGGACCCCAAGCAGGTCCTGCGCATCATGGGTCCGCGTGCGGCACAGAAGTTCCTCGTGGACGAAGTGCAGGGCGTGTACCGCAGCCAGGGCATCGGTATCCACGACAAGCACGTCGAGGTCATCGTCCGCCAGATGCTGCGCCGCGTCACTGTCATCGAGTCCGGCGAATCGGACCTGCTGCCCGGCGAACTCGCCGAGCGCAGCCGCTTCGAAGACGCCAACCGCCGCGTTGTGTCCGAGGGCAAGACTCCGGCTTCCGGACGTCCTGAACTCATGGGCATCACCAAGGCGTCGCTGGCCACCGAGTCCTGGCTGTCCGCAGCTTCCTTCCAGGAGACCACCCGCGTCCTGACGCAGGCGGCCATGGAAGGCAAGAGCGATCCGCTGCTCGGCCTCAAGGAGAACGTCATCATCGGTAAGCTGATCCCGGCCGGCACGGGTCTCCCGCGCTACACCGAGGTCACCGTGGAGCCCACTGAGGAAGCAAAGGCCAACCTGTTCACCGGCCCCAGCGCGTTCAGTGACTTCTCGTACGACACCCTGGGTGGTGACGGAGCTCCCGAGTTCCACGCCATCCCGCTGGACGACTACGACCTGGGCAACGACTTCCGGTAACCACTGACGGTTGACGCCTGACCAAGGGATGGTCCCGCACCGCAAGGTGGGGGACCATCCCCGTTTAACCATGGTGGGAGGCCCGATTAAGGCATGGGGCCCGTCCATGCTAGACTTGTTACCAATTGTTATTGTGGCAGTGGATGAGTGCGCCGGTATCAGCTGAAAAGCTGGACCAGAGCGACGTTTCCGGTTTGCAGGGTTCTTGTGCAACGTATGCCACATTTTTGCATGCCTAGGGAACTGCAGGAATGTACGTTTCGATCCCGGTGTGCGATCCGACTATTAAGGCTTCGCCTTCGCCGCCATGGAGATTCCCTTCAGGGCCCGGGCGGCGGGGCAACGCAACAAGAGAGTGGCCGGAAACAGCCACTCCGGATAAAACGGAGAACACGAGAGTGCCTACGATTAACCAGCTGGTCCGTAAGGGCCGCACGCCTAAGGTCTCAAAGACCAAGGCTCCCGCGCTTAAGGGCAGCCCCATGCGCCGCGGTGTTTGCACCCGCGTCTACACCACCACCCCGAAGAAGCCGAACTCGGCTCTGCGTAAGGTGGCACGTGTGCGCCTCAACGGCGGCGTGGAAGTTACCGCCTACATCCCCGGTGTTGGCCACAACCTGCAGGAGCACTCCATTGTGCTCGTTCGCGGTGGTCGCGTGAAGGACCTCCCGGGTGTCCGCTACAAGATCGTCCGTGGCGCCCTCGATACCCAGGGTGTGAAGAACCGTAAGCAGGCCCGCAGCCGCTACGGCGCAAAGATGGAGAAGAAGTAATATGCCTCGCAAGGGTCCGGCCCCCAAGCGGCCGCTCGTTTCGGATCCGGTTTACGGTTCCCCGCTGGTAACCCAGCTCATCAACAAGGTGCTCGTTGACGGCAAGAAGTCCACGGCAGAGCGCATTGTCTACGGTGCACTCGAAGGCGCACGCGCCAAGTCCGGCGGCGACCCCGTTGCAGCCCTGAAGAAGGCCATGGACAACGTCAAGCCGTCCCTCGAGGTCCGCTCCCGCCGTGTCGGTGGCGCCACCTACCAGGTTCCGGTTGAGGTCAAGCCGGGCCGCTCCACCGCACTCGCCCTGCGGTGGCTGGTTGGCTACTCCAAGGCCCGCCGTGAAAAGACGATGACCGAACGTCTCCAGAACGAAATCCTGGATGCGTCCAACGGTCTCGGTGCCGCTGTGAAGCGTCGCGAAGACACCCACAAGATGGCCGAGTCCAACAAGGCCTTCGCACACTACCGCTGGTAATACTCCCCGGACGCCGCCGGCTCAACCGAGCCGGCGGCGAACGTGTAGTCCATCCCAAAAGGAGACCCCGTGGCACAGGACGTGCTTACCGACCTTAGCAAGGTCCGCAACATCGGCATCATGGCCCACATTGATGCCGGCAAGACCACCACCACCGAGCGCATCCTGTTCTACACGGGTGTGAACCACAAGATCGGCGAAACGCACGACGGCGCTTCGACCACTGACTGGATGGAACAGGAAAAGGAACGCGGCATCACCATCACGTCTGCCGCCGTGACCTGCTTCTGGGAAAACAACCAGATCAACATCATCGACACCCCCGGCCACGTGGACTTCACGGTTGAGGTTGAGCGCTCCCTGCGCGTCCTCGACGGTGCAGTCGCCGTCTTCGATGGCAAGGAAGGCGTTGAGCCCCAGTCCGAGACCGTGTGGCGCCAGGCTGACAAGTACAACGTTCCGCGTATCTGCTTCGTCAACAAGATGGACAAGCTCGGTGCTGACTTCTACTTCACCGTGGACACCATCATCAGCCGCCTCGGTGCGAAGCCGCTGGTCATGCAACTGCCCATCGGTGCCGAGAACGACTTCATCGGCGTCGTCGACCTGCTCTACATGCGTGCCCTGGTTTGGCCGGGCGACGCCAAGGGCGACGTGACCATGGGTGCCAAGTACGAGATCCGCGAGATCCCGGCAGACCTCCAGGAAAAGGCCGAGGAATACCGCGCGAACCTCGTTGAGACCGTCGCTGAGTCTTCCGAGGAACTCATGGAGAAGTACCTCGAGGGCGAAGAGATCTCCATCGACGAACTCAAGGCCGGCATCCGCAAGATGACCATCGCTTCCGAGCTCTACCCGATCTTCTGCGGCTCCGCCTTCAAGAACCGCGGCGTTCAGCCCATGCTGGACGCGGTCGTTGACTACCTGCCGAACCCGCTCGACGTTCCCCCGATGGTCGGCCACGACCCTCGCGACGAAGAGAAGGAACTGACCCGCAAGCCTTCCGCTGAAGAGCCGTTCTCGGCCCTTGCGTTCAAGATTGCGGCCCACCCCTTCTTCGGCCAGCTCACCTTCATCCGCGTGTACTCCGGTCACGTGGAAGCAGGCGCCCAGGTGGTCAACTCCACCAAGGGCAAGAAGGAGCGCATCGGCAAGCTGTTCCAGATGCACGCCAACAAGGAAATGCCCGTTGAGGGCGCTACCGCCGGCCACATCTATGCAGCCATCGGCCTGAAGGACACCACCACCGGTGACACCCTGTGCGATGCCAACAACCAGATCGTGCTCGAGTCCATGAGCTTCCCGGAGCCCGTGATCTCGGTTGCCATCGAGCCGAACACCAAGGGTGACCAGGAGAAGCTCTCCACGGCCATCCAGAAGCTCTCCGCTGAGGACCCCACCTTCCAGGTGTCCCTTAACGAAGACACCGGCCAGACCATCATCGCCGGCATGGGCGAGCTCCACCTGGACATCCTGGTGGACCGCATGCGCCGCGAGTTCAAGGTTGAAGCCAACGTTGGCAAGCCGCAGGTTGCTTACCGCGAAACCATCAAGCGCGCCGTCGAACGCCACGACTACACGCACAAGAAGCAGACCGGTGGTTCGGGTCAGTTCGCAAAGATCCAGATCGCCATCGAGCCGCTGGACACCGCCGAAGGCGAGCTGTACGAGTTCGAGAACAAGGTCACCGGTGGCCGCGTTCCCCGCGAGTACATCCCGTCTGTTGACGCGGGCATCCAGGATGCGCTGAACGACGGCGTCCTGGCCGGCTACCCGGTTGTCGGCATCAAGGCCACGCTGATCGATGGCGCGTACCACGATGTTGACTCCTCGGAAATGGCGTTCAAGATCGCCGGACGGATGGCTTTCAAGGAAGCTGCACGCAAGGCGAACCCTGTCCTGCTTGAACCGCTGATGGATGTCGAGGTCCGCACCCCTGAGGAGTACATGGGTGAAGTTATCGGTGACATCAACTCACGGCGTGGCCAGATGCAGTCCATGGAAGATGCACAGGGCGTCAAGGTCATCCGTGCGCACGTCCCGCTGTCCGGCATGTTCGGCTACATCGGTGACCTGCGCTCCAAGACCCAGGGCCGTGCTGTTTACTCCATGACGTTCAACAGCTACGCCGAGGTCCCGAAGGCAGTTGCCGACGAGATCATCCAGAAGTCCCGCGGCGAATAGTCCCTCCGGACTCTCGCAGCGAAAACCTCGGTTGCGCTGTCCGTCCTTGGACAGTGCGGCCGGTGCAGGCGGCCGGCCGGCCGGATTCGTCCGGCTGGTTCCGGCCCCTGCACGAACAGGCTCAGGGGATTAGTATTAGTTCCTGAATCTGCAATTTCACCAATCCAAAGCCCCCCAAGTAGACTTGCCTGAGTTCTACCGCGATAAGCGCGGCTGGAGGGCAAGCTATTTGAAAACGTTCTAGGAGGAACCTGTGGCAAAGGCAAAGTTCGAGCGGACTAAGCCGCACGTCAACATCGGCACCATTGGTCACGTTGACCACGGTAAGACGACGCTGACGGCCGCCATTTCCAAGGTGCTGTACGACAAGTACCCGGATCTCAACGAGAAGCGTGACTTCGCGTCGATCGACTCTGCACCCGAAGAGCGTCAGCGCGGTATTACCATCAACATCTCCCACGTGGAGTACCAGACCGAGAAGCGTCACTACGCACACGTTGACGCCCCCGGCCACGCTGACTACATCAAGAACATGATCACCGGTGCTGCCCAGATGGACGGCGCAATCCTCGTGGTTGCCGCTACCGACGGCCCGATGGCTCAGACGCGCGAGCACGTTCTGCTCGCCCGCCAGGTTGGTGTTCCCTACCTGCTGGTCGCCCTGAACAAGGCTGACATGGTCGACGACGAAGAACTGCTCGACCTGGTCGAAATGGAAGTTCGTGAGCTCCTGAGCTCGCAGGGCTTCGATGGCGACAACGCTCCGGTTGTCCGCGTTTCAGGCCTGAAGGCACTGGAAGGCGACCCCGAGTGGGTCAAGTCCGTTGAGGACCTGATGGCTGCCGTCGACGAGTCCGTTCCGGACCCCGTACGTGACCGCGACAAGCCGTTCCTGATGCCGATCGAGGACGTCTTCACCATCACCGGTCGTGGCACCGTTGTTACGGGCCGCGCCGAGCGTGGAACCCTCGCCATCAACTCCGAGGTCGAGATCGTCGGCATCCGCCCGGTCCAGAAGACCACGGTTACCGGTATCGAGATGTTCCACAAGCAGCTCGACGAAGCATGGGCCGGCGAGAACTGTGGCCTGCTGCTCCGCGGTCTGAAGCGCGACGATGTCGAGCGTGGCCAGGTTGTCGTCAAGCCGGGTTCCATCACCCCGCACACCGACTTCGAGGCCAACGTCTACATCCTCTCCAAGGACGAAGGCGGACGTCACAACCCGTTCTACTCCAACTACCGCCCGCAGTTCTACTTCCGCACCACGGACGTAACCGGCGTTATCACCCTGCCCGAGGGCACGGAAATGGTTATGCCTGGCGACAACACTGAGATGACCGTTGCGCTCATCCAGCCCATCGCCATGGAAGAGGGCCTCGGCTTCGCTATCCGCGAAGGCGGCCGCACCGTTGGTTCGGGACGCGTTACCAAGATCATCAAGTAGTACTTGCTGAACTGAAGGACAGCCCCGCTGCAAAAGCAGCGGGGCTGTCCTTTTTCGTTAAAGGCCCCCTGATACTGTTGCAGCACTGAAAGGAGACCATCATGGGCTGGCTTATCTTCCTCATCATCGCGGTGGCCGTCGTGGCCGGAGTGTTTTGGGTCAAGCGGAACTTCCGGCACGAAATTGACCGGGCAAAGAGGATCAACAGGGCTAACAAGAACCAGTAGTGCCGCGGGCACCTCAATCTCGAAGGCAAGCCTTAGTCCTACTTTTCGGTACACCTAAATTCGCGGTATCCTCGTCCTATTGACGCCCCGACGACGAGGACACGTGATGGCTGTTTCAACATTGGCGGCTGAATCCGCTTCCATCAAGGGCTGGTCGCGCCTCCTGCTGCTTGGCCCGGCCTTCGTGGCGGCAATTGCATACGTTGATCCGGGGAACGTGGCGGCGAACCTGACGGCCGGGGCAAACTTCGGATACCTGCTTGTCTGGGTGCTGGTAGTTGCGAATGCCATGGCCGTGCTGATCCAGTACCAGTCCGCCAAGCTGGGCCTTGCCACCGGCATGAGCCTGCCGGAGATCCTGGGCAAGCGCTTGGGAACCGGGCAGCGGCGTGCCTTTTGGGTGCAGGCTGAGATCGTTGCCGGTGCTACAGACATGGCAGAGGTCATTGGCGGAGCTGTCGCCCTCAACCTGCTGTTCGGCCTTCCGCTGCTCACGGGCGGAGTGATCATTGGATTGGCGTCCATGCTGCTGCTGGGACTTCAATCGCACCGGAGCCAGAAGTCCTTCGAACTCGCCATCCTGACCCTGCTCGGCGTGATCGCCGTTGGCTTCGTATCAGGGCTGTTCGTTGCCCCGCCGGACGCGGGCGGGGCCCTCGCCGGCCTCGTGCCACGGTTCGGCGGGACCGACACCGTCCTGCTCGCCGCCAGCATGCTCGGGGCCACTGTCATGCCACACGCGATCTACCTGCACTCAGCCCTGGCGCGGGACCGTCACGGTTTCTCCGAAGATCCCGTTGTCAGGACGCGGCTGATCAGGGCAACCCGGCTGGACGTCGCCGGAGCGCTGCTGCTGGCCGGCATCGTCAATATTGCCATGCTGCTGCTGGCCGCCACGAGCCTCCGCGGAGTGGAGGGGACGGACACCATCGCCGGGGCGCACGCGGCCGTGACGTCGGCACTGGGGCCGGTTATCGGCGTCGTATTTGCCGTGGGACTCCTGGCCTCCGGCCTGGCGTCCACCTCGGTAGGGTGCTATGCCGGGGCCACGATCATGGGCGGCCTGCTGAAAGTGCGGATTCCGCTGCTTGTCCGCCGCACCGTCACCCTGATCCCGGCGCTGCTGGTCCTGGGCGCCGGCATTGAACCTACCCTGGCCCTGGTCCTCAGCCAGGTCCTCCTGAGTTTCGGTATCCCCTTCGCGCTCATCCCGCTGATCCGCCTCACCGGGAGCCGCAAAGTCATGGGCATCCATGCGGACTCGGCGGCGCTCCGGATTGCAGGCTGGACCAGTGCCACACTGATCGTGGGCCTGAACTGCGTACTGATCGTGCTGACGGTGCTGGGGCGCCAGTGACCCTTCAGGGACGGGCCGTGTGGTCCTGCCGGCTGCCGCGGGCCCGGGACAACGCCTGGTACCAGTAGAAGGAACGCTTGGGAGTCCGCTCCAGCGAGTCGAAATCCACATGCACCAGGCCAAAGCGCTGGGAGTATCCGGCGGCCCACTCGAAGTTGTCCATCAGCGTCCACACATAGTAGCCCCGCAGATCCACGCCTTCTGCGACGCCGCCGGGCGAGGTGGCCTCCAGGGCTGCCCCCAGATGGGTTGCGAGGTACGCCACCCGGTCCGTGTCCTCCAGGGTCTCCGTAACGCGGTCCGGTTCCGGGAAGCTCGCGCCGCCTTCGGTGATGTATACCGGCGGGAGGGATTGCCCGTACCGGTCCCGCATCTCCTGCAGCAGGACACCCAGATGCTCCGGCGCGACGGGCCAGCCGAAGCCGGTGCTGCCGTACTCCGGGTAACCCGCCTCGTGGAAGGGCAGCTTCGCCAACTCCTGGTGCATGTCCGCAGGTACGGGGGTGATGCCTGGCCCCAGGGCCACTTTGACCGGGAAATAGTAATTGAGGCCGTAGAAGTCCAGCGGCTGGTGGATGGTCTTCAGGTCGGCATCGGAAATCCTGCCAATGGAGCGCAGCCACGGCCGCGCATACAAGGGCAGGGATGGGTAGCGCCCCAGCAGGACTGGATCGGCGTAGAGCCTGTTCATCAGCAGGTCGTACAGATGCGCCACCAGCCGGTCGCCGATCTTCCGGGTGGCAGGCCTGACGGGGGAGTGCAGGTTGGTCAGGCCGACGCCGCCCGCTACGCCGGCTGCCCGCAGGGCCTGCACGCCAAGTCCATGCGCCAGGAGTTGGTGGTGGATGGCGGGGAGGGCGTCGAACATCAGGCGGCGTCCCGGCGCGTGGACTCCCAGCGCGTATCCATTGAGGGTGACCGACACGGGCTCGTTGAGTGTCACCCACTGGTCAACGCGATCGCCAAACCGCTCACCGGCGGCGCGTGCGTACTCGCCGAACCGCTCAGCGGTATCCCGGTTCAGCCAGCCGCCGCGGTGTTCCAGCGGCAGGGGGGTGTCCCAGTGGTACAGGGTGGCCATGGGGGAGATGCCGGCCTCAAGGAGCTGGTCGATTAGGCGGTCGTAAAAGTCCAGGCCCTCAGCGTTGAAGCTGCCCTGGCCATCAGGCTGGATGCGCGGCCAGGACAGGGAGAACCGGTAGGAGTCAACGCCCAGCTCCTTGAGCAGTCCAACATCTTCCGGCAGCCGGTTGTAGTGGTCGCACGCCACTGCGGGGGAGTGGCCGTCAATGATGGCGCCGGGTTTCTCCGCGAAGGCGTCCCACCCCGAGGGCCCGCGGCCTCCTGCCGTCAGCGCGCCTTCTATCTGGAACGCCGCGGCGGCGACGCCAAGGGTGAACGACGGCGGCACGCGCCCGGCCAGTTGCGTCACCGATTCAGTGCCTTCCAGGGTCATGCACCTATCATCCAGCCGGTTTCATGCCACTGCAATGGGATCTCAGGGGGCGAACGGAAGGCCAATTCGCATCTGCCGGGCTTTTCCGGCATACTAGATGAGTTGTTCAAGCGCTTCTTCGTGTCCCGATCCGGATAATGCCGGGTGCAGGGTCCAAGCTGAAGACCAAACATAACCCACCCCCAAGGAACTGCGGATTCATATGCGCGCCCAGCGCGACACGCCCGACCGCGGGGGTCGGTTACGCCGGCAAGGTGAGGAACCCGGATTTATCCGGATTCAGTTTGTGCGGCGGATGGTGGTTACGACCTCAAATGCTTCGGCAGCCATACAACGAGTAAGTGAACAGGGCAGCCCTAATCCGGGGAAGCACAGACTGAAAGAGAGTCAGGCGACATGGCGGGACAAAAAATCCGCATCCGGCTGAAGTCATACGACCACGAGGTCATTGACGTTTCAGCACGGAAGATCGTTGAGACGGTCACGCGCGCAGGCGCAACGGTAGTTGGCCCCGTGCCGCTGCCCACGGAGAAGAACGTTTACTGCGTTATCCGCTCTCCGCACAAGTACAAGGACAGCCGCGAGCACTTTGAAATGCGCACGCACAAGCGTCTTATCGACATCATCGATCCCACGCCGAAGGCTGTCGACTCGCTCATGCGTCTCGACCTGCCGGCTGACGTGAACATCGAAATCAAGCTGTAGGGAGGTGCTGAGAGACTATGACCGCAACCCGTAACGTAAAGGGCCTGCTGGGCACGAAGCTCGGCATGACCCAGGTCTGGGACGAGAACAACAAGCTCATCCCCGTCACTGTGGTCCAGGCAGACTCGAACGTCATCACCCAGCTGCGCAACGCAGAAGTTGATGGCTACGTCGCCGTTCAGATCGGCTACGGCCAGATCGATCCCCGCAAGGTCACCAAGCCGCTGGCTGGTCACTTTGAAAAGGCAGGCGTCACGCCTCGCCGCCACGTCGTCGAACTTCGTACCGCAGATGCTGCCGAGTACGAGCTGGGCCAGGAGCTCTCCGTAGAGCTCTTCGAAGCCGGCCAGAAGATCGACGTCGTCGGGACCACCAAGGGTAAGGGCTTCGCCGGTGTTATGAAGCGTCACGGCTTCCACGGCGTTGGAGCTTCCCACGGTGCCCACAAGAACCACCGTAAGCCCGGTTCAATCGGTGGCGCATCCACCCCGAGCCGCGTCTTCAAGGGCATGAGAATGGCCGGCCGCATGGGCGCCGTTCGTCACACCACGCTGAACCTCACCGTTCACGCGGTCGACGTCGAGAAGTCGCTGCTCCTGATCAAGGGTGCCGTTCCCGGTGCCCGCGGCCAGGTCGTCTTCGTACGCACCGCCGTGAAGGGAGCCTAGTTCAATGGCTAACACTGTCCAGGTTGACCTGCCTGCAGAGATCTTCGACGTTCAGACCAACGTGCCGCTGCTGCACCAGGTTGTCGTTGCCCAGCTCGCTGCTGCCCGCCAGGGAACCCACAAGACCAAGACCCGCGCTGAAGTTTCCGGTGCAGGACGCAAGCCGTTCAAGCAGAAGGGCACCGGCCGCGCCCGTCAGGGTTCCATCCGTGCCCCCCACATGACCGGCGGTGGCATTGTCCACGGTCCCACCCCGCGTGACTACAGCCAGCGCACCCCCAAGAAGATGATTGCTGCTGCACTGCGCGGCGCACTCTCTGACCGGGCCCGCAACGGTCGCATCCACGTTGTCGCAGAACTGGTTGAAGGCACCAAGCCGTCCGCCAAGACCGCCCTGGCAACGCTCCGCGGTGTTTCCGACCGCAAGAACCTGCTGGTCGTCATCGAGCGCGATAACGACGTTGCCGCACTGTCCGTGCGCAACCTCGCCGGCGTTCACGTTCTGTACGCAGACCAGCTGAACACCTACGACGTTCTCGTCTCCGATGACGTTGTCTTCACCAAGGCTGCCTACGACGCATTCGTTGCCGCCAAGGCAGCTAAGAACGAGGAGGATGCCAAGTGAGTGCAGCCACCATCAAGGATCCCCGCGACGTCGTGCTTGCACCCGTCGTGTCGGAAAAGAGCTACGGCCTGATCGACGAGGGCAAGTACACCTTCCTGGTGGACCCCCGTTCGAACAAGACCGAGATCAAGCTGGCCGTGGAGAAGATCTTCTCCGTCAAGGTCGAATCGATCAACACCATCAACCGTGCCGGTAAGCGCAAGCGCACCAAATTCGGATGGGGTACCCGCAAGAACACCAAGCGTGCGATTGTCACCCTCAAAGAAGGCACCATCGACATCTTCGGCGGTCCGCTCGCGTAGCGGAGACCACTTTAACGAGGAAATAAATTATGGGAATCCGTAAGTACAAGCCGACTACCCCGGGCCGTCGTGGCTCGAGCGTAGCGGACTTCACCGAAATTACGCGGTCGACGCCGGAAAAGTCGTTGGTACGTCCGCTGCCCAAGAAGGGCGGCCGTAACAACTCCGGCAAGATCACCACCCGTCACAAGGGTGGTGGACACAAGCGCCAGTACCGTCTGATCGACTTCCGTCGCCACGACAAGGACGGCGTCAACGCCCGCGTTGCCGAAATCGAGTACGATCCGAACCGCACGGCCCGCATCGCCCTCCTGCACTACGTTGATGGCACCAAGCGTTACATCATCGCCCCCAACAAGCTCGCCCAGGGTGACGTTGTTGAGGCAGGTGCCGGTGCTGACATCAAGCCCGGTAACAACCTGCCGCTGCTCAACATCCCGGTGGGTACTGTCATCCACGCAGTTGAACTGCGCCCGGGTGGCGGCGCCAAGATGGGCCGCTCCGCCGGCGCATCCATCCAGCTTGTTGCCAAGGAAGGCCGCTTCGCCCAGCTGCGTCTGCCTTCCGGCGAAATCCGCAACGTTGACGTGCGCTGCCGCGCAACCGTCGGCGAGGTTGGCAACGCCGAGCAGTCGAACATCAACTGGGGCAAGGCCGGCCGTATGCGGTGGAAGGGCGTTCGCCCGACCGTCCGTGGTGTCGCCATGAACCCGGTTGACCACCCGCACGGTGGTGGTGAGGGTAAGACGTCCGGTGGACGTAACCCCGTCAACCCGAACGGTAAGCGTGAAGGCCGCACCCGCCGCCCCAACAAAGAGAGCGACAAGCTTATTGTGCGTCGCCGTCGTACTGGCAAGAACAAGCGATAGGAGCCTGGACACATGCCACGCAGCCTGAAAAAAGGTCCTTTCGTTGACCAGCACCTCTTTGTGAAGGTAGCCAGGGAAAACGAAAAGGGCACCAAGAACGTCATCAAGACCTGGTCCCGCCGTTCGATGATCATCCCCGACATGCTCGGACACACGATCGCCGTACACGACGGACGCAAGCACATCCCGGTGTTTGTCACTGAGTCGATGGTCGGGCACAAGCTCGGCGAATTCGCTCCCACGCGGACATTCCGCGGCCATGTCAAGGACGACCGTAAGGGCAAGCGCCGCTAGGCGCCTGCGTTTACGTCAAAGACGAGAGAAGGAAAGCAATGGAAGCCAAGGCAATTGCGCGCCACATCCGCGTAACGCCTATGAAGGCCCGGCGCGTCGTCAACCTTGTTCGTGGATTGCAAGCGAATGAGGCTCTGGCAATTCTGAAGTTTGCCCCGCAGGCAGCTTCGGAGCCGGTATTCAAGGTAGTTCAGTCAGCAATCTCCAACGCCCGGGTCCTCGCGGACCGCGACGGCGTGGCGTTTGACGAAGGCGACCTCATCATCAGCGAAGCGTTTGTTGATGAAGGCCCGACCATGAAGCGGTTCCAGCCGCGTGCCCAGGGTCGTGCATTTCAGATCAAGAAGCGCACCAGCCACATCACCGTGGTAGTCGCTACCCCGGAGAAAGAGGAGGCTCGCTAAGTGGGACAGAAAGTAAACCCGCACGGGTTCCGACTCGGCATCACCACCGATCACGTATCGCACTGGTTCGCTGACAGCACCAAGGCCGGACAGCGGTACAAGGACTTCGTTCGCGAAGACATCCGCATTCGCCAGCTCATGTCCACGGGCATGGAGCGCGCCGGCATCGCCAAGGTCGAGATCGAGCGCACCCGTGACCGTGTCCGCGTGGACATCCACACGGCCCGCCCGGGTATCGTCATCGGCCGCCGTGGAGCAGAAGCAGACCGCATCCGCGGCGAGCTCGAAAAGCTCACCGGCAAGCAGGTCCAGCTGAACATCCTCGAGGTCAAGAACCCCGAAATGGAAGCCCAGCTCGTGGCCCAGGGCGTTGCAGAGCAGCTGACTTCCCGCGTGGCATTCCGCCGTGCGATGAAGAAGGCCATGCAGTCCGCACAGCGTGCAGGTGCCAAGGGCATCCGTATCGCCTGCTCGGGCCGCCTGGGTGGCGCTGAAATGTCCCGCTCGGAGTTCTACCGCGAAGGCCGTGTGCCCCTGCACACCCTCCGCGCGAACATCGACTACGGCTTCTACGAAGCCAAGACCACCTTCGGCCGCATCGGTGTGAAGGTTTGGATCTACAAGGGTGACGTCACCGCCAAGGAACTGGCCGCACAGGCCGCTGCTGCACCGTCCCGCGGTAGCCGTGGCGACCGTCCCGGCCGTCCGGGTGGCGCTGACCGCGGTGACCGCCGCCGTCGTAACGACCGCCCGGCCGCTGACGCAGCTCCTGCTGCCGAAGCACCGGCAGTTGAAGCAGCACCCGCTGCTGCAGAAGGAGGACAGGCTTAAATGCTTATCCCACGTCGAGTAAAGCACCGTAAGCAGCACCACCCGGGTCGTTCCGGCGCTGCTACGGGCGGTACCCAGGTCTCCTTCGGTGAGTACGGCATCCAGGCACTGAGCCCGGCATACGTCACCAACCGTCAGATCGAGTCCGCTCGTATCGCCATGACCCGCCACATCAAGCGTGGCGGTAAGGTCTGGATCAACATCTACCCGGACCGTCCGCTGACCAAGAAGCCCGCCGAAACCCGCATGGGTTCCGGTAAGGGTTCACCGGAATGGTGGGTCGCCAACGTCAAGCCGGGTCGGGTTCTCTTCGAACTCTCCGGTGTCAATGAAGAGGTAGCTCGCGAGGCCCTGCGCCTGGCAATCCACAAGCTGCCGTTGAAGGCACGCATTGTGCGTCGCGAGGGTGGTGAATAGAAATGGCAGTAGGATCCAAGGATCTGGCTCCCGCGCAGCTGGACGGTTTCGACAACGAGCGTCTCGTTGAAGAACTCCGCAAGGCCAAGGAAGAGCTGTTCAACCTGCGTTTCCAGTCCGCCACCGGACAGCTGGAAAACCACGGCCGCCTGCGTGCAGTAAAGAAGGACATTGCACGCATCTACACCGTTCTCCGCGAACGCGAGCTGGGCATTCGTGCCGAGGTTGCCGCGCCGGTTGTGGAAGCCAAGGAAGAAAAGAAGTCCAAGAAGGCTTCAACCAAGAAGGCCGACAAGGCTGAAAAGGCTGAGACCGAGGAGGACGCCAAGTGAGTGAAAAGGACCAGAACGTGACCGAAACTGCTACCGCAGCCAAGGCTGGGGAGCGCGGTTACCGCAAGACCCGTCGCGGCTACGTGGTCTCCGACAAGATGGAAAAGACCATCGTTGTCGAGGTTGAAGACCGCGTGAAGCACGCACTGTACGGCAAGGTCATCCGCCGCACCTCCAAGGTCAAGGCACACGACGAAGAGAACACCGCCGGCATCGGCGACCTCGTAGTCATCGCCGAGACCCGTCCGCTGTCCGCCACCAAGAACTGGCGGCTCGTGGAAATCCTCGAAAAGGCCAAGTAGCACCCGCTGCTTTGCTGGATGCCTCCGCTCCCTTCCGGGAGCGGGGGCATCCCCGTTTAACGGGCAGCGGGCGTGGCCGTCCGCCCCACACAGACGCCCCATCACTTCCTGCACCTTTTCCCGAAACGCCCCATCAGTTCCTGCACGCTTTTCGGAAACGCCACATCACTTGCCGAAACGTACCAGCGGGAGGTGATGGGGGACTGTCTGAATAACGGTGGATCCACAGTTGGCCTGACACGCCGGGCGTTGCCTGGCGGGGAGGACTGATCATGAGCGACACCATGGATCCC
>NZ_JAUSTB010000010.1:0-160929 GCF_030812615.1 Pseudarthrobacter niigatensis | reverse complement strand
GTCTTCATCGACTCACCCCTGACCATGCTCGTCACCGCCATCGCCTCCATCCTCATGGTCGCCGGCTGGTACGCCTGCCGCCACCGCATCCGCCAAATCGCCGAAACCCGCGACGGCTACACCGGCACGTCCCCGGTAGTCGCCAACGCGCCGGCTGACACCTTCAAGAAGTAGCTGCCGCAAGACGTCCGACGGCGGCACCTGGGTTCTGGAAGTCGCAGAACCCGGGTGCCGCCGTCGGGGTTTAAGGGCAGTTTCCGGCCGTCACTTGGACGGCTTGACCACCAACGCTGACCCTCCGCCGCGCCTTACCGGCTCGGCTGCGGCCAGGGTGCGCCCGTCATCGAGGAATTCGATGGCGGTGGCCGCCCCGATCTCCGAGGCGGAGGTTCCCGGGGCACCGGCCGCCATAAACGTGTGGCCATAGCGGGCAGCCAGGACCTTGCCTGACGGGGAGTCAATGAAGGCCTGTTCCGCTGTCACATTGGCGGTATTCCGCTGGGACGCACGGGGGGCCGCGATGGCGTCCGGGGTGCTCATGCCCAGGTCAATGCGGTTGACGATGGTCTGCAGGACGGTGGTGATGATGGTGGAACCGCCCGGTGAGCCCAGTGCCAGGAACGGCTTGCCGTCCTCCAGCAGGATGGTGGGGGACATGGACGAACGCGGCCGCTTGCCCGGCTCGATCCGGTTGGGATCGGCCTTGTCGTACACGGCTGAGAAGTCCGTGAGCTCGTTGTTCAGGATGAACCCGCGTCCGGGAACCACCATGCCGGAGCCGCCGGTCTGTTCAATGGTCAGCGTGTACTCCACCACGTTGCCCCACTTGTCCGACACGGTCATGTTGGTGGTGTTGATGTTTTCCGTGTCCTTCTCGTCCGCGGCAGCGGCAGGTTTCACCGGGCAGGCGCCGTCGTAGGAGGTGACGTCACCTGGCAGCACCGGCTTGGTTGCCGCATGGGTGGGATCAAGCTCGCAAGCGCGTTCCTTGCCGAAGATGGGGTCCGTCAGGGCCTTGGTGGGCACCTTCACAAACGCCGGGTCCCCCACGTACTTGGCACGGTCCGCAAAAGCCAGCGCGCTGGCCTCAAGGTAGTGGTGCAGCACTGCAGGCTGGTCCTTTTTCAGTCCCGGCAGGTCGAACACGTCCAGGATGTTCAGCGATTCGCCCACCGTGGTGCCGCCGCTGCTGGAAGGCGCCATGCCGTAGACGTCGTAGCCCCGGTAGTTCACATGCGTTGGGTCCTGGTCCAGGGCTTTGTAGTGCTCCAGGTCCTCCTCGGTCATCGAGCCTTTGGGGACTGGGAGGGTGGTGTCCTTGGACTTGGGCGGGTTCTGCACGGTGTTGGCGATCTCCTTGGCCAGCGGTCCGTTGTAGAACGCGTCCATTCCCTTGGCTGCCAATAGCCGGTAGGTGTCTGCGAGGTCGGGGTTCTTCAGGACTGATCCTACGGCGGGCGCCTCGCCGCCCGGAAGGTAGATCTCGCTGGTGGCGGGGAAAGCGGAGAAGCGGACCTTGTTCTCTGTGGTCTGAAGATTGAACGTCTTGTCCACCACGAATCCGCGGTCAGCGACCTCAATGGCAGGTTCCAGCGCCTTCTTCAGGCTGAACTTCCCCCAACGCTCCAGCGCGCGTTCCCACGTGGCGGGCGTTCCCGGGACGCCCACCGAGACGCCGCTGGTGACGAGTTCTGGCGTGAAGTTGTAAGATTTGCCGGTCTTCGGATCGATAAAGGCATCATGGGTGATACCCGCCGGCGCCGTTTCCCGCCCATCGATGGTGCTGACTTTCCGGGACTTCGCGTCGTAGTAGACGAAGTAGCCGCCACCGCCAATTCCGGCGCTGTACGGTTCGGTGACCCCCAAGGTGGCTGCCGCGGCGACGGCGGCATCAACGGCATTTCCGCCATGGCTGAGGACATCGATGGCCGCCGCTGACGCTTCCGGGTCCACAGTACTCACCGCGCCGCCGTAACCGGTGGCCGTGGGGTTCTTGTCGGTGTGGCGCCCGTCGCCTTCATGCGGGTTTGTCGCGACTGCGGGGCTGACGGCCCCCGTGGTGACGCTTATGGCCAGCGCGGCAGTAACAGCTGCGAGCCGGCGTCCGAAATGTGGCATGGTGGCTCCTAAATGGGGGTTTGAGTGATGTGGGCCACGCTACTCTTCGGGTAGGACACACTCAACGGCTCCGGAAAGGAAGGGTGCACCATGGCAGGATCCAAGCTCGCGGTGGTAGGCGCGGGAAGCGTCGGAACCTCGCTGGCGTACGCAGCATTGATCCGCGGCTCTGCCAGCAACATCGCACTGTTCGATGTCAACGCGCCCAAGGCGGAGGCTGAAGCCCTGGACCTTGCCCATGGCAGCCAGTTCGCCGCGGCGTCGGCCACCGTAACAGGCGGCGGGGACATCGCCGTTACGGAAGGCGCCGACGTCGTGGTCATCACGGCCGGCGCCAAGCAGAACCCCGGCCAGAGCCGGCTGGACCTGGCCGGCACCAATGTGCGGATCCTGGAGCAGTTGATGCCGCCGCTGCTGGAGCAGGCACCGGATGCTGTCTATGTCCTGGTGACCAACCCGTGCGATGTCCTGACGGTGGCCGCGCAGCGGATTTCCGGACTGCCCCCGGAGCGGATCTTCTCCTCCGGAACGGTACTGGACACGTCCCGGCTGCGCTGGCTGTTGGCCCGCCGGGCAGGGGTCTCCGTCACCAGCGTCCACGCCAGCATGGTGGGCGAGCACGGCGACACCGAATTCCCGCTGTGGTCCGGCGCCACCATCGGCCCGGTCCCGATCCGCGACTGGACGGTTGGCGGGGAACGGATCTTCACGCCCGAATCCCTCACGGGCGCCGCCAAGGAAGTGGTGCAGGCCGCTTACAAGGTCATCGCGGGCAAAGGGGCCACGAACTACGCCATCGGCCTCTCCGGCGCCCGCATCGTGGAAGCGCTGCTCCGCGACGACAACGCCGTCCTGCCCGTATCCACGGTCCTGTCGGGGCTCTACGGGATCTCCGGGGTGGCGCTTTCCCTGCCCAGCGTGGTGGGCCGCGGCGGCGTGCACCGGGTTCTTGAGACACCCATGGACGACGACGAGCTGGCAGCACTGCGTCACTCTGCGGACACCCTGCGGCACTCCATGGACGCGCTGGGCCTCTGAGTGGACGTCATGCAACGCCGCCGCAACCCTCCCGGGCGGCGGCGTCGCATAAGCTCACTTCCAGGTGCCAAACGCTGGCCCACCGGGACTGGCTCGACGACGAACCAACAGGAGTAACGCATGACCAACTGGCGGATCAGGGATTTCCATTCGGCGGACCTGGACGGGATCCTGCACCTGTGGGAGACGCTTAAGGCCAACAACGTGGAGCCCGTCTATGCCCTGTCCGAGGTCCTCGCCTCCTGCGAAAAAGACCATGCAGTGGTGGCGGTGCTGGGTGAGCAGGTGGTGGGCGCCGCCGTCGGGCGGGCCGCCCACGACCAGGGCTGGATTGTCTTCCTCGCCACCCTGCCCGAATACCGGGGCCGCGGCATCGGCACCTCGCTGCTGGCCGCCGTCGAAAGCCGGATGGCCCCGCATGGCCTGAACAAGCTTTCGGCGCTGATGCCGGAATCCGAAACCCGGGTGGAGGCGTTCCTGGGCCGCGGCTTCGCGCTCAAGAAGAACCTCCGCTACTTCGAACGCACCATCCCGGTCCAGCGGCAGGAGCTCGGTGCCCTCGGCCAGCTCGGCGGCCGGGTCCTGGCACGCGACCTGTGGGAAAACGTGGCGGGGATGCGCAAGGAAAAGGAACTGCTCGAACGCCGCCTGGTGCTTCCACTCGCCGAGGCGGACCTGGCCGATGAATTCGGCGTGGTGCCGCCGCGCGCCGTCGTCCTGTTCGGCCCCCCAGGCACCGGCAAGACCACCTTCGCCAAGGCCATCGCGTCCCGGCTCGAATGGCCGTTCGTGGAAGTGTTCCCCTCGCGGCTGGCCGGTGATCCCCAGGGCCTGGCCGGCGCACTGCGCGAAACCTTCCTGGAAATCGCCGAGTTGGAGCACGCGGTGGTGTTCATCGACGAGGTGGAGGAAATCGCCTCGCAACGGGCCGGGGACCCGCCGTCGCCGCTGCAGGGCGTGACCAACGAGCTGCTCAAGATCATCCCGGCGTTCCGCGAACAGCCCGGCAGGCTCCTGGTCTGCGCCACCAACTTCATCCGCGCCCTGGACTCTGCATTCCTGCGCCACGGTCGGTTCGACTACGTCATCCCCATCGGGTTGCCGGACCGGCAGGCACGCGAAGCCATGTGGCAGCGCTTCATCCCCGCCACCGTGGTGGACGGCGTGGACGTGGAACTCCTGGTGGAGCGCACCGATGGTTTCTCCCCGGCGGATATCGAGTATGCCGCCCGGAGCGCGTCACAGCGGGCCCTGGAAAAGGCAGTGTACGACGACGGCGGGCTGGCCTCGGGGGGCGATGTGTCCGTCCGGGAGGCGGTGCGGAAGGGCCCTTCCACCCAGGACTACCTGGATGCCATCGGTGACACCCGGACCACCGTGAGCGCTGAAGTGCAGGCGGATTTCCTTGAGGACATCGAGGCGCTGGGGCGGGTCTAGCTCCCGGAACCGGAGTCGTACCGGAGGTTTTCGTAGTCCGTGTCGTCGGCCTCGTCCAGCTGGGCGTCGAATTCCTCAAGCAACCATGGGTTGGCCCGGGCCAGGATCTTCCGGACTTCTTCCACCTCTACGGCGGCATACAGCACGGGCCTGGCATCACGGTACTTGGTGACCGGAGGCTTGTCCGGCCACTTCGCCGCGAGCGCCTGGACACGTTCCGGCAGCGAATTGTGGGCATTGTCGGCGATCTTGACCAGGGCGGCGTCATGGTCCTGGGCGATCTCGAGCATGCCGGCCTGGTAATCATCCGGGTTGCTGTGCAGTCGGTTAGTGACGCGCTCGATGATGTCCACCGAACGCTCCGGGACCCCCATGTCCAGCAGTGCCTGGCGGGTGATAGGTGTGTCCTCGGCGATGTCGTGGAGATACCCGGCGATCCGGATCTCGTCGTCGAAGTCCGCCAGGGCATCGCCCACGGCAAGGACGTGCTCCCGGTACGGGCGCTTCAGCTTGTCCTTTTGCCTGTTGTGGGCCACTTCGGCCAGGACCTTGGCTGTTTCCACCGTAAACCTGGGTGCGGGGTTCTGCTCCGGAAAGTGCTCGCGTGACATGCACTAAGCCTAGGGCGTGGTTGCCGCCTTGGGTGTCCACACCCAAGGTTCCCGGGGCAGGGCTCCGGGGCGGAAGGCCGGCAACGCCTGCCCCAGCGTCCCGCCCGGCAGTCCGACGGACGCCAGCAGCCTGTCCCGGACCTCCCCTGCCGCCACCCCGGTCTTCGCCAGGTCAGCGAGCGTGACCGCACCGTCACGCTTGGCCAGCCGCACGCCGTCGTGGTTCACCACAAGGGGAACATGCGCATATTCCGGTATTGGAATATTCAAGAGGCTTGCGAGATACGCCTGGCGGGGCGTGGACGGGAGCAAGTCATCACCGCGGACCACCTGGTCTATGCCCTGTTCGGCATCGTCCACCACCACGGCAAGGTTATAGGCCGTGACGCCGTCGTTGCGCCGCAGCACAAAGTCGTCCACCACCCCCGTGAACTGGCCGTGGAGGACATCCGTCACGGTGAACTCCGCGACGCCGGCCCGCAGGCGGAGGGCGGCGGGCCGGATGGAACGCTTGAACTCCAGTTCCGCGCGGTCCAGGTTTCGGCAGGTTCCCGGGTAGGCGCCCTGCGGGGCATGCGGCGCGGACGCCGCCTCCTGGATCTCCCGGCGGGTGCAGAAACACTCGTACGTGAGGCCCGCCCGCGTGAGCCGGGTGATTGCCTCGGCATAGAGGGGCCCCCGGGCCGTCTGCCTCACCACGTCGCCGTCCCAGGTGACGCCGATGGCGGCCAAGTCCCGCAACTGCTCCGCCTCCGCCCCGGCGCGGGCACGGTCGAGGTCCTCCACCCGCAACAGGAAGGCCCGGCCGGTGGAGCGGGCGAAGAGCCAGGCGAGCATGGCGGTGCGGAGGTTCCCGATATGTAGTTCGCCGGAGGGGCTGGGGGCGAAGCGGCCGGCGGAGGTCATGAACCAACCCTAGACCGAACGACACAAGAGCCCCTCAGCTACCGATGACAGCGGAATTCCGACGTCGGTAACCCAGGGGCTCTTGCCGTGTTTGCAGAGTGAGCATGGTGTGAACAAGCCTCATTCAGCGGCGGCCTCCTTGCGGGAAGCGGTGTCCAGGGTGCGGGTGGTGTGCCGGGAAACCTGTAAGCCTGCGGGTTCGAGCGGTAGCTTTTGCCCTTGTTGCCACCATTCCAGCAGACGACCTACAGTTGGTACAACAAGCAGGACTTTGGTTAGTCATACTGATCAATTCCTTACGCGGGAGCAGGCAGGAAGTGATCAGATTGCAGGAACTGGACGCAACAGACAAGCGGATCCTGAATGCACTGGATCAGGACCCGCGGATCCCGGTCATGGTGCTCGCCCAAAAGCTGGGCCTGGCACGCGGAACCGTGCAGTCACGGATGGAGCGGATGGCGGCGTCGGGCGCCCTCCGGCCCAACAGCAGCCGCGTCCTGCCATCGGCCCTGGGGCGCGGCGTCGCGGCGGCCGTGAGCGCAGAACTTGACCAAAGCCACTTGAATGAGGCCATCGATGCACTGCGGCGGATCCCCGAAGTCCTGGAGTGCCACGCGCCGGCCGGGGACACCGACCTCCTCATCCGCGTGGTGGCCAAAAGCCCTGACGACCTCTACCGCGTCTCCGAAGAAATCCGCCTTTGTCCCGGCATCGTCAGGACGTCCACGAGCATGTTCTTGCGCGAGGTCATCCCGTACCGCACCACCGGATTGCTCGAAGGGTAGCCGTTGCCCAGCTGCTACACCGGCGGGCCGGCGTTGGATTTCAGGTTCTTCATGACCAGCGTTGACGTCAGCCGCTCCACCCCGGGCAGGGACGTGAGCTCGGTGTCGTAGAAACGCTGGTAGGCCGGCAGGTCTTCGGCGATGATCTTCAGCAGGTAGTCAGGCGAGCCGAACAGCCGCTGGGCCTCGATGATGTTCGGGTTCCCTGCCACCCGGTTCTCAAAAATCTCCATCGTGGACCTGTCCACCTGGCGGAGCGTGACGAACACGATCGCCTCGAACCCCAGGCCCACCGCAGCCGGGTCGACGTCCGCCTTGTAGCCGCGGATGACTCCGGACTGTTCCAGTTCCCTCAGTCTCCGGTGGCATGGTGCCACCGTCAGCCCCACCTTGGCAGCAAGCGCCGTGGCCGTCATCCTGCCATCCTCCTGGAGGTGGCGCAAAATATTCCTGTCGATACTGTCGATCACGCAATAAACATATCGGTTCGGCGGTGGGTCGGGCGAAAACCGGACAGCACTTTTGGCTGAATTCTCCCTATGGTTGCTCCTGAGAGTATTCCGACAGGAGAAAACCATGAATCCGCAGCTGTTCCTGGCATTTTTGGTGGTGGCCGCCGCCCTGGCGTGCACGCCGGGAGTGGACTGGGCCTACACCATCGCAGCGGGACTGAGGCAGCGCAGCTTCGTTCCGGCGGTGGCAGGACTATGCGGCGGATATGTCCTGCACACGGTCCTGCTGGTGGCAGGACTGGCCGCGGTGCTGGCCGGGTTGCCCGGCGTCCTGGGCTGGATCACCCTGGCAGGTGCCGGCTACCTGCTGTGGCTCGGTGTGGGAACCCTCCGGTCCTGGCGTGGGGCCACCTTCAGCGCCCATGCCGACGGCGGCTCCGGCACCCAGCTGCGCACCTTCCTGCAGGGCATGGGCACCAGCGGGATCAACCCCAAGGGCCTGCTCTTCTACGTGGCGCTCATCCCACAGTTCATCAGCGCCGATGCTTCCCTGCCCGTGCCCGTGCAGTCCGGACTGCTCGGCATGACGTTCGTTGTCCTGGTGGGTGTGGTTTACACGTTGGTGGCCCTGCTCTCACGAACCCTTCTGCAAAGCCGGCCCGGCGCCGCCCGGGCAGTCACCCTCGCCAGCGGCATCATCATGGTGGCGCTGGGGGCCGTGCTGCTCGGGGAGCAGCTGGTGCCGCTCCTGGCCGGCCGGGCGTAGCACCGGCCCGGGGCTTCTAGTCCCCGTTGAGTTCCTTCCAGTCCTGCTCCCAGATCCGCCGCATCTCCTCGTCCTTGCGGATGGGTACCGGTGCCCCAAGCTCACGCTGCGGTTCCGGGTCCGGGCGCCGGCGCCCCCAGTCACGCGGGTTCAGCGTCCGGCGGCTTGATTCCAGCACCAGCAGCGCCCGGTCAGTCAACGCATCATTGCGGAGCGTCAGGTGGGTCTTGCGACGGCGGAGTACCTCAGCGATGGCTTGGTGTGCGGCGTCCAGCCGGCCCTCCCTGCGCAAGGCACGGGCGCGGACCAGCAGCAGGGCGGCGGAAAGATCGTCCGCGTTCAGCAGTCCGTCGGTCCAGTCGATGACGGTCCGGGTTCGACCCAGCCCAAGGGCCAGAGAGCAGCGCGCCAGGGCCATGGGCAGCGACGGCGGCAGCCCGGTGAGCGCATCGAGAGCAGCTTCCGTGCGGCCCGTCTCGCGGAGCGAGTGGGCGAGGGCCAGGAACACCGATTCCTCACTGAACAGGACGGGGATCTCTACCCGCTCGGCCAGTTCTATCCTGGTGACGATCCGGGTGAGGTAGGTGGAGGAGTAGCGGTTCGCCTCGTCGTCGTTCCTGGTGGTGAGGCCGCGCTGGAGGAGCTCGGAAGCCCGCAGGTAGCCGCCATGCTTGTATATCAGCAGTCCGGCCATCAGGTAGCAGAGACCGGCCCAGCCGGGGTAGGCGCGCGCCAGGGTGATCAGGCGTTCCGGTTCGCGGCTCGTGAAGACAGCCTCGTGGACCGCCTTGGCCGGCTTGGGCATCAGCCGCTTGAGCCGGGGCACCTCGCCGTCGACGGACAGCAGGGCGGGATTGCGCCCGCCCAGGACGCCGGTCAGCAGGCCGCCCACACCTCCGGCAAGGTCGTGGACCGGAGTGCGAAGGTATGGCTGGCCGAAGGGAGTGAGGTCGCGGCTGTCCCAGTAGATCGGTGCAGTTTCCCCGGAGCCCATCCTTCCATGCTAACCGCGGCCGGCCGGAGGCGGACGCCCATCCCGGAAGGCGGCGCCGGACTGGGGGCCTTGTCCCGGCTCCATATTCAGGGAGGGTGGGAAGCACCTTTGTCCAGGCTTGGCATCAATCCTGCCGACCTGCTGCAGAAGCTTCCCGGTGGCCTCGGTGACAAACTTCCGGGCGGCCTGGGACTCTAAGCGCCGGCCGCGGCTATCCACACCCCGATCACCCAGGTACTGGCAGCCAGGCAGGCGAGCCCGAATTCGGCGAGCATTCCCAGACCCGTGGCCTTCAGTGCCGCCCAGCTGGATCGCGCCGCCGTCGACATGTTCCGGGTGCGGAGGAACTCGCTGGCCAGCAGCCCGGCGGCGAAGCCAACGAAGAGTCCCACTACCGGGATGATGAACATTCCCGCCACACCCGCCACCAAAGCCACCACGACGCTGCGGCTTGGAATGGCGTGCTGCTTCAGTTTCCGGCCGGTGAGGACGGCGCCAGCTGTCATTCCTGCGGCCACAAAAATCATGGCCACTGCGAATACCACCCATCCCGCCGTTCCGGCACCGCCCCAGATGGCCCACGCCAGCAGGCTCACGCCGATCAGGACGCTCCCGGGCAGGACAGGAATGATGGTGCCGGCCACCCCCACCAGGATCGCCAGGCCGCACAGGATGGTCACCACGGTTTCGGAGCTCATGGTGCCCAGTCTAGGGTGCTGCCTTAATGCCCGACGGCGGTACCTCCTTCAGGAAAGGAGGCACCGCCGTCGTGGTTTCCGGGGAAGGAAGCCCTACCCTGCTTCGACCGCTGCGGCGACCGCGGCGGTGACTGCCGGGGCCACGCGGGGGTCCAGGGGGCTGGGCACGATGTAGTCGGCCGACAGTTCCTCTTCGGCGAGCTCGGCGATGGCGCGTGCCGCCGCAAGCTTCATGGCAGGGGTGATGCGGCGGGCGCCGGCGTCGAGGGCACCGCGGAAAATGCCGGGGAACGCCAGGACGTTGTTGATCTGGTTCGGGAAATCACTGCGGCCCGTGGCCACAACGGCGGCGTACTTCACGGCAACCTCAGGCAGGACTTCGGGGTCCGGGTTGGACAGCGCGAACACGATGGCGTCCTTGTTCATGGTGGCAAGGTGCGCCTCGTCCAGCTTGGAGGAGGAGACGCCGATGAAGACGTCGGCACCGGCCAGCGCCTCGGCGGGTCCGCCCGAAATGCTGCGGGGGTTGCTGCGGCCGGCGATGTCCGCTTTCTTGCCCGCGGGGCTTGCGGCGAGGTCGGCTCGGTTGCTGTTGATGACACCCCGGGAATCGAGCAGCACCACGTCGGTGATGCCCGCTGCCAGCAGGATTTCGGCAACGGCGATTCCGGCCGCGCCTGCACCAGACACCACGACCTTGAGCCCTTCGAGGCCGCGGCCGGTTACCTTCGCGGCGTTGGTGAGCGCAGCAAGGGCCACCACGGCGGTGCCGTGCTGGTCGTCGTGCATGACCGGGCAGTCCAGGGCTTCGATGAGCTTTTCCTCAAGCTCGAAGCAGCGCGGTGCCGAGATGTCTTCGAGGTTCACGGCGCCGAAGCTGGGGCGGAGGCGGACCAGGGTCTCCACGATCTCGTCCACATCGGTGGTGTTGAGTACCAGCGGGATGGAGTCAAGGTCGCCAAAGGTCTTGAAGAGGGCGGACTTGCCTTCCATCACCGGAAGCGAGGCGCTGGCGCCAATGTTGCCCAGGCCCAGGACGGCGGTGCCATCGCTGACCACGACCACCAGGCGTTCCGCCCAGGTCAGTGTGCGGGCGAGTTCGGGCTTGGCATGGATGGCACGGCTGACCTCGGCGACACCCGGCGTGTAGGCGATGGACAGGTCCCGCTTGTTGGACAGCGGAACAGTACTGGTGACGGACAGCTTGCCGCCCTGGTGGGCGCCGAAGATCTCTTCTTCGGTCAGGGCAGTGGCTGCTGAGTTGTCGGTGGCGGTGATTGCGTCAATGGACACGTCGTTGTCTCCTGGTGCTTGCCGTGGGCGCACGGCACATGGGGCTGGTGCCCGGCAGCGGGCCCAGCATGGAAAGTAGTGCGACAGGAAACCCAGGGGTGGCGGGTCCGTGGGGAACGCCGGGGATGTTTCCGCCCTGACCGCTCCTGTGCCTCCATGGTAGGCAGCCCCAAGGGTGCGGTCAGGCCACCCTTGACACGAAGCAACCCTGCTAAAACGCTTACGCAGGACATTTTGTGGTCCGCATCACGTGATTATGGCGGATTTAATGCCGTTTTGGTCTAGACCAGTTACGCGGTTTTGCCCACTGTGAACCCTGATTCAGCACCGGGGGACAGCCGTCCGCAGGCCTTTTTGAGGTCCTCCTCGGCTTCGAAGAGCGAGAGGCGGCGGTTGCGCACTGACTGGACCAGACCAGTGACGGTCAGGAGCAGGACTCGGGCGCCAACGGCATCACCGCAGGCTCCGGCCACAAGCTTCTCACTGAGCGCGTCGATCTCGCGCAGCAGATCCGTGGTGTCCTTCTCGGGGAGGTAGACGCCCCGGCTGAGGCACTGCTCCACCGCGGGCTGCATGACGCGCATGTGGAAGATCTCCATCAGCAGGCCGGAAAGCGCCCGGCCGCGGAAGCGCGGGGACGAGCCGCGGGACCCTGCCTGCAGCTCATCAAGCTGCTGGCGGTACAAGGCGAGCATCAGGTGCGTTGGGGAGGGAAAGTACCGGTAGAGCGTGCCGAGCGGAACGTCCGCTTTTTCCGCGACCTCGGAGAGTTCCACGGCGTCAAGCCCGGTCCGGGCAAACCCTGCAGCGGTGTCGAGGATCCGTGCATAGCGGAGCCGCTGGCGCGGAGCGGAAGGCCTGGCGGCCATGGGCGGATGGTCTGAAAAAGTCTCGGGCATCAGCATTCCGGGGTTGTGTTTTAGCGACTGCGGCCAGGAGCGCCCCCACTTCCGTACCGCCCTGCAGCCGGTTCAACTATACGGCACAGGTCCGTGCCCTAATTCGTCAGCCACCCTTACTATCAAGGGCCGCAAGGTCAGTCGACGCCCTTGATCTTCACCACGAAGACGGCGCCCAACAGTCCGATGACCGCCGCCGTGAGGAACAGTGTCCGGTAGCCACCCCCGTAGGCCACGGCCAGCAGCGCCAGCCCCGGGGCAACCACCTGCGGCAGCGAGTTGGCCACGTTGATGACCCCCATGTCCTTGCCGCGGCTGACCGCGAAGGGCAGGACCTGGGTCAACAGTGCGAAGTCAACGGCAAGGTAGGCGCCAAACCCAATGCCCAGGACGGCGGCACCGGCCAGGGCTCCGGGCCACACGGGAAAGAACGCCATGATGGCACCCGCCATCGCGATGGTGGCGGAGGAGGCGATGACGAAGGGCTTCCGGCGGCCCACCCGGTCGCTCCAGGGCCCAGCGACCACGGCGGTGATCATCACCATGACGGCGTAAATGCCCGTCAGGACCAGCACTCCCGCGGCGGGGTCCTCATGGTGGATGACGTCCCGCAGGAAGAAGAGCAGGTAGACGATGGTCAGTTGGTTGCCAACGTTCACCAGGAAGCGTGTCAGCCAGGCCCAGGCGAAGTCCGGGTAGATAAACGGGCTGATCCAGAAACCCTTGAGAAAAAGCCCGAGGCGGAAAGCCTCCAGTTCCGACTTGGGCAGAGCGGGGTCATTGCGGTGGAACAGGTACGGCAGAACGGACAGCAGCAGGGCCCCTGCGCAGAGCCAATAGCCCACCAGGAAGTTTCCCGAGACCACGGCTCCGAAAACCGCCCCGGTGAGGATGCCGAGGGTCTGGCCCATCGCTGCGAGGCCGCCCACTCCCCCGCGCTGGACCACGGGGACCCGGTCGGGGACCGCAGCGGTGATCGCTGCGTAGGCGGCATTTGCGCCCAGCTGCACCAGGCACCAGAAGAGGGCCATCAGGGCCACGGCGCCCGAGAAGGACATAGCCACAAGCGCCGCAGCAGCAAGCACTGCCCCGGCCAGCACCCACGGAGCCCGGCGGCCGAAGCGTGACGTTGTCCGGTCCGAGAACGCGCCGGACAGGGGATTGGCCACCAGGGAAACAGCCGCGCCGCAGGCCGTGACCAGCGAGAGGATGGCTTCCTTGCTGGGCGCGTCGATGCTGATGGCCTGTTGGCCGATGAAAACGTTAATCGGCCCGAAAAACGCCGCGTTGATACCCACGTTCACCAGCACCAGGCCGGTCACCCAGCGGGCGGTGACCTTTCGCACCGGCTCGGCGAGCGCCGCCCCGGTGCTCTCCTCTTCCGCGGGCGGCCCCGAGGGCGCGGGAGTGTTGGACAGGCTCATTGCGTGGCTCCCCCCGGTGCGGCCGTTTGGCAGTGGGATCAGACTATCGTGGGCGGTATCGCGCCGCCCGTCCCAAGGCGCCGCATGTGCATAATCCACCACCAGGCGAGGAGAGCCACGTGACCACACCAGCAGGAACCGGATCCGCCCCGGCCGTGAACACCGCCGATCTTTATGATGAGCGCGGCGACGGGCTGGCGTCCGTCTCGCTGCAGTTCCAGTCCCTGGGCGGCCGCTCCCATTTCAGCGGCCCGGTCCGGACCATCCGCTGTTACCAGGACAACGCCCTGGTGAAGTCCACGCTCGGCTCCCCGGGGAACGGTGCGGTCCTGGTGGTGGACGGCGGCGGCTCGCTGGGGACTGCCCTGATGGGGGACATGATTGCCGAAAGCGCCGTGGCCAACGGCTGGGCCGGCGTCGTCATTAATGGCGCCATCCGCGACCGGCTGGCCATCGCGGAACTGGATCTTGGCGTCAAGGCGCTCGGCAGCAACCCCCGCAAAAGCCAGAAGGCCGGAGCCGGCGAGGTTGACGTGGATGTAGTGATCGACGGCGTGACCTTCCGCCCCGGAGCCACTGTCTGGTGCGACCCGGACGGCATCCTCGTGGAGTCGTGAGGAAGGACGGGCAAAACTTTTTCGGTAAAAATCCGAAGGACGGGGAATAGAAAGAACCGGTAAGATAGTTACTGAAAGCAACTATCGCTGCTTATATCCTTTTCTTTCCTTGGAGCACCCATGTCCAAAGCCCCTTCCGCGCCCCGTGCCGGAGAAACACTGACGCAACGACAGATCGTCACGGTAATGGTGGGCCTGATGCTGGGCATGTTCCTGGCGTCGCTTGACCAGACCATCGTCTCCACGTCCATCTACACCATCGCCAACGACCTCGACGGGCTCTCGCTGCAGGCCTGGGCCACCACCGCGTACCTCATCACGTCCACCGTCAGCACGCCGCTCTACGGCAAGTTGAGCGACATCTTCGGCCGCCGCCCGCTGTACCTGACGGCGATCCTCATCTTCCTGGTGGGCTCGCTGTACGCCGGCTCGGTCCACTCGATGACCGAACTCGCAGTTGCCCGCGGCATCCAGGGCCTGGGCGCCGGCGGCCTGCTGGCCCTGGCGCTGACCATCATCGGCGACATCGTCTCGCTCAAGGACCGCGCCAAGTTCCAGGGCTACTTCATGTCGGTGTTCGGCATCTCCTCCGTCCTGGGCCCGGTGGTGGGCGGCGCGTTCGCCGGTTCCGCCAACATCCTCGGTTTTGACGGCTGGCGCTGGGTGTTCTTCATCAACATCCCCATTGGCCTCGCCGCGCTCACGGTGGTCTTCCTGTTCCTGCACCTGCCCGCCAAGCACCTGAAGCAGAAGATCGACTACTGGGGCGCAGCCGCGATCACCGTCGCCATCGTTCCGCTCCTGCTGGTGGCCGAACAGGGCCGCACCTGGGGCTGGACGTCGCTGAACTCCTTCCTTTGCTATGGCCTGGGCGTGGTGGGCATTGCGTGGTTCCTGCTGGCGGAAAAGCGTGCCGGCGACTACGCCCTGATCCCGCTCCGGCTCTTCCACAACGTCACGTTCGGGCTGTCTTCCCTGCTGAACTTCATCATCGGCATCGGGATGTTCGGCGCCATCGCGATGCTCCCCATGTACCTCCAGCTCGTGAAGGGCCTCACCCCCACCGAGGCCGGCCTGATGATGATCACCTTCACGGTGGGCATCCTGTTCGGTTCCATCACCGCCGGCCGCACCATCTCCGCCTCCGGGACGTTCCGCATCTTCCCCATCATGGGCACCGGCATCCTGACCGCGGCCGCCCTGGTGATGGGCTTCTCCCTGGGCGTTGACACCGGGCTCTGGGTGCCGGGCGTCATCGCGGTCTTCTTCGGCGTCGGCCTGGGCTTCTGCATGCAGCCGCTCACCCTGGCCATGCAGACCTCGGTCCCGCCGCGGGACATGGGCGTGGGAACCTCCTCGGCCGCGTTCTTCCGCTCCATGGGCGGCGCCGTGGGAACCGCAGTCTTCATCTCCATGCTCTTCAGCCTGGCCGCAAACCGGATTGCCGACGGCATGAAGGCCGCCACCACGGACCCCGCCTACCTGGCCGTCCTGAAGGATCCCGCCGTCGCGTCGGACCCGGCCAATGCCAAGCTGTACGACTTCTTCAAGAACGGCGCGTCCAACGACTCCCTGAACGACACCAGCTGGCTCCACACCGCCAACAGCACGCTCACCAGGCCCATTACCGAAGGCTTCGCCACGTCCATTGACACGGTGATGCTGACGGCCGCGGCCCTGACGGGCCTGGCATTCCTCATCAGCTTCGCCCTTCCCCGCAAGAAGCTGACGGACCAGAAAGCATCCCCGCAGGACGACGACAGCATGCAGATCCCGGCGCACTGACGCCGGGCACCCTGCCGGGGTGAGCGGGACAGTGGGATGAGACGACGACGGCGGCACGGCCCGCCGTCGTCGTCGTTCCTTAAGGCCCGGGCAGACCCTGCCAAGTGGAACCTGCGGCGGTGACGTGCCACACTGTTTAGCGCGTGTGCGCCGGCCCCTCCGGCCGGTACCGCAGCCGACGACGTCCGCACCGCATCCATAAACCCCCAAACCCAGGGAGAACCATGCCCACTGCACAGGAGCAGACCAATACCGGGATACCGCGGCGGGTGATCTGGCTGGCACTTGCGGGGGCGGTGGGCGGATTCCTCTTCGGCTTCGACTCGTCCGTGGTCAACGGGGCCGTGGACGCCATGAAGGAAGAATTTGCCCTGTCCGAGGCAGTGACCGGTTTTGCCGTGGCCATCGCCTTGCTGGGCTGCGCGGCCGGCGCCTTCCTGGCCGGCAAAGTGGCTGACCGCTACGGCCGCATTCCGGCCATGAAGCTGGGCGCGCTGCTGTTCCTGGTCAGCGCCATCGGTACGGGGTTCGCGTTCGGCGTGTGGGACCTGGTGTTCTGGCGCCTGGTAGGCGGCCTGGGCATCGGCCTGGCGTCCGTGATCGCACCGGCATACATATCCGAGATTTCGCCGCGAAAGGTCCGCGGCCGCCTCGCATCCCTGCAGCAGCTGGCCATCACCACGGGTATCTTTGCCGCCCTGCTCTCCGACGCGCTCTTCGCCACCAGCGCAGGGGGCGCAGACCAGGCCTTCTGGCTGGGCATTGAGGCGTGGCGGTGGATGTTCCTCGGTGCTGCGGTGCCGGCCGTCGTGTACGGCTGGGTTGCCTTCACCCTGCCCGAATCCCCGCGGTTCCTGGTCTTCCAGGGCAAGGAGGACGAGGCCCGGACGATCTTCGACTCGATCGCACCCGCGGAGGACACGGAGCGCCATATCCGCGATATCCGCGAAGCCATCGAGGAGGACAAGGTGGCCGGCCAGAAGGGATCGCTGCGCGGCAAGACCCTGGGCCTGCAGGCAGTGGTCTGGGTGGGCATCATCCTCTCCGTACTGCAGCAGTTCGTGGGGATCAACGTGATCTTCTACTACTCCACCACCCTGTGGAAGGCTGTGGGGTTCCAGGAGAAGGACTCCCTGGCCATCTCGGTGGCAACGTCCATCACCAACATCCTGGTCACCCTGGTGGCCATTGCGCTGGTGGACCGTGTGGGCCGCAGGCCCATCCTGCTGGCCGGCTCCGTGGGCATGGCCGTGTCCCTGGGCGCCATGGCCCTGGCCTTCTCCTCCGCCACCGGCTCGGGCGAGGACATCAGCCTCCCCGGCGCATGGGGTCCGGTTGCCCTCGTGGCCGCCAACATCTTCGTCATCAGCTTCGGTGCCTCCTGGGGTCCGCTGGTATGGGTGCTCCTGGGCGAGATCTTCCCGTCCCGGATCCGCGCCCGCGCGCTGGGCCTGGCAGCGGCGGCGCAGTGGGTGGCCAACTTCGCGATCACCCTCAGCTTCCCGGTCATGGCCTCGGCGTCCCTGCCGCTGACGTATGCCATGTACGCCCTGTTCGCTGCCGCGTCCTTCTTCTTCGTCATGTTCAAGGTGCCGGAGACCAACGGCATGTCCCTGGAGCAGGCTGAGACGCTGTTCGTGCCGAAGGGTTCAGCGAAAGCCAAGTAACGCCCCATCACATCCGGCGGCCTTTCCGGGGACGCCCCATCGGCTTTCGCCGGAAAACAACAAACCCTCCATCACCTGGTGTGATGGAGGGTTTGTTCGTTGTCCGGATATCTACACGACGTGCGGTTCGTGCGAGGACAGGTAGGCCCGGCCACCGAAGGCGATCAGGATGGCAATCACCATGGCCACGGCACCGGCGAAGAACGGAACCTGCGGACCGAAGTGTTCACCGAGCTGGGCTGCCAGGAAGGGGGCCAGGGCTCCGCCCATCCAGCGGACGAAGTTGTAGCCGGAGGACGCCACGGGCCGGGGCGAATCGGAGACGCCCATGGCCAGTTCGGTGTAAATGGTGTTGTTGACGCCCAGCAGGGCACCGGCAACGATCACCAGGACGACGACGGCAGGAACCGAGTGCCCGGCGGCCAGTCCCAGCCCGGCCAGGTCCAGCATGAGCAGGAACAGTGTGCCGGTCAGGACCTTGACGGCGCCGAAGCGGGCCTGCAGGGGCGGGGCAACGAAGACGGAGAAGACCGCCACGGCTACGCCCCAGCCGAAGAACACGCCGCCGATGCCGTAGGCGTTCATGCCCAGGATGAAGGGGGTGAAAGCCAGGATGGTGAAGAAGCCGTAGTTGTAGAACAAGCCGCTTGCCGCCGTCGTCCGCAGGCCCTTGTGGCCCAGTGCCAGCAGCGGGTCGCGCAGCCGCACCTTGCGTTCGGGCAGCGGCGTTTTAGGCAGCAGGGCGATCAGGGCGATGAAGGCGGCCGCCATCAGGACCGCAGTGCCGAAGAACGGTGCGCGCCACTGCCAGCCGCCCAGAAGGGCTCCCAGGAGCGGGCCCAGGGAGATGCCAAGGCCCAGGGCGGCTTCGTAGAGGATGATGGCGGTGCCGGCACCGCCGCTGGCCACGCCCACGATTACAGCGAGGGCGGTGGCCACGAACAGGGCGTTGCCCAGGCCCCAGCCGGCGCGGAAGCCCACCAATTCACCGACGCTCGCGGACAGGCCGGACAATGACGAGAAGACGACGATGACGGCCAGGCCGATCAGCAGGGTCTTCTTGCCCCCGATCCTGGAGGAAACAAAGCCGGTGATCAGCATGGCGAGTGCGGTGACCAGGAAGTAGCTGGTGAAGAGCAGCGATACCTGGCTGGGGCTGGCATTGAGGTTGGTGGCGATTGCCGGGAGGATGGGGTCCACCAGCCCGATCCCCATGAAAGCGAACACTGCGGCGAGGGCGGTGGCCCATACTGCCTTGGGCTGCTTCAGGAACGAGGCCTTTTCGGCCTGCAGGGTGGATTCTGGTGCCGGCAGGGTTTCTGCGAGCTGGCCGTCCATGGAGGGTACTCCTAAGTTCGTGGCTGTTTCAGTGCGGGGTGGGTGGTTCAGTTCTGGAGTGACGCATTGATTTTGTCGATCACCGGAAGGGCTTCCGCCAGGGCTTTGCGGTCCCGGTCGGTAAGGCCGCTGAGGATGTCTGCCATCACCTGGTTGCGGCGCTTGTTCGCGGCGTCGACGGCGGCGCGGCCTTCGGGGGTGAGGATCACCCGGACGGCGCGGGAGTCTGCCGGGTCAGGTTCGCGGCGCGCAAGGCCTGCGCGTTCAAGCTTGATGATCTGCTCGGTGGCGCTGGGCACGCGGACCCCGAGGTTCCGCGCGATCTCGCCGACGCGCTGGCCATCGCCGAGCAGCATCTTGAGGGTGCTGAGCTGGGCGGCGCTGAGTTCACCGTCCGCGTCGAGCCGCCGGACCAGGTAAACGCTGTGGCGGAGGGCTTCGCGGAACCCGCCGGCGAGTTCCTCCAACTGGGGATCTATGTCATTCATCGTTAGGTAGCCTAACATTTAGGGCACCTAACGGTCAAGGCCCTAGAGGGTCAACTTCATCCCGACGTGGCTGGCCTCGAAACCCAGCTGTTCGTAAAACCGATGCGCGGCCGTGCGGCTCTGGTGCGTTGTCAGCTGCATCAGGTTGCAGCTCCGCCTGCGGGACTCCGCGATGGCCCAGCCCACCATCAGCTTCCCGATCCCCTGGCTGCGGAGGGACGCGTCCACCCGGACGCCCTCGAGCTGCGAGCGCCATGCCCCGTGCCTGGAAATGCCGGGGAGAAAGCTCAGCTGGAACGTGGCCACCACCGCTGGAGAATTTTCGCCGGGCCGCACCAATTCGCCCACCACCAGCAAGTGGGAGGGGTCGGCCGCGATCGCTTCAAAAGCCAGTTCGTAGGGTTCCATGTCCGCGCCGTACTCCCGTCCGGCCCCCATGGCGTCGTCGGCCAGCAGCCGCACTATGGCGGGCAGGTCGGCGCGGGTGGCGTGGCGGAGTCTGAACGTCCCGCCGTCGACGTCGGCGGTAAACAGGGCAGGAACGGCATCTTCAGCAGGGGTCACCTGCCCAGCTTTGCACAGGAACCGAACGACGCCGGCACTTGGGGAAGTGCCGGCGTCGTTGTGATGGGGCGTTGCCGGAATTCCTGCAGGATCGGATGGCGCGTTGCGTTAAAAGCCGCAGGAAGTGATGGCGCGTGCCGGGGGGCGTCAGGCCGGGGTGCGGGCCAGCTCCGCCTGCCGCTCCTCCACCAGGGTGGCGACGGCGTTGAACAGCGGGTGGTCCTTTTCGAGCCCGGTGATCTTCTCCGTGGCATCCACCGGACTTTCCGAGCCCAGGATGGCCGCCAGCTCGGTGGCCTCGGTATCCGCAGGATCGGTAAAGCGCAGGGCGGCGGCAATGGCACCCAGCAGGGCTTCCGGCACCACGCCGCGTTCCGCCAGTTCCGCAGCCGGGCCGATGAACCGTTCATGCCGGCTCAGCTTCCGCAGCGGTGCACGGCCCACCCGGTTCACGGTGTCAGGCAGGTACGGGTTGGAGAACCGGACCAGGATCTTCTGGACGTAAGCCTCCTGTTCGTCGTTGCTGAACCCGTGCTTGGCCACCAGGAGCTGCTTGGTTTCCTCCAGCACCGCCCGCACATCCTCGGCCACATCCTGGTCCGCCATGGCATCGGAAATCTTCTCCACGCCCGCTTCGAAGCCGAGATACGCCGCCGAGGCATGCCCGGTATTGACGGTGAACAGCTTCCGCTCGATGTACGGCGACAGGTCATCCACGAACGTGGCGCCAGGGATCACCGGGGCCGCGTCGCCGAAGGCGGTGCGGTCGATGACCCACTCGTAGAAGGTCTCCACGGTCACGTCCAGGCCCTGCCCGGCCTCCTGGTTCGGCACGATCCGGTCCACGGCGGTGTTGGCGAACACAGCCTTGCCGTCAAGGACTGCTGCGGTGACTCCCGGCTGGGATGCCACCTCCCTGGCCAGGATGTCCGTGGCGTTGATGGCGTTCTCGCAGGCCATCACCTGGAGCGGTGCGAGCCCCGGTTCCCTGGCAACAATGCCCTTGGCGATCACGGGTGCCACGAACTTCAGGATGTGCGGGCCCACCGCCGTGGTGACGATGTCCGCCGTCGAGATTTCCTGGACCAGCTCAGCTTCCTGGGCGTTGGAGTTCAGCGCCCGGAAGTTGTCCACGGTGCGCACGGCCGGGTTCTCCCCCACCTCGTGCACAGCGTAGCTGTCGGCCTGCGAGAGCCGGGTGATGAGTTCGTCGGCCACGTCCGCGAACACCACCTCGTAGCCTGCGTCATGCAGGAGCAGGCCCACGAAGCCGCGGCCGATGTTGCCGGCACCGAAATGTACTGCCTTCACTATGCGTTGACCTTTCCGAAGAGCTCCAGGACTTCATCCTCGGACGTGGCAGCCTCGAGCCGGGCAACCTGCTCCTTGTTGGTGAAGACCTTGGCGATGGAGGACAGGATGTGCAGGTGCTCGTTGTTGATGCCTGCCACGCCCACCACGAACTTGACCTGCTTGCCGTTCCAGTCGATGCCTTCCGGGTAGCGGATGACGGACACCGCCGACTTGCGGATGTGGTCCTTGGCTGCGTTGGTGCCGTGCGGGATGGCCAGGAAGCTGCCCATGTAGGTGGACACAGATTCCTCGCGTTCGTGCATGGCGGCAATGTAGCCCTCGTCCACGGCACCGCGCGCCAGCAGGAGCCGGCCGGCCTCGTCGATGGCGGCGTCACGGGTGGTGGCCTTACCGGCCAGCACCACACTCTCGCGGGCCAGGATCTCGGAGGTTCCGTTGGCGGAGGCGCCGGACGCCGCAGCTGTTCCCGCGGCAGCGGGCGCTGCGTCAACGGGGGCGTCGGCGGCGTGCGCACCGTGGGTGGTGCCGGCGTCGGACTTTTCCCCTTCGGTGTTGCTCTCACGGACCAGCTCGACGATCTCGTCGTAGCGCGGGCTGCTCATGAAGTTGTCCACGGAGTAGTGGACGGCGCTGGACGTGGCCGGCTTGGCGCGTTCGGTGAGGTCCTGGTGGGTGACCACCACATCGTAGGTGTCCGTGAGGTTGGCAATCGAGGCATTGGTGACCTTGACGTCCGGGAAGCCTGCGGCCTTGATCTTGTTCCGCAGCACCGAGGCGCCCATGGCGCTGGAGCCCATACCGGCGTCGCAGGCGAACACGACGTTCCGCACGGGGCCCGCCAGGACGCCCACCCCGCCGCGGCCGGCGGCTGCACCAGCGGCAGTTCCTGCAGCGGCACCGGTGAGGGTTGAGGCAACCGAGCTCTTCTTGCCCTTCATGGCTTCCATGCGGGCGGTGGCGTCACCCAGGTCGGCCTCGTCGCTGTGCTTGGTGGTGCGCAGGATGACCGAGGACACCAGGAAGGAGACGGCCGCCGCGAGCACCACGGACAGGATGACGCCGAAGTAGCTGTCACGCGAGGTCTGCGCCAGCACGGCGAAGATGGAACCCGGGGCGGCCGGAGCGACCAGGCCGGAGTTGGTGACGGCCAGGGTGGCGATGCCGGTCATGCCGCCGGCGATGGTACCCAGGATCAGCAGCGGACGCATCAGGACGTACGGGAAGTAGATCTCGTGGATGCCGCCGAGGAACTGGATGATGGCTGCGCCGGGGGCCGATGCCTTGGCGGCGCCGCGGCCGAAGAACGCGTAGGCGAGCAGGAGGCCCAGGCCGGGACCGGGGTTGGCCTCCAGCAGGAACAGGATGGACTTGCCCTGCTCCAGCGACTGCTGCACGCCCAGCGGGGTGAGCACACCGTGGTTGATGGCGTTGTTCAGGAACAGGACCTTGGCGGGCTCGATAAAGATGCTGGTCAGCGGCAGGAGGCCGTTGTGGACCAGGAACTGCACGAAGTTGCCTGCGGCAGTACTGAACGCCGTGACCAGCGGCGATATGCCGTAGAAGCCCAGCAGCGCCAGCAGGGCGCCCCAGATGCCTGCGGAGAAGTTGTTGACCAGCATCTCGAAGCCGGGGCGGATCTTGCCGTCCCAGATCGAGTCGATCTTCTTCATGGTCCAGCCGCCCAGCGGGCCCATGATCATGGCGCCGATGAACATCGGGATGCCGGCACCGACGATCACGCCCATGGTGCCGATTGCCCCCACCACGCCGCCGCGGACGTCGTAGACCATCTTGCCGCCGGTGTAGCCGATCAGCAGCGGCAAGAGGTAGGTGATCATGGGGCCTACCAGGCCAATGTTGGGCTTCCCGTCGGTCTCGCCGAAACCACCGAGCTGCGGTACGGGCAGCCACCCCTTCTCAATGAAGAGGGCGGTGATGATGCCCCAGGCGATGAACGCCCCGATGTTGGGCATGATCATGCCGGACAGGAATGTCCCGAACTTTTGGACGTGCACGCGCGCGCTGGTGCGGGGTTTTGCAACTGTCTCTGTTGCCATGTGATTTCCTAACCGTCATTCCTGCTGCTCCGCAGGATTGGTCCGATGATTACGACGACGTACTGCTGGGTAATGCGTGGTTGTGGGGCTACCCGGCCGGGCTGGTGGAGATCCGGTGGAGCCATTCGAGGAAAAGCTTGAGTTCCGAGCTGGAAAGCTGGTCAGAGTGCGAGGCCTGAAGTGCGGCGTTCAGGGCGATCGCTGCCACCACCACCGAGGACTTTCCGGCGCCGCCCGGGGCCGGGCCGCTGGCGGGCTCGGCGGACACCGCGAAAATCATGGCGTCCCGGGTCATGGTGGACAGTTCGAGGTTGCGTTCGGTGGCGGGCTCCGCAATCAGCATCAGCGTCACGCCCACGTTGGCCGCCAGGATGGACCTGGCCGCTTCCCGGGGCTGGACGTTCAGCTGGCCCGCCGCCGCTGCCTTGTTCAGCATCTCCTCCATCAGCGCCTCGGCGTCCGCCACGATGGCGGGCCGGCTTTCCGGACGGATATTGCCGAACATCACCAGGTACAGCTCGGGCTGGTTGAGCCCGAACTGGACGTGGTTGTCCCACATTCTCCGGATGTCCTCGAGGGGCTGTCCGGAAGGGGCGAAATCCCTTTCGCCCGCGACATATTCTTCAAATCCTGCGGCGACGACGGCGTCGAACAGACCTTCCTTGTCACCGAAGTGGTGGTACAGGGTGGGAGCGGAGACCCCTGCCAGCTGGGTGATCTGGCGGGTGGAAACCGGAGCTCCCGCGGAATTTGCCAGCAGTTCCGCGGCAGCACGGAGCAGCCGCATTTTGGGGGGAAGCTGGCCATCCAAACTCATAACCGCTACCCTAGCACCTATAGCGTTGCTATATGAACTGAATCACATACAATTTTTTCAGGCTCGTTTCCACCTCCTGACGTGGCAGTCCGGCGGTGTTCCGGCACGGCGCCGGAAATGTTTGGCGGGCCTGGCTACCGGCAGAGAATGAGGACCTTCAGTGCAGAACTTCCCAGGAGTAGGCGTCAGTCCAGGCCGCGTCATCGGCACCATCCGCCAGATGCCCAAACCGATCAGTGAGCCTCCTGCAGGTGAGCAGCTGGCGCCGGACACCACGGCGGAAGAAGCCACGGCTGCCCTGAAGGCGGCCTCGCAGGCCGTGCACGACGAGCTGAAGGACCGCGCCGCGCACGCCACCGGAGACGGAAAGGCGGTCCTTGAAGCCACTGCACTGATGGCCAAGGACACCATGCTGATCAAGGGCGCGGCCAAGCTGGTGGCCCGGGGCACCTCCGCCGAGCGCGCCATCTGGGAATCAGGCTCCTCGGTGTCGGAGATGCTGCACAACCTGGGCGGCTACATGGCCGAACGCGCCACCGACGTCCTGGACGTCCGCGCCCGGATCGTCGCTGAGCTGCGGGGCGTCCCCGCGCCCGGCATTCCCGCCTCCAGCACCCCGTTTGTCCTGGTGGCTGAAGACCTGGCCCCCGCCGATACCGCCACGCTGGACCCCAACAAGATCCTGGCGCTGGTCACCGCCGGCGGCGGACCCCAGTCCCACACTGCCATCATCGCCCGCTCGCTCGGCCTGCCCGCCGTGGTCGCAGCCGTGGGCGTTGATGAACTTCCGGACGGCACCGAGGTGTACGTGGACGGCGCGGCCGGCAGCATCACCGCCGAACCCGACGAGACCCTCCGTGCCACGGCCGAAGCCTGGGCGGCAACGGCCTCCCTGCTGGCCGAATTCAACGGCACGGGTACGACGGCGGACGGCCACGAGGTGCCGCTCCTCGCCAACGTGGGCGGCGGCAAGGACGCCGAAGCAGCTGCCAAGCTGGGCGCCCAGGGCGTGGGCCTGTTCCGCACCGAGTTCTGCTTCCTGGAACGGGACACGGAACCTTCCGTGGAGGAGCAGGCGGCGGCCTACAAGAGCGTGTTTGATGCCTTCCCCGGCAAGAAGGTGGTACTCCGCACGCTCGACGCCGGCGCCGACAAGCCGCTTCCGTTCCTGACCGACTCCACGGAGCCCAACCCTGCCCTGGGCGTTCGCGGCTACCGCACCGACTTCACCACGCCGGGCGTCCTGGACCGGCAGCTGGAAGCCATTGCCCTGGCCCAGCAGCAGTCCGAAGCCGACGTCTGGGTCATGGCTCCGATGATCTCCACGGCCGAGGAAGCGGCGCGCTTCGCCTCCATGTGCGCGGACGCCGGGATCAAGACCCCCGGCGTCATGGTGGAGGTCCCCTCCGCCGCCCTCACCGCAGAAGCGATCCTCCGCGAAGTGGAATTCGCCAGCCTGGGCACCAACGACCTCACGCAGTACGCCATGGCGGCCGACCGCCAGCTGGGCCCGCTGGCCAACCTGAACACCCCGTGGCAGCCCGCAGTCCTGCGCCTCGTCGGACTGACCGTCGAAGGATCCCGCGCCGAGGGCCACAACAAACCCGTTGGAGTCTGTGGTGAGGCTGCCGCCGATCCTGCCCTCGCCGTCGTCCTTACCGGCCTTGGCGTCAATACACTCTCCATGACCGCGCGTTCGCTGGCCGCAGTGGCCGCGGTCCTGAAGACGGTAACCCTGTCCGAGGCCCAGGAACTGGCCAAGCTGGCCCTCTCCGCCCCGAGTGCCACCGAGGCGCGGGCCTGGGTGCGCGAAAAGCTGCCGGTCCTGGAGGAACTGGGACTCTGACCAGCCGCGGGCGGGCGGCACCCGGGATAGGCTACGTCCATGGCACTGATAGCCCCCCGGGTCTCGGCCGGCCTGCCCGCCGGCGAGGCCCGCGCCCTGACGCGCGCCCTCGAGGACAGCAACGACGTCACCGTGTTCGTGGACGGCACCGTCCACCGGCTGCCCGCGGAGGCCCGGGACGCCGTCGTCGATCTCCTCGCCAGGCTGGGACGCGGCGAAACGGTGACGGTGAGCAGCGTGGAGGAGATGCTGACAACCTCCCAGGCCGCCGAACTGGCCGGGATTTCGCACACCTACCTGCGGAACATGACCGATCGCGGGGAAATCCCGGTGGAGTACCGCGGATCGCACCGCCGGATCCGCACGGCCCACATCATGGCCTGGCTGGAGCAGCAGAAGCTTGCCGAACAGAAGCGCAAGCAAGGCAAGAACGCGGCCGTCGACGCCGGCGCGGGCGAATAGTGCGGGCCCCCCTGTCCTGGCCACGGCGCCGGAAGGATGTTGTGCTCCACTCAGCCGACATGGAAGCGAACGGTTTCACGGGCCGGATCCTCTGGGCTGACGGGACACCAGCCCCTGGACCGGATGCCGCAGGCGCCTCCATGGCACCGGCCTACATCCTCATTCACGGCATCGGCGTTTCACACCGCTACCTTCGCCGCTTGCACGGTGAGCTCGCCGCCGTTGCCCCAACGTACTCCTTGGAACTGCCGGGCTTCGCTGGAACGCCCAGGCCGGAGCGGCAGCTGTCCGTGGCCGACTACGGCGCCTTCATCGCCCAGGCACTCAAGGCAAGCGGCATCGCCTCCTACATCCTGGTGGGGCATTCCATGGGCGTGCAGTTCGCCATCGAGGCAGCGCTCTATGCTCCCGGCCAGGCGCAACGGCTGGTCCTCATGGGTCCGGTGGTGGACTCGCGGCACCGGACCGTCGTGCGGCAGGGCATGGCGCTGTTCCTGGACGCCCTCCTCAGGGAGAGCCCAGGGTCGAACTGGCTCGTGCTCTCGGACTACTTCCGCTGCGGGCCCCGCTGGTATTTCACCGTGCTCCCCGTCATGATGGCCTACCCTACGGAGCGGAGGCTGGCCGGGATCAACGTTCCGGTCCTGGTGCTGCGCGGCGACAACGACCAGGTGGCAGGCGCTGACTGGTCGCTCCAACTCTCCCGGGCAGTGCCGGAGGGAAGCTTCGCGGAGATCCAGCACGCCGGGCACGTGGTCCAGCACCTGCGCCCGCGGCAGGTGGCGGATGCCATCAAATCCTGGGCCGCCCTGCCCAGCGCCGCATCTTGAGGGCCGCGTGCAGCTCCAGCCGGGGCATCCCCTTCAGCGGGTCCACGCCCAGCAGCTGCCTGATCCGTCCGAGCCTGTTGTAGATGCTGCTGCGGTGCAGGTGGAGCCTGGTGGCCACGTCCTGGACCGAGCCGTCGTTGTCATAGAGCAGCTCCAGGACCGGAATGAGCTCACCGTTGCGGTCATGGTCCTCGAGCATGCGGAAGTACACCGACCCGGAGTCCGCCCAAGCACCTACTCCTCCCCCGGCGGAGGCCAGCAGCTGGTACACGCCGGTGGCCCTGCAGTCCACCAGCTCGCCCAGCGGCGGATCCACCGCGGCCGCCTGGGCCGCCATCCGTGACTGCCGGTACGCCTCCGAGAGCTGCCGGGTCTTCGCGAAGCCTTCACTGATGCCAAGGATGATCCGGTGCACCGGGCGGCCGGAACGCTTGGCCAGCTCCAGCTGGTAGTGCACCAGGACCTGGGCATGGTTTGCCCGGCCGGTCGATTCGCGGAACAGCACCACCGAATGCGTCTCCGTCCCCGCGCTGAAGAGGGCGGCATCCACGCCCACCGTGGCCTGCAGCGCGGTGGACCGGTGGATCAGGGTGGAGGCGATGGGGTCCGGGCCGCTGGCCCAGCCGTCTGCGTCCAGGACTGTGACCATCTGCCACGGCCCCCTCCCCTGGACTTCCTTCCAGCCGGCCACCGCGGCCACCGCATTGGGCTCCCCGGCACACGCGGCCAGGAACTCCCGCTCGCGGCCCCGCCGGAATTCCGATTCAGCCGTGTTCGAGTCGAGCAGGAGCCCTGACAGCAGCTCAAGCTCGTGGTTGACGCCCGGCAGCTGCGTGAGGATCGCCGTCGGGCTTTCCTCCGCCGAGTCCTGCTGCACCCAGAGATAGCCCACCCGGAAACCGCGCACCATCAACGGGACGCACACGCGGCCCAGCATGCCCAGGTCCGGGTTGGCCGGCACCACAACAGGCCGTACGGCGGTGGCGATCCCGTGTGCGAGCTGCCACGCGCTCACGTCCGCCGGGACCTTCTTGCTCAGCAGGAAGTTGACCCGGACGCGGTCAGCGTGGGACTGGTTGGAACTGTAGGCGAGCAGCAGCCCGTCCAAATCCTCCAGGGACAGCCCCCGGCCCAGCTTCTGCGCCACCTGTTCGACGAGCTGTTCCACACCCTGCTGCTGCATGGGCCAACAGTACTGCCCCGGCGGCCCCGCGGACGAACGGACACGAGGCGACACCTGACGCTCCAAGGCTCGACGGATGTCGAGGTTAAGGATCCAAAAACCGCGGAATCCCGCGGTTCCGGCCAGCCCGAGGGCACGGGATCATGTCGCCTGGCTCACAGCGGGATTTATCGTTGAAACACGAAAATCCTTCCACCTGTACGGCCTACCGGCCCCCGAAAACTGGAGCAGACGATGATCATCGGCGTCCCCAAAGAAATCAAGAACAACGAATTCCGGGTGGCCATCACCGCGGCCGGCGTCCACGAGTTCCTCACCCACGGGCACACCGTCCTGGTGGAGCGCGGCGCAGGCCTGGGCTCGGGAATCACGGACGAGGAATACTCGATCGCCGGCGCCGAGATCGTCAACGAGGCGGACGACGTCTGGGCCCGCGCCGACATGGTGATGAAGGTCAAGGAACCGATCAAGTCCGAATACCACCGCTTCCGCAAGGGCCTGATCCTCTTCACCTACCTGCACTTGGCCGCCGAGCCCGAGCTCACCGCGGAGCTCATCAACTCCGGCGTCACCGCCATCGCCTACGAGACCGTGCAGGAAGGCCGCACGCTGCCGCTGCTGGCCCCGATGTCCGAAGTGGCCGGCCGCCTGTCCGTCCAGGTGGGCGCCACCTCGCTGATGGCACCGGCCGGCGGCAAGGGCGTGCTGCTGGGCGGCGTGCCCGGCGTGCGCCCCGCGAAGGTGGTTGTCCTGGGCGCCGGCGTGGCCGGAACCAACGCCGCTGCCATGGCCCTGGGCCTGGGTGCCGACGTCACCATCCTGGACATCAACATCAACCGCCTGCGCGAACTTGATGCCCAGTACCAGGGACGGCTGAAGACCGTTGCCTCCAACAAGTACGAGATCGAGAAGTCAGTGGTGGACGCCGACCTGGTGATTGGATCCGTCCTGATCCCCGGCGCCAAGGCTCCCAAGCTGGTCACCAACGACCTCGTGGCCCGCATGAAGCCCGGATCGGTCCTGGTGGACATCGCCGTGGACCAGGGCGGCTGCTTCGAGGACACGCACCCCACCACCCACCAGGAGCCCACGTACAAGGTGCATAACACCATCTTCTACTGCGTGGCCAACATGCCTGGCGCCGTGCCCAACACCTCCACGTACGCGCTGACCAACGTCACCCTGCGCTACGCGGTGTCCCTGGCAAACCTGGGCGTCAAGGCCGCCTTCGACCGCGACCCCGCCCTTGCCGCCGGCCTTAACATCGCCGCAGGCCACGTGGCGCACCACTCCGTGTCCGAGGCCCACAACCTGCCCCTCGTCGCCGACTGGCACGAGCTGGTCTCCGCCTAAGGCCTCTCTATCGATTGCTCCGTAATCGTCCTTTTGAACCCTCAGAACGGCGCTTACGGAGCAATCGATGAGTCATTTAACCAGTTCCCTGGCCCTCTCGATGATTTTGAGGACCTCGACGGCGTCCTCCGGGTTTACGGGGAGGGGCAGGGATGACTCTGCTCCGCCGTCGAGGATCTTGTCCCCCAGCAGGCGGTAGAACTCCGGGTAGTTCCCGCGTTCGGTGGCGAGGCGGTCCAGGTGCCCGTCGCGGCCCAGGAGCCCGGCCCATTCCGGTGCCTCCACGCCATAGTCCGCATCCCGCGGACTGCCGCCGGCTGCCATGTAAGGCTCCTGCGGGTCCACCCCGTTCTTGGTGAAGCCGCCGATCGAACCCAACACCCGGAAGCGCGGCCCCTGCTGGGCGCACAGCATGTTCATGGCCAGGTGGCTGGTCACACCGGACTGGTGCCGCAGGGCCAGGAAGGCGTCATCATCCGCCCGCTCGTCGGACCGGCGCGCCTGCAGCTCCGCGTGGAGGACGGTGGCCGGGCCGAACAGCTGCAGGGCCTGGTCGATCAGGTGGGTGCCCAGGTCGAACAGGACGCCTCCGCCGTCGGCAGCAGTGGCCCGCGCCTTCCAGGCCTTGGCAATGGAGGGGGACCACCGCTCGAACGTCGACTCGAACCGGGCCACCTTGCCCAGGGACTGGGTTGCCAGCAACTTCCGGAGCGTGAGGAAATCCCCATCCCACCGGCGGTTGTGGAACACCGTCAGCACGCGTCCCTCCGCCCGTGCCAGCGCAACGAGTTCCTGTCCCTGGGTGCTGGTGACCGCGAACGGCTTGTCCACCACCACGTCCAGCCCCGCTTCCAGCGCGGCCTTGGCCAGCGGATAATGGGTCAGCGGCGGGGTCGCCAGGACCACAAGGTCAAGGTCTGCGGCCCGCTGCAGGACGGCGGCGCCGTCGCGCACCACCGCCACCCCCGGAAGCCGGGACGAGGCAGATCCCTGCCGCGCGGCGTCGGACGTTGCAATGACGTCCAGCGAGTAGCTGGCGTTGGCTGCCAGCAGCGGCGCGTGGAAAACGCTGCCGGCGAGTCCGTATCCGACGACGGCGGTGCGGATGGTGCGGGGGTCCGCTGCAGTTCCGGTCATGGAAGCAACGCTACCCCCGGTCCCGTATGGATAAGGCGCCGGGTTAAAGGAAGCCGGCACCCCTGGAAGACCAGGGGTGCCGGCTACTCGACAGGGCTGGGGGTGGTTACTTCTTTACCCAGCCGATGGTGGTCCAGTCCGGGACCTGCGAGGTGCTCTGGAAGAGCGACGGGCCGTAGTTGGCCAGTCCGGTGCGGACGAAGGAGATCTGCGGGCCGTTGAAGACCACGCCCATGGAGTAGTACTTGGCCATGTGCTCCTTCTCCACGTCCATGGCTGCCTTGTTGCGGGCTGCGTTGTCCTCGATGGAGGCGAGGTCGGCGATCTTCTTGTCCAGGTCGGCGTCGCCCAGCTTGTTCTCGTTGACCTTGGAGTCGTAGTACTGCTTGACGGCGTCGGTGGCATCCGGGCCCACGGTGTAGCCGGAGATGCTCAGGTCGAACTCGCGGCTGCCCAGCACCTTGCCGAAGTCGGCGGAGGCGCGCTGGTCGATGCCCACATCCATGCCACCGGCCTGGAGCTGCTTCTGCAGGGTCTGGGCCACTGCCAGGGTGGTGGGGTCGTCGCCGAAGTTGCTGATCTTGAAGGCGGCGGGCTTGCCGTCCTTCTCCATGATGCCGTTGGCGTTGGCCGTGTAGCCGGCGTCAGTGAGGACCTTCTTGGCCGCATCGGCTCCGGTTTCCTTCACCGGGTAGTTGTCCTGGTAGTACTCGGAGAACGGCAGCAGCATCATGGAACCGGAGCTGGGCTCTTCCCAGTTCAGTCCATTGAAGCGGACCTTGCGGAGGGCTTCGCGGTCCACGGCAGCGAAGATGGCCTTGCGGACGTTGACGTCGGTGATGCGCTGGGCGTTAAGGTTCAGGCCACCGGCGAAGAGGCGCTGGCCGCGGCGGATGTCCGAATCCTTGGTGCCGTCCAACTGCTTATACAGCGAGATGGTGTTGGCGGACATCGCGTCGATTTCACCGTTCTTGAAGGCGGCGATCTGTGCGCTGGTTTCCAGCTGGCGGAACGTCACGTTGGCCAGGACCGGCTTCTGGCCCCACCACTTGTCGTTCGGCACCATGGTTACCGTCTTGGCGGCGGTGTCGTACTGGTCAAGCTTGAAGGGGCCTGCCATCCACTCCGGGTGCATGTTGCCGTTGAAGCCCTCGTTGAAGATCTCGGGGGTGTTGACGGCGGGGTGGATGAGTCCGAAGAAGAGCGAATCCACGGGGAAGACCGGGCGGCTGGTCTTGACGATGACTTCCTTGTCGTTGCTGCCGGCCTCGACGGAGTCAACGAACTCGTAGGCGCCCGAGCTGACGATGTCGTAGCCGGCGTCCGGGCTCTTGAGGATGTTCCAGGTGTTCTTGAAGGCCTTGACGTCGATGGGCGTGCCGTCGTTGTAGGTGGCCTTGGGGTTGACCTTGATGGTGATGGTCTGCTTGCCGTCCTTGACCTCGCTGTCCACTGAATCGCAGAAGTCAGGGTTTGGCGTGACCTTGCCCTTGAAGTCCACCTTCCAGCAGCCGCCGATGCCGCCGCTGTTCATGGCAACCGGGTTCATGGGGATCTGCAGGGCGGAGTTGTCCGCACTGTTGCCGTTGTTGGAGAACCCGTTGAAGTCCGGGCCAATGTTGCCCAGCGGCAGGGTGACCTTGCCGCCCTGCTGGAGGTCGGACGCCGGCTTCTCGTTGATGCTGATCAGCTTGGACAGATCGCTCCCGGATTCCTGTCCTTTGGCTGTTTCGGGGCCGCTGGCACCGCCACCGCCGCAGGCCGTCAGCGCCAGGGCGGCAGCAATGGCTGCAGCTCCGCCGATCCTGTTCAGTTTCCTCATGGTTTTCCCTTCATTTGGTGCGAGTGGTGGTGCTTGGGGTCGAAAAGTCCTTAGGGCGCATGGTGGTCCGCCGGTTCGTGGACCACCAGCATGTCCTCATCCAGTTCCCCGTCCGGGAAGAAGCAGGCGAACTGCTGGTCCGTGGCAGTGGACGCCGTTTCCAGGGGCGGCTCAACGGTGAGGCACTTCTCCTGCTTGGCAGGCGGAAGTGCAGCGAAGACTGGACAGCGGGTGGCGAAGTTGCAGCCTTTGGGGGCCTGCAGCGGCGAGGGCAGGTCGCCCTGGAGGATGATGCGTTCGCGGGTGCGTTCCAGCCGGGGATCGGGCACCGGGATCGCGGAGAGGAGGGCGCGGGTGTAGGGGTGCCGCGGGTTGTCGAACACCCGGTCCACGGCGCCCACCTCCACGATCTTGCCGAGGTACATGACGGCCACCCGGTTGGAGATGTGGCGCACCACCGAGAGGTCGTGTGCCACCAGCAGGTAGCTCAGGCCCAGCTCTGCGCGCAGCTGGTCCAGGAGGTTGATGACCCCGGCCTGGACCGAGACATCCAGGGCCGAGACCGGTTCGTCGAGGACCACCAGCTTGGGGTTCACGGCCAGTGCCCGGGCGATCCCGATCCGCTGGCGCTGGCCGCCGGAGAACTGGTTGGGGAAGCGGTTGACGTGGTCCGGCTGCAGGCCCACGAGCTTCATCAGCTCCATGATCCGCTTCCTGGTCGCGGCCCGGTCCATGCCCGCGTTCTGCAGGGGTTCGGCCAGGACTTCGTACACCGTGAAGCGCGGATCAAGGGCGCCGGTAGGGTCCTGGAACACCATTTGGAGTTCGCGCCGCATCTTGCCCTTGGTCTTGGCATCAGCCGCCTGCTTGTTGCTCAGGCCGCCGATCACCACCTCGCCGTCCTGGTCCGGATGGAACTCCATGATTTCCAGGAGCGTCGTGGTCTTTCCCGAGCCCGATTCGCCCACGATCGAAAAGCATTCGCCTTCGCGGATGTCGAAGCTCAGGCCGTCCACCGCCTTGATGGTGCCGATCCTGCGTTTGATGAGGGCTCCCCTGGTCAGGGGGAAGTGCTTGCGCACGTCCTTGAGCTCCAGGACGGTGGACCGCTCCTCCCGGGGAATCGCGTCGAAGCGGGACACAGCCACCGGCGGGGCGGCGAACACGTCGTGCACATCCACGGCGCCGCCCAGGGACCCGGATTTGATGCAGGCGGCGTGGTGCTGGGCGTCGCCGTCAACGGGTGCCAGCGCAGGTTCGCCTTCCAGGCACGCCTCCGAGGCCAGGGGGCAGCGGGGAGCGAACGAGCAGCCGGTGGGGGTCTGCAGCAGGTTCGGCGGCATGCCTTCGATGGGAACGAGCGAGGACTTCTCGGCCACATCCACTCGGGGCACCGCGCCCAGCAGGCCCATGGTGTAGGGCATCCGCGGGTTGTAGTAGATGTCCTCCACGGCGCCGGTTTCCACCGGTTTTCCTGCGTACATGACCATGATGTCGTCTGCCATCCCCGCCACCACGCCAAGATCGTGGGTGATCATGACCACCGCCGCGCCCGTCTCCTCCTGGGCCGTGTGAAGCACCTCGAGGACCTGGGCCTGGATGGTGACGTCCAGGGCCGTGGTGGGCTCATCCGCAACCAGGACGCGGGGGTTGTTGGCAATGGCGATGGCGATCATGACGCGTTGGCGCATGCCGCCGGAAAATTCATGCGGGAAGGCCTTCAGCCTGTCCTTGGGGCTGGGGATCCCCACCATGGCCAGGAGTTCGACGGCGCGGGCCTCCTTGGCCCTCCTGCTCATGGTGGGGTGGTGGATGGTGAGCGCTTCGATGATCTGGGTGCCCACGGTGAACACCGGGGTGAGGGATGACAACGGGTCCTGGAAGACCATGGCAAGGTCGTTGCCGCGGTACTTGCACATGTCCTTGTCGCTGAGCCCCAGCAGCTCCCGGCCCTTGAGCCGGACAGAGCCGGAGACCTGGGCGGTGGGCGGGAGGAGCCCCATGACGGCCAGCGAGGTGACGGACTTGCCGGACCCCGATTCGCCAACGATCCCGAGTGTCTTGCCCGGCATCAGGTCGAAGTCGACGCCCCTGACGGCGTGCACAACGCCGTTCTCCGTATTGAAGCGGACGTTCAGGTCGCGGACCGACAAGACGGCGTCGCCGGGGGCGTGCAGGCCTGCCACATGCAGGCGTTCCACGGTTGAACGTGATGGGTCCGTGGCTCCGGTGGTGGTTTCGCTGCTCATGCCGCCTTCTTTTCCGCGGTGGTTTTCCGGGCTTTGGCTTTTTTGGCCCTGCCGCTGGAGGTGGAGCTGGGGTCAAAGGCGTCGCGCAGGCCGTCGTTCATCATGGCCAGGGAACCGGTCAGCAGGAACATCACGGTGAGCGGCACCCAGAACATCCAGGGGAAGGTTTGCACCTGGGAGGTGGCCTGGCCGATCAGGACGCCCAGGCTCACGTCCGGGACCTTGATGCCGATACCGATGAAGGAGAAGGCGACCTCGGCCAGGATGGCTGCGGTGACGCCGCGGGTGATGTCGAGGATCAGCAGTGAGCCGATGTTTGGTACCAGGTGCCGCCAGACGATCCGGCGCGGCGGGACGCCCATGTACTGGGCCGCCTTGACGAAGTCACGCTGCATCAGCGACATCGACATGGACCGGATCAGGCGGGCGGTGCCCATCCAGCTGAACACCAGCAGGACGATGATGAGGAGCAGCCAGGAGGGAAGGTCGCGCTTCAGCCCGGCCCCGCCGCCGCTCGTGGCGACAGCGACCACCAGGAGCGCCGGCATCATGATCAGCGCTTCGAGGATGAACAGCATGACCTTGTCCACCTTGCCGCCGAAGTAGGCCATGGTGCAGCCGTAGACAGCGGCGATCAGGACCGACGCCAGTCCCACCACCAGGCCGATCAGGATGGAGATCCTGGTGCCCTCCACGGTCATGGCGTAAAGGTCGATGCCTGCCTGCGAGGTTCCGAGGTAGTGGTCGGCCGACGGGGGCATGCCGATATTGAAAGGATCGATGGTTTCCTTGTCCCACTGGGTGAAGAATCCGCCGATGAACGAGAAAACGGTCAGGGCCAGGAAGATGGCCAGGCCCGCAACGGCCGTCTTGTTCCGCAGGAAGCGGCGGAAGATGATGGTGGTTTTGCCGATGACGACGTCGGCGCTTTCCAGGTGCGCATCCTGCGCCACTGCTGCCGGGTCCACCGCGTTCAGGTTGGTCATGGCTACTGCACCCGTACCCTCGGGTCGACAAGCGTGGTGGCGAAGTCCGCCAGGATGGCGCCCAGGGCGAAGATCACGGAGCCGTAGGCCAGTGTGGCCGTGGCCGCGTTGACGTCCTGCAGCGAGATGGCGTCGATGCTCCAGGACCCGACGCCCGGCCACGCGAAGATCTTTTCGGCGAAGAAGCCGCCGGCGAAGATGGCCGGGATGGTGAAGGCGATGCTCTGGGCCACCGGGATGAAGGACACGCGAAGCGCGTGCCGGGCAATCGCCTGGTTCCGGGTCAGCCCCTTGGCCCGTGCGGTGCGGACAAAATCCGCGTTGACGTTGTCCAGCAGGTATTGCCGCTGCGCGATCTGGTAGGCACCCCAGCCAACCAGGGTGATGGCCACGGTGGGCACCACGTAGTGGCCCAGCATGTCAACGAACTGGGCCCAGCCTGGGGCGAGGCCGGGAGTGGAGATGCCGGTGACGAAGAAGATCCGGTCGCCCACGGACTCGTTGATGTTGATGGCGCCCAGCTGGACCAGGAAGTAGGCGATGGGCGCCGGCACGATATAGGCGAGGTAGCTGTAGGACGTGATGACCCGGTCCTGGAACTTGTACTGGCGTGCCGCCGAATAAACGCCGAGCGCGACGCCGATCACCAGGGTCAGGATGATGGACGCCAGAAACAGCCGGGTGGAGATCCAGACACGGTCCCCGAACTCGGCGTTGATATAGGCGCCGTTGGGGCTGCGGCCCCAGTCCCAGCGGGTGACGATGCCGGTGAGCCAGTCAACGTAGCGCTCCCACGGGCTGAGCGCCGGGTCCAGGCCTTTGAGCCGCATCGAGTTCGCCACCTGTTCGGGGGTGGGCCGCGGGATGCGCTCCTGTTCGAGCAGTGCCGGCTTGAGTGAGCTGACGGCCAGGAAGTAGCCAGCTGATGTGGTGAGGAAGATCATGACCACATACGTGATGCCGCGCTTGGCGAGGTACTTGAGCATGGGCGCTGCTGGATCCTTCCGTCCTCCCCGGACAAGCACGGATGGTGCCGCCTCACCGGGTCCCCTGTACCAGCGGGTAGCTGGCTTCCCGCAGCCCCTGGGGGCAGGTCCTGGTGGACTATGTTGCGGGTCACATTCCAGAGGAAACTATCACAAGCCTCGAGCCGAAAAGCCGGGGAATCCCCGGAAATCAAGCGCGCCGTATCAGATCGTTATGAATAGTTCTGTGAAGCCCGCGTGACTGGACGCAGGGTCCGCTCAGCGCGTACCATCCGCGCCTGTGACAACCCGTGTCACAAGCTCTCGCCATGATGCAGCCAGCCGTTCGCATGTGACTCCATGTTCACGGATCAGGTGTAGAAGCCTCTCGGGGTCCAGAGTCGAGTTGAGGGATCCCGCCATCAGCCAGGGCTCCGGGGATTCCGCGCCGGCTTCACGCAGCAGCATCTCCACGTGGCGGTCCCAGAGGGCGGCAGCAGGGACTTCAAATCTTCCCCTCGAAGCATTTCCGGCTGCGAGCACCAAGTCCCCGAATTCCACGACGTACGCGATCCGCCCGGCTCCAAAGGCGATGAGCCGGTCCAGTGGCGGTGCACCCGGACCCAGGGGTGGCGGGCCGAACAGGAAGCGGGCCTGGAACGCGGCCTCCGAGTCGTTCAGCAGGGTGAGCATCAGCCCGGCCCGGCTCCCGAAGCGGCGGAAGACGGTGCCCTTGCCCACGCCGGCCTGCTCGGCCAGCCGGTCCATGGTGAGCGCGGCGGCCCCGCCTTGTTCGATCAACTCCCGGGCAGCAAGCAGGAGGCGTTCACGGTTCCGGGCGGCGTCGCTGCGTTCCGCGGCCGTCACGGGGGCCACGACCGGCCGCACTGGGATGGACCTCACACAGACAGTGTAGCCATGGGGAATATAAACGGACTGCGGTCCGTTTAGTCTGGTGAAGGCTCCATGAGCCGGAAGTTTGACCGAATGCGGCCCCCGCCGCTCCCCTAGCCAGGAGTTCCCATGACCAAGAGCACAGTCCTTACCCTTGTCGGCAGCCTCCGCGCCGAGTCCACCAACCAAAAGCTGGCCGAGGCCATCCAGCTCAATGCGCCGGAGCAGGTGGACGTGGTGATCCACGAGAGCCTGGGCAACATCCCGTTCTACAACGAGGACCTCGACGTCGAGGGCCAGGTCCCTGCAGCCGCCGCAGCCCTGCGGGCCGCTGCCGAAGAGGCGGACACCGTCCTTTTGGTTACCCCCGAGCACAACGGCACCGTGCCCGCCGCACTGAAGAATGCCATCGACTGGCTGTCCCGCCCCTTCGGCGCCGGCGCCCTTGCCGGCAAGCCCACCGCCGTCGTCGGTACCGCGTTTGGCCAGTACGGCGGCGTCTGGGCCCAGGATGAAGCCCGCAAGGCCGCCGGCATCGCCGGTGCGCAGATCCTGGAAGACGTCAAGCTCGCCGTCCCCGGTTCCATGGTGCGCTTCGCTGAAGTCCACCCCAAGGACGACGCCGAGGTCGTGGAGCAGATCAAGGGCGTTTTCGATGCCCTTGCGGCAGCAGCACCGGCAGCCTAGCCCGTCCGGCAACGCGCCCGGCACGCTATGTCGCGTGCCGGGCGCTCTCATGTCCACGGAACGTTTCGCTCGTCCGGGATAAACAGGTGTTGCCCTGCAAGCAACATCGGGCTGTATCCTGACTCTGTGACCCACGAAACACTGGATGCCTCCGCCGGAACGCTGCCTGCCGAAGCCATCGATGCGATCGAGCGCGCAGCCACCTCGGCCCACCGCCACGAGGAACTGTTCTCGGAGCGGGCGGCGAACATCCGCCAGTCCGCCGTCAGGGACGTTTTCGACATTTCAATGCGGCCCGGACTGGTCTCCCTCGCGGGCGGGAGCCCGTATCTCCAGTCGCTGCCCCTTGAGCGCCTGTCAGCGACTGCAGCGGACATCATTGCCAAGGATGGACTTACTGCCCTGCAGTACGGCGCCGGGCAGGGTACGCCCGAGCTCCGGGAGCAGATCTGCGAGGTCATGGCCGCCGAAGGCATCCTGGACGCCCGCCCCCAGAACGTAGTGGTCACCGCGGGATCACAGTCGGCCCAGGATGTGGCCACCAAGCTCTTCTGCAATCCGGGAGACGTGGTCCTGGTGGAGGACCCCACCTACGTCGGCGCACTGAACACTTTCGAGGCATACCAGGTCCGGGTGGAAACGGTGGAGATGGACCAGTTCGGCCTGGTCCCGGAACTGCTGGAGGCGCGGATCGCCGCGCTCCAGCTCGCCGGCAGGAGCATCAAGTTCCTTTACACCATCCCGAACTTCAACAACCCCTCCGGCATCACCCTGGCCCGGGAACGGCGGCAGCAGGTGGTCGATATATGCCGCAGGGCGAATATCTTGGTCCTGGAGGACAACCCGTACGGACTCCTCCGCTTCGAAGGTGAGCCGCTGCCCCCACTGCGCGCGGCCAACCCGGACGACGTCATCTACCTCGGCTCCTTCTCCAAGATCTTCGCGCCCGGCCTCCGGATCGGCTGGGCCCTGGTTCCGGAACACCTGCAGCGCCGCTACTACCTCGCCGCGGAATCGGTCACACTCTGCCCGCCCGCCCTGAACCAGATGCTGGTTTCCGCCTACCTGCGCGACTACGACTGGAAGGGCCAGATCGAAACCTACCGCGGACTGTACGCCGAGCGGTGCCGGGCCATGCTCGCCGCCCTCAAGGAATACATGCCCGCCGGGACCACCTGGACCAGCCCACAGGGCGGCTTCTTCGTCTGGGTGACGCTGCCGGAGGGCATTGACACCTACCCACTGCTGCGCAAGGCGATCGATGCCGGCGTCGTGTTTATCCCCGGCGCTGCGTTCACGCCGTCGGACGAGCCGTCCAACAAGCTCAGGCTCGCCTTCAGCGCCGTCCCTCCCGATACCATCGCCGAGGGAGTGCGCCGGTTGGCGCCGGTGCTGCAGGAAGCCATCGCGGCGCTGTAGCGTAAGCCACACGGACGCCGAAAACCGAGCAAAGGAGCATGCATATGGGTGGAATCATCGTTGTAGGGGTCGACGGCAGCGAAACCGCAAAGAGGGCAGCGGAATCGGCCAAGAACCTGGCGGCGGGACTGGACGCCTCGCTGCACGTCGTGTCGGCCTTTGACAGCGACCGGACCGAGGTGTTCGGCAGCGGCAGCGACCGCTGGATCGTCTCCGACGCCGACGCCGCAGAACAGGTGGCCCGGACCGTGGCGGAATCCTTGGGCCGCGACGTCGCGGTCACCTATTCGGCGGCCCGCGGGCGGCCCGCCGATGCCCTCATCAAGGAAGCCGTCCGAATGGATGCCCGCATCATCGTGGTGGGAAACCGCCGCATGCACGGCATCGGCCGGGTCCTGGGCAGCGTGGCAAACAGCGTGGCCCACAACGCCCCTTGCGACGTGTACATCGCCAACACCTACGACGCCGACTAGAGCCAGGAACCCCCTTGGGGTAACGCAGGACACCACCCGTGGTGGCGGATATCGCTGCGGGTGGTGTCCGTTCTCACCGCATTGTCATCATTTAAGCTGCTGGCGCAACGATAAAATTGGATGGGCCCCCAACGGCGTGGACACTGACGAATCCACCCACCAGCGAAGGGCTCCCCTTGATCACCATGCAGCGCCGCCAGCTTGTTGGCCACGACATCCTCCTGGCCCGCCACGGCAACCACATCAGCTCCATGCGGGTGGACCGCAGCAACGACCGTGTGGTTGCGCTGCTGGACGACGGCAGCCTGGACAGTGCGCCCAACCTCATTACCCCGGGGCTCCAGCTCCCCGCCACCGTGCGCAGCGTCCTGCGCGAGGACTGGAAGCTCCTGAGCGCCTGGGCCGGGGTGGCCGCGCTCATGGGCGGCCTGATGACCGCCGCCGCAGTAGTGCTGGGAACCACCGCGGATCCGGCCATACTCGAAGCCTTCACCGCATACGCCGCCTACTAGGCCGGCAATTCCCCCGGCCGCGCAGAAGGTCAGCCCACCAGCCAACCCTGCAGCAGCCACCAGATCCCGGCCATCACCAGGCCGCCGAAGAGCGATCCCGCCACCACCTGTGCCAGGGAATGGGCCCGCAGCACCACCCGCGACCAGCTGACCGCCGGGACCAGGAGCAGCAGCGGTGACCACGCAGCGCCGAGCATCAGCACCGATACGACGGCCGCGCAGGACACGGCAGCGGCGTGGCCGCTCATCTTCCAGAACGGGCTGACCACGGCCAGGACCGCCACGCCGCCCACTACCGCCAGCACCATCGCAATGACGCTTTGGGGCGCATCCACGGCGCCCAGCACCAGCAGCCCCAGAGCGATGCAGCCCAGCGCCATCAGCAGCACGGGTGCACGCTGCTTCCGGTCGCTGACGTGGTGGTCCGTGACTTTGCCCAGCCTGACCAGGACCAGCAGCACCACCAGCGGAAGCACGCACACGAAGAGGGCCGCCAGCGCACCGTAGCCGATGGTTCCCGGGAATCCCGGCTGGGCCAGTGGGCTGACCAGCAGCTGCAGGGAAACCACCACCGGCGGCTGGAAGACCTCCGTCAGCCATTTGGCTGTGCGGTTCCTGTTCCGGATCGCCCCGTTGCCTACTGCCATGTCCTGGGCCGGTTCCCTAGTCCAGGAGGAGCGCGGGCTCCTCCAGGATGGCTGCGACGTCGGCCATGAAGCGGGCGGACAGGTCACCATCCACCACGCGGTGGTCGAAGGATCCGCCCAGGGTGGTGATCCAGCGGGGAATCACCTCTCCATCCAGGACCCACGGCTTCTGCTTGATGGTTCCGAAGGCAACAATGGCCACCTCCCCCGGATTGATGATCGGCGTACCGGTGTCGATGCCCAGGGCCCCGATGTTGGTGATGGTCAGCGTCCCGCCCTGCATCTGCGCCGGCTGCGTCTTCCCGGCCCTGGCCGTCGTGGCAAGGTCGTTCAGCGCCAAGGCCAGCTCCTTCAAGGACAGGTCCTGCGCATTCTTGATGTTGGGCACCATGAGGCCGCGCGGAGTGGCCGCGGCAATGCCCAGGTTCATGAAGTGCTTGACCTGGATCTCGGCGCTGCCGTCTTCGTTGTCCACCCAGGCTGCGTTCACGCTGGGATTCCTTGCAGCGGCCCAGATGACGGCCTTGGCCAGGATGAGCAGCGGCGAGACCTTGATTCCCTCGAAGTCCCGGGAGGCCTTGAGCCGCTTGACGAATTCCATGGTGCGGCTCGCGTCGACGTCCACGAAGATGCTGACGTGCGGTGCCGCGAAGGCAGATTCCACCATCGCCTTGGCCGTGGCCTTGCGGACGCCCTTGACCGGAATGCTCTCCACGCGCTGGTCCTGCGGCTTTCCGGCCGCGCCCCAGAAGCCGTCCGCCTTGTCCAGTTCGGCGTCGCGCTGCGCCTGGTAGCTGACCAGGTCTTCGCGGGTCACCTCGCCGCGCGAACCCGTTGCGACGACGTCGGCGAGGTCGATGCCAAGGTCGCGGGCAATTTTGCGGACCGGCGGCTTGGCCAGTACCCGGTTGACAAGGCCCGTGATGGTGCCGCCGAGGGTCGGCCGGGTGTCGACGGCGGAAGGTGCGCCGGCGGAAACTTCGGCCGGCGTACGGGGCTGGACCGGTTCGACCTCGGGCGCGTTCACTGTCATGGCGGCCGACGGTGCGGTCTTCCGGGGCCGGCGCTTGACGGCGTCGGCCTTCGGCCCGGAACCCACCAGGGGTGCGGCGGAGGTCTCGCCCGCCTCCCCTGCGTCTGCGGGCAGCGTGCCGTAGAGCGGCTGGGTGGAGGCACCGGAAGCGACGGTGGCCTGGGGTGCGCGGACGTCGGCGGGGGTGGGGTCGCCTGAGACTTCGTCGCTGACACTGATGATGGCGGTCCCGACGTCGACCGTCACCCCTTCCTCCACCAGCAGTTCGGTGACGGTGCCGGCGAACGGGGACGGCAGTTCCACGATCGACTTCGCGGTTTCGATCTCGCAGATGACGTCGTTGATGGCCACGGTGTCGCCGGGCTTGACCTTCCAGGAGACGATTTCCGCCTCCGTGAGGCCCTCGCCGACGTCGGGCAGGTTGAACTTATTAAGGGTCATGGTGTCCTCAGTAGGAGAGGGCGCGGTCCAGCGCCTCGAGGATGCGGTCGATGTCCGGAAGGTAGTCTTCCTCCACCTTGGCAACGGGGTAGGGCATGTGGAAGCCGCCGACGCGGATCACCGGCGCCTCGAGGGAGTGGAATGCCCGCTCGCTGATCCGGGCGGCGATTTCGCCTCCGATTCCGCCGAATGTGGGGGCCTCGTGGGTCACGATCAGCCGGCCGGTTTTTTGGACGGAGGCGGTGACGGTGTCGAAGTCGATGGGGGAAATGGACCGGAGGTCGATGACCTCGAGGCTCCGGCCGTCCTCCTCCGCTGCGTTGGCGGCCGCCAATGCCACGGGAACCAGGGGTCCGTAAGCCACGACGGTGGCGTCGGTACCCTCGCGAAGAACGTGGGCCTTGAACGGATCCTCCGACGGCCCGGGCGCCTCGACGTCGACCTCCCCTTTGAGCCAGTAGCGGCGCTTGGGTTCGAAAACGATGACGGGGTCCTGGCACTCCACGGCCTGCTGGATCATCCAGTAGGCGTCATGCGGGTTGGACGGGGTGATGATGCGCAGGCCGGCCGTATGGGCGAACAGGGCCTCCGGGGATTCGGAGTGGTGCTCAATGGAGCCGATGCCGCCGCCGTAGGGGATGCGGATGACCACGGGGACGGTGAGGTTGCCGTTGCTGCGTGAGTGGATTTTGGCCAGCTGGGTGGTGATCTGGTTGAAGCCGGGGAAGACGAACCCGTCGAACTGGATCTCGCAGACCGGGCTGTACCCCCTCAGCGCCAGGCCGATGGCGGTGCCGATGATTCCGGACTCGGCCAGCGGGGTGTCCACCACGCGGTCCGGGCCGAACTCGCCGATCAGTCCGTCAGTGACGCGGTAGACGCCGCCGAGGGGTCCGATGTCCTCGCCCATCAGCAACGACTTGGGGTTGGCGGCCAGGGTGGCGCGGAGGCCTTCGTTGATGGCCTTCGCGATGGTCATGGTGGTCATCAGTGGCCTGCCTTTGCTGCGTGCCCGGCGGATTCTTCCCCGCCGGCGAATCCTGCGCTGTATTCCTCGAACCACGCCAGTTCCTCGGCCACCAGCGGGTGGGCCTCCCTGTAGACGGTGGCGAAGGCCTGCCGGATGTCCGGGTTCTGAAGATCGTGGGCGGTGCGCCTGACATAAGCGGCCAGGTCGTCACCGTCGGCCTTCACCTTGGCGAAGTAGGCGTCATCTGCCAGGCCTTCGGCGCGCAGGTACTTCTCCAGCCGGGCCAGCGGATCCTTGGCCCGCCAGGCATCCTCCTCCTCGGACTGCCGGTACTTGGTGGGATCGTCCGCCGTGGTATGCGCCCCCACCCGGTACGTGAAGGCCTCAATGAGGACTGGCCCCTTGCCCTGGCGGGCATGCTCCAGCGCCCACTCGGTGACGGCGTGGACCGCGATCACGTCGTTGCCGTCCACCCGGATGCCGGGGAAGCCGTATCCCTTGGCACGGTTCGAGAGCGGAACGCGGGTCTGGACGTTGGTGGGCACGGAGATGGCCCAGTGGTTGTTCTGGCAGAAGAACACCACGGGGGCCTTGTAGGAGGAGGCAAACACCATGGACTCGTGGACGTCGCCTTCCGAGCTGGCGCCGTCGCCGAAGTACGCGATGACGGCGGCGTCAGGCTCCCTGCCGGCGGTATTGGAGGCGGCCGCGAGCTTCTGGTCCCGCTGGATCCCCATGGCGTATCCCACGGCGTGAAGGGTCTGCGCCGCCAGGACCAGGGTGTATAGGTGGAAATTGGTGTCCTTGGGGTTCCATCCGCCGTTGGAGACTCCGCGGAACTGGCGCAGGAGTTCGGCAAGGTCCACGTTCCGGGTAAGCGCCACGCCGTGTTCCCGGTAAGTGGGGAAGATGTAGTCCTGCGGCTGGCTGGCCCGGCCTGAACCGATCTGCGCCGCTTCCTGGCCTGTCAGCGGCACCCACAGGGCCAGCTGGCCCTGGCGCTGGAGGGCGGTCGCTTCGACGTCGAACCGCCGGATCGCGGCCATGTCGGCGTACAGGCCCCGCAGGTCGCCGGCGGTGAGCTTGTCCGCGTAGGCGCTGTAGACGGGATCGGTACCCAGCTTCCCGTCAGGACCGAGAAGCTGAACCATTTGTGCCGCGGGCTCGCCCATGACGGCTTCAGCATCGGCTTCCCGCTGGTCGTCTACCGCTGTTCCGTCGAACTCGGTGGAAGGCAGATGAGTGCCCATACCGTCTCCTTGCTTGCCGCATCCGGATGCAATGCAATGTCGCTGGGATATATGCCGCGCACGGAATACATTCCCGGCATGGCATATATATTGGCTTACTGATCCTAACTTTATCTTCGGTAAGTAGCCGGAGGGCTACTTGTTAAGTGCTAGGAAGTTGCAGGCGCCTTTGTATAGTCGGCACACAATTGGAGGAACCGCGTGTTGGCCTCAGGCTCCCCGATGCTGACCCTCACGCCTTCTCCGGCGAAGGCCCGCACCGAGAGAGCCCGCGTCCCCGCCAGCTCTGCGAAGGCGGCACTTTCGGCGCCAAGCGCGAGCCAGACGAAGTTGCCCTGGGCGTCAGGGACGCTCCAGCCGAGGTCCTTGAGGCCGTTGACCACCCGGTCCCTCTCGTCAACGAGTTTTTGTACCCTTTCCACAACCTGGCCAAAATTTGCCAGGGAGACAACCGCTGCCTGCTCGGCAATTTGGGAGACAGCGAATGGAGTCGCGGCCACCCTCAAATACTGCGTCAGCCCGGGATGGGAGACGCTGTAGCCCACACGGAGCCCTGCCAGGCCGTGCGCCTTGGAGAAGGTCCGGAGCACCACCACATTGGGATATTTCCGGTACAGCGCGATTCCGTCCACGGCGCCTTCCGCCCTGACAAACTCCTGGTACGCCTCATCGATCACTACCACCACGTCAGGCGGAACGGACCGGATGAAGGCTTCGGTTTCGGCCGCGTCCAGGGCCGGGCCGGTGGGGTTGTTGGGCGTGCAGAGAAGGATGACTTTGGTGCGGGCACTTACGGCCGCCGCCATGGCTGCGAGGTCGTGCCGGCCGTCGGCCGTGACGGGAACCTGGACACTTTCGGCGCCTGCCAGGCCAACGCTGATGGGGTAAGCCTCAAAAGAGCGCCACGCATAGATGACCTCGTCCGCTTTCCCGTCCTCGTTCTGGCCGGCAAAGGCGGCCAGGATCTGGTTCAGCGCGCCAAGGCTTCCTGCTCCGGTCACAATGTCGTCGGCGGGCACACCGAGGAATTCCGCAAGGGCAGCGCGAAGCTTGCTGCTCAGGGGATCCGGATACCGGTTGAAGTCGGACTGGTTGGCGATGGCTTCCAGCACTGCCGGGATCGGCGGTAACGGGTTTTCATTGGAGGACAGCTTGAAGCTGGCCAGACCGCTGACCGCGGCCGGCGGTTTTCCTGCCGCGTAGCGGGGCAGCCGGTCCAGCACCGGGCGCGGTGCAATTCCGCCCTCCCGGGTCTCAGGTGAAGTCATGGCCTCTAGCCTACGTCCCGCTCCCGCGAGGACCCGGGGTATGCGGGGCACAAATTCCTTGCCGTTCACCAGGTTCCCATGGGAACGGTATGGAAGCATGGGGGCATGGGTTCCTTCATCCTTCGGGTCGTCGTTAACGCCGCTGCGCTCTGGGTGGCCAGCTGGATCCTGCCGGGCATGGACATCTCGAGCACGGCGGCATCCGACGCCGTCGCCAGAACCGGGATTTCACAGGACACCGAGACCATTGGGATTGTCCTTGCCTACCTGTTCATCGGCCTCATCTTCGGCGTCGTCAATGCCTTTGTTCGGCCGCTTGTGCGCCTCCTCGCGCTGCCCATCACCATCCTGACGCTTGGCCTGTTCGCCATCGTCATCAACGCGGCCATGCTGTACCTGACGGCCTGGATCAGCAGCTATACGCCAGTGCACCTCACCATAGATTCCTTCTTCTGGACGGCGCTGCTCGCCGCCATCATCATCTCGCTGGTGTCCCTGGTGGCGGGGCTCCTGCCGGGAGGCCGGCGCTGACCCGGACCGCTTCCGACGTGAAGAAGCCCCCACGGTGCCCTGCCGCCAAGTAGCAGGGCGGCCGGCGGGCAGGTACCCATCAGGTGCCATTCCCCGAATCAGCAGCACAAACTCCAGTACCAGCCACCCATGACCCCTGCGCTGGCGGCCGCCTAGGCTGCAATTCAGGCCAGGCACGGCCCGTCGTTGTCGGTTCCGGAACATTGGGGTCAAGCTATGAAGTCCATCAGGATATGTCTCGCTGCCTGCCTGCTCCTGGCATGGCAAGCCGGCCCGGCACGTGCGGAATCCGGCACCGCACCGCACGGCCCCGCGGGGTTGGGCAACGACATCTCCTGGCCGCAATGCGGCGCTGATCTTCCTGCGCCCCCGCCCTTCGCGATCGTCGGGGTGAACGGCGGGCGTCCCGACACCGCCAACCCTTGCCTGGCCGCCCAACTGGCGTGGGCGGGTCAAAGTGCTGAGGCGGCAGACGGCACCCCGGCTGCAGTGTATGTGAACACTGCCGCGACCGGGCCCGCGGAGTCGTTATGGTGGCCGGCCGGGAACACGTACGGGGAAACCGCTGTCAGCAATCCATATGGTTTGTGCGACGGCACCGCGTCCCCGGCCTGCGCCTACGTGCACGGCTACGCCATGGCCGCCACGTCAGCCGGCATCCTGGCGGCAGCCGGGCAGGACATACACCGCATGTGGTGGCTGGATGTTGAGTTTGGAAACAGCTGGCTGTGGGACAAGGCAGTCAATGCAGCCGAACTGGAAGGCATGACGGCCTACCTGCAGGGGGCCGGGGTGGAAGTGGGGATCTATTCAACCGGATATCAGTTCAACGAGATTGCGGGTGACGTCAGTCCCGGCAGCAACCTCTACAAACTCCAGAACTGGCTGGCGGGCCCCGACTCGGCAGAGTCGGCAGAAGAGTATTGCGGCGCTCCGCCGTTGACGCCGGGCGGAACTGTCACCACAACGCAGTTCACGGAAAACGACCTCGACTACAACTACCGGTGCCCTGCCGACGTCCCGGCACCTGCCCCACAGCCGGCTGCCCCCGCCCCGCAACCCGAACAGTTGCGCTCCAGCCGGTACATGGAATTGTACGCCGCCCCAATCTCCTGACGCCTGCCGCGCGTGCGGAGAAACTTCCTAGCGGGCTCCCGGTTGTGGCCGCCCGGAAAAGGGATCCCTGCGGTCCTTGGGGACGGTGGGCGGCGGAGTCCTGGCCAGGGAGAATCGCGTAGCCGTGACGGCCCCGCCTGCGCCCAGGACAGCACCCAGCGCCGCGGTGGACTGGACCAGTGAGGGATCTTTGCTGGCGCCAACCAGGCTTGCCGCCTCTCCATAACCGCTGAGTCGGTGCCCTGGCCCCAGCCCCGCGCCTTCCCCCTCTGGAGTGGTTACCGGATTTGTCAGAGTGACCGTTACCCTGTCTCGGGTGTCGGGGTTTGGTGCTCCGTCTGCGCCGGGAACCCAGTCTGCTTCATGCTCCAGGTGCAGCGAGCGGACCCCCACTCCAGGTGTAATTCCGGCAACCGGCGATCCAGCGGTAAGCACGTAGCGGACATCGTAGGTGCGGAGGACTTCGGGATCGGCAGCAAGGTTCATGGCATGGATGCCGCCCTGGCTGTACCCCACCGCTACCAGCGGAGCTCCCCGCTTTGCCCCGGCCGCCTCAAGTGCCTCAAGGATTGCCTGGTTCACTTCCGAGGAGCTGTAGAACATTCCCTCGCCGATGCCTGCTTCATCGAAGGGATTGTCGCCCCCTGCCTGGATTCCTGCCGCTTGAGTGCCGGGAATGACCACGACATAAGCTGTTTCCCCTCCTTTTGGCACCTCAAGGACTTCGATGAACCCCGGTCCCCGTGCCTCAATCTGCCGTATCCGCTCCAACAGGCCGGCCGGCGAAGCCTCCAGGTCCACTGCCATCTCTTCTTCGCGCTGCACATCAATGTGCCTTGGCCTGAGGCCCGATGCAATGCCAAATACGGCGTCCCGGACCCAGGGGTTTTGTCCAATGTTGGTTTTCATTACCGAGGCCTGCGCGCCCAGTTGGCTCACCAGCCATTCCATAGTCTTTCCGTCGGCAGCCTTGGAAGTCAGGATCACAATGGCCGAGTGCAGGAGATCCTGATGGCTGCGGTACCCGAAATACTGGCTTGTTTTTGCGTGCTCTTCAGCCTTCTCGTAGTCCCGGATGCAGGTGCGGACCTCGGCACTGATCCGTTGCATCTCTGCCCGGACCGTCCGCAGCGCCCATGCACTGTCGCGCACGCTCGCCACGTAGCCCGCACCGGACCAGGCTGGCTGGTGGTCCGCCCGGCAAAGCTCGTCCAGGATGCGGCCGGATTCCTCTTCGGCCCACAACAGATCCTGTGCGAGCCCGTCGAGTTTCTCCGCGCCGGCCATGAGTTCCTCAAGCTGCACGCTGAACCCCGAGACGCCTCCGCTCACGGTGATACTGCCGTTCCGGGACGGGCCATACAGCCCAATGTCACCCTCCCCCCGTGGAGCCGCGGTGCTCATCGCGGCCAGCCGGACGTGGCGATTGGCACCCCGGTGTCGTCCTGGGCCCGCCGTGCTACCGCGAGCCGCGCCTCCTGCAGACGGTCGAGGGCGCGGCGCAGGCTGGAGGCCTGGAGAGTGACAGCATCCCGGTAAGCGCGCCCGGCCGGAGATTGCCAGTCGAGCAGCTGAATGTCATGGAATCCGCCAAGTACCTGTTCGACCTTGGCGCTGCAGGTTGCAAGGCGGCCCGCGACCGACATCAGCGTGGCATCCAGCTGCTGCCGGCTGTCCCAGATCCCGTCCATCGGACCGTCCCCCTGCTTTCCGACCCAGCCTCCCCGGCCGGATAATCCGTCCCAACCCTGCTGCTCCCAACGCTAGGCACGCGGCCCCGCCCCCGTAAGCGCCGCCGTCGGCTATGTGGACAAGTAACGTGGACGACCACGCTTAAGGCGGCCCCGGACTTCATGAAAGAATCAGCACATGCCTGAAACTGCCGCCACAGCTGATACCCGTACGCCCTCAGGACGCCTGGCCCTCGCCGCGTCATCGGAAAAGATCGCGCTTGGACCCCTGGACGGCCGTTACCAGTCCGCCGTCGCGCCACTCGTTGACTACCTGTCCGAGGCCGCCCTGAACCGGGACCGCGTGGCGGTCGAAGTGGAATGGCTCATCCACCTGACCAGCAACAACGTCCTTCCCGGCGCCGGTCCCCTGAGCCCGGAACAGCAGGACCAGCTCCGCGACATCGTCACTGAATTCGACGCCGCGTCCGTCGCCGAACTGGCTGAAATCGAAGCCGTGACCGTGCACGATGTGAAGGCCGTGGAGTACTACATCGGCCGCCGCCTCCCCGCCATCGGCATCGAAAACCTGACCGCCATGGTCCACTTCGGCTGCACCTCCGAGGACATCAACAACCTGTCCTACGCCCTCGGCGTGAAGGGTGCCGTGGAGGACGTGTGGCTCCCCGCTGCCCGCAAGCTCGTGGCGCAAATCAGCACCATGGCGGAGGAGAACCGGGCAGTTCCCATGCTGTCCCGCACCCACGGCCAGCCGGCCACCCCCACCACCCTGGGCAAGGAACTGGCCGTCATCGCGCACCGCCTGACCCGCCAGCTGGACCGGATCGCCAAGACCGAATACCTGGGCAAGATCAACGGGGCCACCGGCACCTACGCGGCCCATGTGGCGTCCGTCCCCGGCGCCGACTGGCAGCAGGTTTCCGAATCCTTCGTGGAGGGGCTGGGCCTTACCTGGAACCCGCTCACCACCCAGATCGAAAGCCACGACTGGCAGGCTGAGCTCTACGCCGACGTTGCCCGCTTCAACCGCATCCTGCACAACGTCTGCACCGACATCTGGAGCTACATCTCCATCGGCTACTTTGCGCAGATCCCAGTGGCCGGTGCCACGGGTTCGTCCACCATGCCGCACAAGGTCAACCCCATCCGCTTCGAAAACGCCGAGGCAAACCTGGAGATCTCCTCCGGACTGCTCGATGTCCTGGGCTCCACCCTGGTGACCTCCCGCTGGCAGCGGGACCTCACCGATTCCTCCAGCCAGCGCAATATCGGCGTCGCATTCGGGCACTCCCTCCTGGCCATCTCCAACGTTGCCAAGGGCCTGGAGCGCCTGGATGTCGCCGAAGACGTCCTGGCAGCGGACCTGGACACCAACTGGGAGGTCCTGGGCGAGGCCATCCAGATGGTCATGCGCGCCGAGGCGATTGCCGGCGTCGAGGGCATGGAAAACCCCTACGAGCGCCTCAAGGACCTCACCCGCGGCCAGCGCGTGGACGCTGCGCGCATGCAGGAGTTCGTGCAGGGCCTGGGCCTCTCCCCCGACGCTGAGGCCCGCCTCCTGGCCCTCACGCCCGGCAAATACACGGGTATCGCGGACCAGCTGGTGGACCACCTGAAGTAAGCCCCGCAAGGCAGGAACGTACGACGACGGCGCCGGGCCCGGGAGGGTCCGGCGCCTTTCGTTTGTCCAGGCAGGGCGTGCCTCCCGGGCCCGGAAGCAGGCGTTTCGGCAGCACTGCGGCGGGGTGGGAAACTGGAGTCATGAAGTTGCTCCTGATCCGCCACGGCGAGACCCCGGGAAACGTGCTGGGCCAGCTGGACACCGACCACCCGGGACCGGGCCTCACCGAACTGGGCGAACGGCAGGCAGAGGCGATGGCGCGGTCCCTGGTCAACGAACCCATCGGCGCCCTGTACGCGTCAACCTTGATCCGCACCCAGATCACCGCGGCACCCTTGGGCAGGCTCCGGGGCCTGGAAACCACGGTGCTGGAGGGGCTGCACGAGATCGAGGCGGGAGCACTGGAGAAGCTCACGGACCACGAGTCGCATAAGCGGTACATGGGAACGGTCATTTCCTGGGCTGCAGGTGAACTGGACAACCGCATGCCCGCAGGACCCGACGGCCACGCGTTCTTCGACCGGTTCGACGCCGCCATCGCCAGGGTGGTCGACAGGGCATCCGGGCAGCACAACACAGTGGCAGTGGTGAGCCATGGTGCGGCCATCAGGACCTGGGCCGGGCTCCGGGCCGACGGCATCGACCACGAATTCGCCGCCAGGCACGTGCTGGCCAATACCGGCATTGTGGCGCTGGAGGGTGACCCGGACACCGGCTGGAAGCTGATCCACTGGGAAGGCAGCCCGGTGGGCGGCCTCGCCCTGGCGGACCCCGCCTCCGCGGACCCGACGGGCCGGGACGCAGCCGCCCCCTAGGCCTGCTGCCGGTGGCGCCGGTGGGGCAGCGCCCGCGCGGCGGGACATGGGCCCACGTCCGCCCGGCTGCGCACGGCCGGTATGCCGCGGCGGGCTGACGGGACCCCGGGAATCAGCTGCGCTGCCATCACCGCGGCATCTGCCGCCGTCGGCCGTTCCCCGGGGTCCATGGCCGTCAGGGACCGCAGCAGGGGGACCCAGCCCCCGAGGTACTCCGGGACGTCCGGGGACCGAAGGGTCCGGGCCACCAGGGATTCAATGACGGTGCCCGGAAAGGCCTTGTTGCCGGTGAGGAGCTCCAGCAGGACAAGCCCCGTGGAGTACACGTCCCAGGACGGCGCAACGGTGCCGCCGGATGCCTGCTCGGGACTCATATAGTGCACTGTCCCGGACGAAATTCCGGGCTCGGGCGCCGAACCGGTGGCGGCGGCAATGCCGAAATCGATGATCCGGACTGGACTTCTCCGCAGGCCGCTGAGCATCAGGTTCGCGGGTTTGATGTCGCGGTGCACCAGCCCGCCGGCATGCAGGTGGGCGAGTGCACCGAAGAGGCCACGCGCCCACAGTGCCACATCACCGGACCCAGGGCGGTCCGCGCGGATGACCTCGGCAAGGCTGGCGCCCAGGGCCAGTTCCTCCACGAGGTACGGGCGCCCGGCACGGGAACCGCTGCCTGCCACCACGCCCTGGTCCACCAGGCTCACGATGGATGGATGGCTGAAGCGGGCCAGGACGGCAGCCTCATTCCGGATCCGCTGGTGCTGCTTCCGGCCGCCGGCCGTCGCGATCTTCACCGCAACGTCCGGGCCGCCCTCCAGGTCCACCGCGCGAAATACTTCGGCCGCGGATCCCCGGCCAAGGCGTTCCCTCAACTGGTACCGGCCGGCAAGGGGCGCCGCCCCGCTGTTCAGCAACGAATGCGGCGGCGCCGCAGCTGCCGTCCCGTTGGCGCTCATGCGGAGAGGTCAGCGGAACGAGGTGCCACGCGGGGTCCGGTGCTCCAGGCGTCAAGCTGGAACCCGCAGGCGCAACGCCACACGGGCGGAAGCTCGCTGTCCCCGGGGACAGTTGGGGCGAAGGTGTAGCTGGCACGCTCCCACCCAAGTGCCGGCGTCACCAGCTGCATCGGCGTACCGCAGTGGACGGCGGTGTGTCCCTGCGGCGCTGTGGTGCCGTCCAGGGTGGACCGCGTCAGGTCCGTGCGGGCATCCGGAATGGTCACGCCCATGGCGGGTTTACGCGGTGAAACTTCGGTGTAAGAGACCAACACACTCACGACTCCGTTGGGAAGCAACTTCGGGAACAATCGTAAGCTTACATATAACTAGGCGAACTAGCTAGTCAGGCTAGTGAACTTTTAATTCTTCTTCCCGGAGCTGAAGTGAATCGGTCATGCGCTGCAGGAAATCGACCACGATCCGCGCCTCTTCGGCGCTCAGGCCTTCCGCAACCGCCATCATGCGGCGGTGCATGGCGCCGAGCGTCTCCCGGACCTCCTTGTCCGACTCCACGGTGGGAACCACCACCACCGAACGGCGGTCGTAAGGGTGCGCCTCGCGGCGAACGTGCCCACTGGCCACCAGGCGGTCGATGAGCGATGTGGTGGAAGCGCTAGTAATATTGAGGAACCGGCTAAGGTCCTTGGGGACAACCTGCTTCCCCGATGCCTGGACCCGCAGCAGGTACCGCAGGGCGAGGATGTCCGTTTCGCCCATGCCCATGGAGTCCCTGGTGCTTCGGCGAATCTCGGTTTCGGCCGCGCGGTAATCGCGCAGGGCCTTCAGCACCGCCGCACTGTAGTCCAGTTGCCCGTCAGGTCCGTACCAGTAGCCGGATCCCTCGTTGCCCATAGAAACCATGACATCATTTTAGACCAACTGGTAACTAGACTGCCAAGTAATCTACTTTATGGTCGCGTGGGGGTTATCCGGGCGCTAACCCCTTGGAAACACCTGCGTAACTCGCCGCACCTAGCCTTGTCAGGCATACCCCTCCGGCGAATCGAGGCAGATATGCAGACCAACCCCAGGCTCAACATTCGACAGGTTGCCTGGTCCAACCCCGTGGGCGCTGACCTTCGCCGCGCGCAGCAGGCAGAACTCGACGCCCGCTTCGGCCGGCCCGACCATGAGCCTGGGCCGCCGCCGTCGGGCGCCGACTGCGCCGTCTTCCTGGTGGCGTACGACAAAGGCTCGGGACAACCGGTGGGTTGCGGTGGGCTCCGGCTCCTGGACGGAACGACGGCCGAAATCAAGCGGCTCTACGTGCTGCCGTACACCCGTGGCTCTGGGGTGGCCAGCTCCATCCTCGCGGCCCTGGAGGCGGAGGCCTTCAGCCAGGGCATAACCAGGATCAAGGCCGAGGCCGGGTCGGCACAACCGGACGGCCGGAACTTCTACGAAAATTCAGGCTTCGAGCCGATCCCGAACTTCGGGCCCTACACGGGCGTGGAGCACTCGTACTGCTATGCCAAACGCATCAACGCCCACAGCGCCGCCCAGACGGCCATGGCCTAGCGTCCGGCCGGCCCGGGAAGCCGTCACACTGGGACCGTGGCGGGCGGCATCAGCTAACCTCGGCCGTATGGAAGCAGCAGACATCACCTTCCGGACCCGCAAATGGGTCCGGCCGGAGGACCTCAACGCCAACGGAACCCTTTTCGGCGGCAGCCTGCTGAAGTGGATCGACGAAGAAGCCGCCATCTACGCCATCCTCCAATTGGGGAACGGCCGCGCGGTCACCAAGTACATCTCTGAAATCAACTTCGTCAGCTCCGCGGTCCAGGGTGACCTCATCGAGATGGGCCTGACGGCAACCCGGTTCGGCCGGACCTCACTGACCATGCGCGCCGAGGTCCGCAACATGATCACCAGGCAGAGCATCCTCACCATCGAGGAGATCGTCTTCGTGAACCTGGGCCGGGACGGAAAGCCGGAACCGCACGGCTATACGGAGATCACCTACGACCGGGACCGAATCCCCACCCACCACCTCGGCGGAACCCCCGACCAGGACTGAAACGTTTCCCGCCGGTTCACGCCGGGGGCCCCAACCGTTTTCCCGACAGGTCCAAAGTGAGAAGCCGGGCTGTTTATCGAATCGATAGCTATAACAGCCCGGTTTTCGTCATGCCCGGCTATAGGCTGTGCGGACATGCTCTGATTCCAGTCCAGAAATGAGTCCTGATCGTGCGTAAATTGCAGACTTTGGTTGCCGCCGCCGTTGCCGCCACCCTCCTCGCCGGCTGCGGCGGGGGCTCCACCCCGCCGGCCTCCACCGGTGAAGCCTCCGGAGCTCCCGCGGGAGCGTCCGGGGACACCCTGGTGATCTACACCAACTCCAACGGGGAGGGCCGGGGCGACTGGTTGGCCGCCAAGGCGGCCGAGGCTGGATTCAAGATCGAGATCGTGGGGGCCGGCGGCGCCGATGCCACCAACAAGCTCATTGCCGAGAAGAACAACCCCATCGCCGACGTCGCGTTCGGCCTGAACAACATGTACTTCTCCCAGGTCAAGAACGAGGGCGCGCTGGAGGCGTACCAGCCCGCGTGGGCGGGCGAGGTGGACAAGGGCCTGGGCGACGGGGAGACGTACTGGCCCCTGGTGAAGCAGGCCATCCTTCTGGGCTACAACTCGGACAAGATCTCCAAGGACGCCGCACCGAAGGACTGGACGGACCTGTGGTCCAAGGACGAGTTCAGGAGCCGCTATGAGCGGGTCACCGGCCTGGGCACCGCAACGGCGCAGCTGGTTTTCGCCGGCATCCTTTCGCGTTACCGGGATGACTCGGGCGATCTTGGGATCTCCGACGACGGGTGGAAGCAGGTTGAGCAGTACTTCAAGAACGGCAGCCCCGCAGTGGCCAAGACCGACCTGTTTGCCCGCATCGCGTCCGGCGAGGTGGACATGGGCCAGATGCCGTCCTCGATCATTGCCGACCGCGAAAAGTCCTTCAAAGTGAACGTGGACACCGTCATTCCCTCCGTGGGTGTCCCGCTTGCCGTGGAGCAGATAGCCCTGGTGAAAGGCACCAAGAAAAAGGAGCAGGCGCAGAAGTTCATCGACTGGTTCGGCAGCGCGGACGTGCAGGGCGAGTTCGCCCAGAAGTTCAATTCCATGCCCGTCAACAAAAGCGCCCAGGCGAAAGCCAACCCGGAGGTGGTGGACTTTTTCGCCGGCCTGAAGCAGCAGGACATCGACTGGAACTTCGTTCAGAAGAACATGGGCGCCTGGGTGGAGAAGATCGAACTCGAATACATGACGTAGCCCGTCCTGCCAGCCGCCGTTTCCGCGTTCCATCAGACAGGGTTGCCATGATCCGCTTGGAAGACATCGAAGTTACTTTTGGCGATTTCACCGCCATTCCGCACTTGGACCTGCATGTCCAGCCGGGTGAGTTTTTCACCCTCCTGGGGCCCTCCGGCTGTGGGAAGACGACGGCGCTGCGCACCCTGGCCGGCTTCATCCAGCCGGCCAGGGGGACGGTCCGGGTGGACGGGAAGGACGTGACCCGCCTTCCGAGCGACAAGCGTCAGGTGGGCATGGTGTTCCAGAACTATGCCCTGTTCCCGAGCATGAGCGTATGGGAGAACATCGCCTTCGGGCTCCGGGTCCGGAAGGAAAAACCTGCCGACAGCGACCGCCTTGTGCGGGACATTGCGCGGCGCGTGGACCTCAGCGACGAGCAGCTGGCCAAGAACGTGGCCGAGCTGTCCGGCGGCCAGCAGCAGCGCGTGGCCGTGGCCCGCGCCCTGGTGCTGCGGCCCAAGATCCTGCTGCTGGACGAGCCGCTGTCCAACCTCGATGCCAAGCTCCGCCACCAGTTGCGCCAGCAGCTCAAGGACCTGCAGAGCGAGTTCGGCATCACCACCGTGTACGTCACCCACGACCAGGACGAGGCCCTTGCCATGAGTGACCGGGTGGCGGTCTTCAACAAGGGGGTGGTTGAACAGGTTGGGACGCCCCAGGACATCTACGACCATGCTGCTACGGAGTTTGTCTGCAACTTCATCGGTGACAGCTCAGCCCTGACGCCGGACTTCGTGGCGGAGGTCAACCGGCTCTCCGGGGCCGGCCTCAGTACGGATGCCAGGTCCTACCTGCGCGTTGAAAAAGCCTCCCTGGACCGGCCCTCGGACGGAGGGACCGCCGTCGGGCTTCCCGCCACCGTGGTTTCCCGGACGTACCACGGCCTGCACAGCCGCTATGTGGTCCGCAGCCATGGCGCGGACATCCGCCTCCTGGTCCGTGAAGACGGCGCCGCCCACCCTGGGGCCGGCACGGCCACGACGGTCTACGTCCAGCCCGGGCATGTCCTCCAGTACCATCCGGGAACCGGCGCCGCACTGGCACAGGACCCGGCGGTTGCCCTGAAATGAGCGTCAACAGCCCGGTGCGCAGCATGGCCCGCTCCCCGTTCGTCCTGGTGGTGGGGGTCATCCTCACCTGGTTCATCGCCGCATTCCTGGTGTGGCCCAACGTCAACATCCTGATCGCCACCTTCTTCCCCGACGGCAGCTTTTCGGGCCGCGCCGCGGAGAAGCTGTTTTCCTCCCAGCGGGCCATGAAGGCACTGGGCAACAGCTTCCTGCTGGCCGTGGCGCTGTCCGTCACCGTGAACCTGGTGGGCGTCTTCATCGTCCTGGTAACGCATTACTTTCGGATCCGCGGCTCGAGGATCCTGTTCCTCGGCTACGCGTCCACGTTCATCTATGGCGGCATCGTGCTGGCGGCGGGGTACAAATTCATCTACGGGGACAGGGGCATTGTCACGTCGCTGCTGGTCCGGATTTTCCCCGGAATGGACCCCGGCTGGTTTTCCGGGTTCTTGGCCGTGCTGGCAGTCATGACCTTTGCCACCACCACCAACCACATGCTGTTCGTTGCCAACGCCCTCAAAGGCATCGACTACCAGACCATCGAGGCCGCGCGGAACCTTGGCGCCTCCACATGGACCATCCTGCGCCGCATCGTCCTGCCGATGCTTAAACCCACGCTGTTCGCTGTCACCATCCTGTCCTTCCTCACCGGCCTGGGCGCCCTCAGCGCCCCACAGGTGCTGGGCGGCCGCGAGTTCCAGACCATCACACCGATGATCCTGACCTTCACCAACAGCCCCACTTCGCGCGACCTGGCCGCGCTGCTGGCCGTGATCCTTGGCCTGGCCACCATGGTGATGCTCGCCGTGATGTCCCGGCTGGAGAAGGGCGGCACCTACTTTTCGGTGTCAAAGGTGTCCTCCGAGCTGCAGAAGCAGGACATTTCCCACCCCGTGGCCAACGTGGCCGTGCACGCCGTGGCCTATCTCCTTTTTGCCGTCTACACGCTGCCCGTGGTGCTGATCGTGCTTTATTCATTTGCCGACGGCGCAGCCATCCAGACCGGACAGCTCTCGTTTTCCAACCTGACCCTCGACAACTATGTCCGCGTCCTCACGCAGCAATCCGGGCTCCGGCCGTTCATCGTCAGTGTGGTGTACAGCGCCCTGGCTGCGGTCATCGCCGTCGGCGGCCTGCTCTTTGTGGCCCGGCTGCTGCAAAAGTACAAAAACTGGCTGTCCTCAACATTTGAATACCTGCTGCACATTCCGTGGATCCTGCCGTCGGCACTGCTGGCCCTGGGCCTGATTGTCAGCTACGACCATCCCAATCCCCTGGTGGGGGGCGCCGTCCTCACCGGGACAACGGTGATCCTGCTCATCGCCTTCGTCACGGTGAAGATCCCGTTCACGCTCCGGATGCTCAAGGCGTCCTTTGCGGCCGTGAACTCTTCCCTGGAGGAGGCCGCCGCCATCATGGGCGCCAAGACGCTGTATGTCTTCCGCCGGATCCTCCTGCCGCTGGTACTTCCGGCAGCTGCAGCCATCACGGCCCTGAACTTCAACAGCCTGCTGGACGACTACGACACCGCGATCTTCCTGGCCCATCCGCTGGTGCAGCCGCTGGGCCTGGTGATCAAAGCCAACACCGACGGGGCAGAAGGCACGGAGGGGATCGCGAACACTTTCGTTTACACGGTGCTCCTCATGGTGATCACCGGCGTGACGATGTATCTGGTGTACGGCAGGTCCGGGCGGCGGAAGGGCAGGAAGCGGCTGCCCGCAGCGCCGGCCGGCCAGCAGGCCTCCGGCGCCGGACTTTCCGGCGCACAGGCACCGGGTGAGGACGACGCCACGCGCCCGGCCGCCGCCGTCCGTTGACTACCGCCCCGAACCGCTGCCGACGGCGGTCCGTGCGTTCCGCCGGGCCAGGTTGAGCAGGCGGTCACGCAGCGGCTGTGCGCGGTCTGCGAGCGCGACACGTCCGAGCGCCGAGGAGGCCACGCTCACGGCGCGGGTGCGGAGTCTCCGCTGCCGGTTGTAGGCACGCAGCGCTTGGTCTTCGGGAAGCGTGTTAAGCAGGTCTGCCAGTGTCACCGCGTCCACCAGGGATTCGCACGCACCGCGGCCAAGGGTGGGCAGCATGCCGTGCGCGGCATCGCCGATAAGCACCGTCCGGCCCGTGACGTAGGAGCGCAGGCGTGGAACCGTCCACAGGCGCTGGGCCAGGCATTCCTCCGGCGTGGCTGCTGCCAGGGTTCGACGGATGGCAGCTGCGTGGCCGGCAAAGCGTGCCCGGGCCTGTTCCAGGGCCAATGGAACATCGATTCCATAGGGGCCGAGTCCTGACCGGTAGCTGGCGTACCAGAAGGACCCGCCCCGGGCGGCGGCCATGCCGAACAGGTCGCCGCGGCCCCAGTACTCGCCCACCTCATCCGGGGCGACCGGCGTCGGGAGGGTACCGCGGAGGGCGAGGTAGGGCGTGAGCCGGACCTCCGTGTCGCTGCCCCATCCCGCACGGCGAACCATGCTGTGGACACCGTCGGCGCCCACTACCAGGCTGCCGTCCGCGGGGACCGACTGCACGGTGTCGGTGACGCGGAGGACGGTGGCGGGCACGGCGCCATCCAGCAGCCGGATCAGGTCGATCCGGGAGATGCCGAACATCTCCCCCGCCTCGACGGTGACCCACGGTTCACCCTGTGCATTGCGGACCGACCCGCTGCCCAGCACCGGACTGACGGCCCGAGCCTGGTCCAGGATCCCCAACCGGGCCAGGGCGCGCTGGGCGTTGGGCCACATGCCGAGGGCGTTGCCGACGGTGGGCAGTTCCGGCCGTTTCTCGTACACCGTCACGTGGAAGCGGTTGGGGTCCAGGGCTGCTGCCAGGGCCAGGCCGGCGATGCCGCCGCCAACGATCGTGATCCTTTCCATGCACCCCATTTTACTACTTTTGTAGTGAGCTGGAAGGGGCCCGATTACACTGAACGCATGCCGGACCGACGTACCCAGTTGCTCGACGCCGCCCTGGACGTAGTGGCGGACAAGGGCATGAAGGGCCTCACCCACCGGGCCGTGGACACCGCCGCGGGCCTGTCGGAAGGCACTACGTCCAACTACTACCGCAACCGCGCTGCCCTGGTTGACGCCGTACTGGACCGCCTGCTTGAACTGGACGCCGCGCTCCTCCGGGAGCAGGGATCTGCCGGTCCGCCGAAGGATGCGGGCGAACTGGCAAGCCAGCTCGCCTCCATGGTGGTAATGCTTGCCGGCCGGCATGCCGGCCTGACCCGGGCCCGGCTGGCACTTTCCCTGGACAAACCGGAGTCCGTAACGGCGGGCCACTTCCAGCTGGTGGGCGGCCTGGAACATGCGCTGGCCGCGCTGGGTGTCCCGGATTCGCAGGCCCGGGCCCGGGACGTGGCCGACTACGGCGACGGGGTGCTGCTTCACCTGCTCACCGTCAGGCGGGACGAGCAGCCCGACGCTGCCGCCATCGCGGCCGCCGTCCGGCGGCTGGTGGGCAATTGAACGCTGCCCGGCCGGCCGCCGTCGTACGTTCCCGGCATCCTTAGGCCGAAGCGGGCCAGCCCGTGTACGCCTCAGCCAGGTAGGCCCTGCCGTGGCGGGAGGAGACCACGGAGTTCAGTTCGCCGAGCTGGCGGGCGCGGGAGAAATCGTCCGCGTCGGCCGGGGTGTGCAGCATGGTGGTCATCCAGTAGGAGAACTGCTGGGCCTTCCACACCCGGTCCAGGGCGCGGTCGCTGTAGGTCTCCAGGAGCCGGTCCGAACCGGAGTTGTAGTGGCTGTCCAGGCCCTCGAAAAGGAACTTGACATCATTGATGGCCAGGTTCAGGCCCTTGGCACCGGTGGGCGGCACGGTGTGCGCAGCATCCCCGGCCAGGAACAGGTTGCCGTGGCGCATGGGAGTGTGGACGAAGCTCCGGAAGGGCAGCACCATCTTTTCCAGGACAGGGCCTTCCTTGAGCTCGAAGCCGTTGCCGTTGACGCGGCTGCGGAATTCCGCCCAGATCCTGTCGTCATCCCATTCCGCCACGTTCTCCTTGGGATCGCACTGGAAGTACATCCGCTGGACCGTCTCGGTGCGCTGGCTGATCAGGGCGAAGCCGTTGGCCGAGTTGGCGTAGATCAGTTCGTCGGAGCTGCGCGGCGCCTCGGCCAGGATGCCGAACCACGCGAAGGGGTATTCGTGGAAGTACCACTTGCGGTTGGCCTCCGGGATCTGGAACCGGCAGTGGCTGCGCGAGCCGTCCGCGCCCACCAGGAAATCGGCCTGGACCTCGAACTCGACGCCGTCGGCATCGGTGAACCAGACCTTCGGCTTGCCCTCCAGGTCGTGGACGGTGGTGTCGGTGACGCTGTAGCGGACATCGCCGCCGTCGTCCTTCCTGCGCGCGGCGAGGTCCAGGAAGACGTCCGTCTGCGGGTACAGCCATACGGACTCGCCTACGAGGTCCTTGAAGTCGATGCGGTGGCTCTCGTTGTTGAAGCGCAGCTCGATGCCGTCGTGCCGGTCGCCGTCGCGCAGCACCCGGTCGGAGACACCGCTGTCCACCAGCAGGTTGACGGTTCCGTGCTCCAGGATGCCGGCACGGACGGTGTGGGCGATTTCCTCGTGGCTGCGGATCTCGACCACCGTGGACTCGATGCCGGCCTTGGCCAGCAAATGGGAGAGCATCAGGCCCGCCGGGCCGCCTCCCATGATGGCTACCTGGGTGGTGATGACTTTTCGTGCCATGGCTGCGTCTCGCTTCGTTGCGGGCCCGGGAGGGCGGATGGATGCCTGGCTTTCAGTGTGCAGCAGGGCGGGTGACCGGCGTTACAGAGATTCCGTTCAACGGATTCTAGGGCAGCTCCGGGGCCGTGGGTCAGGCCTCGGCCAGGCCCCTCGCAATCCCGCGGGCAGCCGTCTGCAGCGCCGGAACCAGCGCCTGCAGCCGCATTTCCCGCAGGGGAACCACGACGCCCAGGGATGCCACCGCGCGCTGGCGGCGGTTCAGGACGGGCACGGCGATGCCCCACGTGTCCGGATCAACCACGCCTTTGAGTTGGGCGAAGCCCTGCCGCGAGGTATCGGCGAGCAGCGTACGGACGTCGTCGGCAACCAGCTTGCCGTAGGGATCCTGGAACTGGGCGAGGTATTCATGCTGGAGGGTCCTGTTCTGGTGGGCCATGAGCGCCAGTCCGGCGGACGATATGTGGATGGGCATCCTGCCGGCCACCTGGGCCCGGTTGGCCACCGACCCGCGGCGGGAGAGGCGTTCCACGAACAGCGCCTCCCAGCCGTCCAGTACAGCCAGGTTCACGTTCTGGTTCAGGACCTGCTGGATGTCCTCCATGAACGGCATGGCCGCCTGGCGCAGCGCCAGGGCAGGCGAGGCGCGGTTCACCAGTTCCCAAAGCCGGAGGCCCGGGCGGACGATACCGCCGGGGGCGGTCTCCAGCAGCCCGTGGCCGGCCAGTTGGCCCACCAGCCGGTGCGCCGTCGTCAGTGGGAGGCCTGCACGCTCGGCGAGCTCCGACAACCGGAGATCGGCAACGTCCTGCGGGAAGGCGGAGATCAGCCGCACAATCCGGTCCACTACCGAATCGCCCGAAGTTGAGTTCGCCACTGCCGCCGCCTTCCGTTGAACGGGAAGTCCAGCGTACCGCGGCCGGGCGGCGGACTGCAGCGGGAGCCGGTCAGGCCGGCGTCCCGGCCCTTTCCGCACCGGCCCGCAGCCGGCGCCACGCCCCGGGGGCCAGCACCACCACGATGCCGACGGCGGCGCCAATGACGGTCTCGACGATGCGGTCGCGCAACAGGATGGAGGCCGAGGCGGGGACCACCAGGAGCGTCGACACCAGCGCCAGCGGCGTGACGAACACCTGGGCCAAAAGGTACTGGCGGATAATGAACAGCTCGGCGCCGAACTGGCAGAGCGCCATGACCAGCACCGTCTGCCAGGGCTGCAGGCCCACCAGCAGGACGGCAGCCAGGACCAGCAGGCCCAGCACGGTCCCGATGATCCTTTGGATGCCCCGGCGCACCCGGTGCCTGGTGCTGTGGCCCACGAGGGGAACCACGGCGGCCACCATGGCCCAGTAGTTGTGGCCGAAGCCGAGCCGGCTTCCTGCCCACGTGGCCAACGACCCGGCCAGGCCGGCCGCCACCAGGTAGCCGAAGCCCTCAAGCCACGCCGTCCGCTTCTCTGCGGGGGTGCGACGGATGCGGGGAGGCCTGGTCCAGGGGGTGCGGTGGGTGGGAAGGATCCTTGACGAGAAGCCGACGAGCAACGCGAACATGGTGGTGAGGACCGCAACCAGCATGCCTTCCCACAGCGGCGGCTGGTTGGGAATGGAGGCGATGGCGGCGAACGCGAAAATGTGGAAGAGGGAGCCTGCCGGGCGCAGCCGGAGCCAGGAAATCGCCACCGAGCAGGCGCCCGCCACCACGGTGGTGGCCAGGACCAGCAGCCATGTGTGCGCGGAGGTATCCAGGCCCAGGGCAGGACCCATCCGGGCCGCGAGGGCGGCCAGGAAGATGACCAGCAGCATCAGCAGTCCGGCCCGCAGCTGCAGCATGAAGCGGACGGCGTGCGGCTCGCCGCGGCCGTAGATTCCAGTGAAAGCTCCGAACGACGCGAAGATCGCCAGGTCCAGCCTGCCCAGCAGCACCAGGGTAATCAGGGGGACAAAGACGCCGACGGCGCACCTGATGGCCGGGTGGTGGTCTTTGTTGCCGGGGGCAATGCTGAACATTTCAGCAAGCATCTTCACGGGGGCAGCGCCTTCCTTGGGGGTGGATTCCGGGGTGGCGGCCGCGCTGACGTTCCTGGTAAATCCTACGCCGGAGGCCTCAGAAACCGGCCAACACGTTCCCATGAATGGAATCAGGAGGCAATGCGGCGGAAACAGCGCCCGCTGATGCTTGAGTCATGAACCGCCCTCCGCGCAATGCGCCTGCCGCTGAATTGAGCTGCGAAGTCTGCGGCCGGATGCCGGAACCGCACAAGGCCCGGCTGACCTTGGCCAATGTCGCTGCGATGCTGCCCATCGAGCTTCTGGTCCACGCGCTCGTGGTGGAAGCCCACCTTCCTTACGTGGCCAAGGTGCTGGTGCTGACCCTCACCGCCACGGTCCTGGTGATCTGGGTGGCCGAGCCGTCCGCCGCCCGGGTCCTTCGCAGCTGGCTGCACGCCCCGGCACTGCGTCACCGCCGGCGGCTGGCAGCGGCACCGTCGCTGTGGCGGGCGCGGACGCTGCTCCGGGACCAGCCCGGGTCGCTGCAGCGGATCACGCGCGCTTTGGCCAGGCTGGATGCGAACATCCTTGGCATCCACGTCCACCCGGCACCGGGCGGGGTCCTGGATGAGTTCGTGCTCTCGGCCCCGGGCACCGTGGGTGAGCGTGAATTGCTTGCAGCGCTGTCCGACGGCGGCGGGAGCCACTCGCACGTCTGGCCCACCACCGCACTGGCCATGGCAGACGGACAGACCAGGGCGCTGAGCCTGGCGGCAAGGATCGCTGCCGCTCCGGACGAACTGCCCCTGGCGGTGGCCGAGCTGCTGCACGCGGGCATCGTGCCGCCGTCGGACGCCGGCACCAAAGGGTCCGACGACGGGACCCGGCTTAAGATCCCCACGGCGTGGCACGGTCCCATCACCTTCACCCGGCCCGGCGAGCCGTTCACCCCGGCCGAATCGGCCCGGGCGCACCGCCTGGCGGAGCTTGCCGAGATCCTCTCGCACCGGCGGACGGAGGGACCCCGCGCGTAACGGGCCTCCGTCCGCAGTCCCTACATCCGCAGGGTCAGGGCTCCGGGCTCCATGGTCATCAGGACGTGCTTGCCCTCGCCTTCGTGGTCGCCGTCCAGCTGGTAGTCGTCGTTGTGCTCGAGGGTGATCTCGACGGTCTTGCCCTGGAAGTACTCCACGGCGGTGTCCCTGTTCTTGCCCCGGCCGATGATGCCGGCCAGCACGGACAGCCAACCCAGCTTGCCGTGGTGGGGTGCCAGCACGGCAATGTCCAGCAGTCCGTCGTCGACCTTGGCATCGGGGAAGATTTCCAGGCCGCCCTGGACCTTGCCGCAGTTGCCCACCATCACGCTGCGGACCCCGCGGTGCACCACGTCCTTGCCGTCGATCACCACGGTCGCCTTGATCGGCTTGCCGGGCAGGTTACGGATGCCGGCGTCAACGTAGGCCAGCCAGCCCACCTTGTCCTTCAGGTCCTCATTGGTGTCCGCCATGATGGTGGCGTCATATCCCACGCCGGCCATGACCAGGAACACCTGCTCCTTGTCCGGGTCGCTGCGCCGGGCACGGACAACGTCGATCTTCCGTTCGGTACCAATCAGGGCCCCGGCCATGGCGGCGTCGTAATCGGTCACGTCCAGGCCGAGGTTCCGGGCCAACAGGTTGCCGGTGCCCAGCGGCAGCAGGCCCATGGGGGTGTCCCCGCCGGCCAGGACCTCCGCGACGCAGCGTACGGTACCGTCACCGCCGGCAGCGATAACGATGTCCGCACCCTGGGCCAGCGCTTCCTTCGCCTGCCCGACCCCGGGATCCTCCTTGGTGGTTTCCAGCCAAATGGCCTCGCCCCAGCCGTTTTCCACGCAGTGCTTGGCCACCAGCCCGCGCACGTCGATGTCCACCGGCTTGGCGGGATTGACGATGATGGCGGCACGTTTGGGCGAAGTGGAGCTGATGTCAGTCATGGCGTCCTCTGATGGCGGATGGAAAGCAAGCTTCTGAGAGAAGGGTAACCCGCCGCGGGGGCCGTTCCCCGCCTACAGTGCCTTGACCGCGCCCAGCACCTGGGCCAGGGAGTCCTTGGCGTCGCCGAACAGCAGGGATGTCTGTGGCTCGTACAGCAGGTCGTTTTCGATGCCGGCGAAGCCCGGGCGCATGGAGCGCTTAAGGAAGACCACCTGCCGCGCGTCGGCCACTTCCAGGATGGGCATGCCGTAAATCGGGGACCCGGAGGACGTCTTGGCGGCCGGGTTCACCACGTCGTTGGCACCCACCACCAGGGCCACATCGGTGGTTTTGAACTGCGGGTTGATCTCGCCCATTTCCTTGAGCGACTCGTACGGAACGTTGGCTTCGGCCAGGAGCACATTCATGTGTCCGGGCATCCGGCCGGCCACGGGATGGATGGCAAAGTCCACTTCGATCCCTCGGGCCTCCAGGGCCAGCGCCAACTCGGCGGCAGTATGCTGGCCCTGCGCCACCGCCAGCCCGTAGCCGGGGACGATGATCACGCGCTGGGCATACCCCAGCAGCACCGCCACGTCTTCAGCCGAGGACGACCGGACCGGACGTTCGCTCACGGCCGTGGACCCCGCCGTCGAACCTCCCCGGAAAGCGCCGAACAGGATGCCCGCCACGCTCCGGCCCATGGCCGCCGCCATGGCCCGGGTGAGGATGGTGCCCGAGGCGCCCACCAGCGTGCCGGCCACCACCAGCAGGACGTTGCCGAGCACCAAGCCGGACGCCGCGACGGCCAGGCCGGTGAAGGCGTTGAGCAGCGAGATGACGATGGGCACGTCCGCGCCGCCCACGGGCAGCACCAGCAGGACGCCCGCGGCAAGGCCCAGGACCAGCAGCAGGACCGCAAGGGGCAACGACCCGGAAACGACGACGGCGACGCCGGAAGCCACCGCCGCCAGCAGCACCACCGACATCACCGCGGGCAGCCCGGGGAACACCACGGGCCGGGTGGTCATCAGCTCCTGCAGCTTGGCGAACGTGATCCCGGAACCGGCGAAGGACACCGCACCCACCAGGAGCGTGAAAACGATGGCCACGCGGACCCACGGTTCCCCCGCATGGCCCAGCTCGAGGAGCGCCACCAGGGCGGCAGCACCGCCGCCCACCCCGTTGAACAGGGCCACGAGCTGCGGCATCTGCGTCATTTTCACCCGCCGCGCCACGGGTGCCGCCACCGCGGAACCCACGGCGATGGCGGCCAGGATCCAGGGGATGTTCTCCAGCCGGGCGGACAGGAAGACGGTGACGACGGCGATCAGCGCCCCAAGTGCCCCCACCAGGTTTCCGCGGCGTGCCGTACGGGGGGAACTGAGTCCGCGCAGGGCCAGGATGAAGCAGACCGCGGCGGCGAGGTAGAGCAGTGAGGTCCAGACGGGGTCGAGGAGGCTCATTTACTGCCTGCCTTGGGCTGGGCGCCTGCCTTGACCGGATCCTTCTTGGCATGGAACATGTGCAGCATCCGGTCCGTCACCACGAACCCGCCCACCAGGTTGGCGGTGGCGAGGACGACGGCGAGGAGCGCCACCGCGAGAACCCACGGATCGTTCGCCTGGCCGGCGACGATGATGGCCCCTACCAGGATGATCCCGTGGATGGCGTTGGCGCCGGACATCAACGGCGTGTGCAGGGTGCTGGAGACCTTGGAGACCACCTCGAAGCCAACGAACACCGCCAGCACGGTGATGGTCAGCAGGGCGATTCCATCCATCAGCGTGTTCCTTCCTGCCCGGCCGCTGCCGTGGCCGTCCGGGCCGCGAGCAGGTCCGCGGTGGGCCGGTGCCGCACTTCCCCGGCGTGGGTGAGGCACGCACCGTCCACCACTTCGTCCCCGAAATCCAGCGTGAGGTGCCCGTCGTGGACCAGGAGTGCCAGCAGGTTGGCCACGTTCTTGGCGTACAGGCGGGAGGCGTCCGACGCCATCGCGGAGGCCGGATCCTTCAAGCCGACCAGGGTGATGTGCCCGGTTCCGTCGGCGGTGGGTATGGGGATGTCCCGGCCGGGCACGGAGCCTTCCACGTTGCCGCCGGACTCGGCGGCGAGGTCGACGACGACCGATCCCGGGCGCATGCCCTGCACCATCTCGCGGGTCACCAGGAGGGGCGCCGGGCGCCCGGGAACCGCCGCCGTCGTAATCAGGACGTCCGACTCCGCCACGTGGGGTGCCAGCAGCTGCCGCTGCCGGGTGCCGGCATCGGAACTCAGTTGCCGTGCGTAGCCCCCGGCCGCTTCAGCAGTCTCCAGGTCCAGCCGGATGAAGGTGCCGCCCATGGACGCGACCTCGTCGGCGGAGGCAGGGCGGATGTCGTTCGCGAAGACGCGCGCACCCAGCCGTTTGGCGGTGCCTATCGCCTGCAGCCCTGCCACGCCGGCGCCAAGCACCAGGACGCGGGCGGGCGGGATGGTCCCTGCCGCGGTCATGTAGAGCGGGAAGAACCGGGGCAGCCTGATGGCGGCCTCCAGGACGCACCGGTAGCCGGCCACCAGGGCCTGGGAGGTCAGGGCGTCCATGGACTGGGCGCGGGAGATGCGGGGCACCAGTTCCAGGGCGAACGAGGTCACCGCGTTATCAGCGAGCGCCTGGACCGCGGGCAGGTCGGACGACGGCGACGCGAGCCCCACCGTGACGGCTCCCTTGTGCAGGGACGCGGCGGTGTTCGGGTCAAGGGGCCGGACATGGGCCAGGACATCCAGGGCCGTTGTGTCCAGTACGGGGACGATGGTGGCACCGGCCTGCTGATACCCCGCATCGGCATGCCCGGCGCCGTCCCCCGCCCCGGTTTCCACCAGGACGTCCAGTCCCATCGCCACCAGCTGCCTGACGGTATCAGGAGTGGCGGCGACGCGCCGCTCGCCCTCCCTGCGTTCCCGCGGAATCCCCAGTTTCACCCGCCGACTCCTCTTCCTGACGAGCTGTGCAGCGGCTCTGCTGCACGCAGTTGGCTTGAGTCTAGAGCGCGGCGGCCCGCGGCGGGAGTAGCCGGCGGGGAGGTTGTGGGTAACGATTCGCCTGTCAGGCCGCGCCTCCCATGCTGCGGCGGCCCCTGGCCAGACCGGCTGCGGGTTACTTGTTGCTGGCGCGGATGGCGTCCGCCACGCTTTCCAGGTGGACCCGCATGGCCTCGGCGGCGGCATCGGCATCATGCGCGCAGACGGCATCAATGACGGCAAGGTGCTGCGGGAGCGAGACGGCCGGGCGCCCCGGCTGGCGCGCCAGGCGGAACTGGAAGCGGACCGCCTGTCCGCGCAGGCGCTGGATGGTGGCCGCGGCGGTCTTCTGCGCACTCATGGCAATGATCTTTTCGTGCATCGCCTGGTTGCCTTCCGAGTAGGACTCACGGTCTCCGCGGTCCACGGCGCCCTGCATCCGGGCGGCCAGCTCCTGCAGCTCCGCAATGTCACTCTCGGTGGCCCGTTCCGCGGCTTTGCGGGCACACAACGCCTCCAGCGCAGCCCGCACCTCGGTGATTTCAACGGCCTCGTCCACTGAGACGGCCCGCACCCTGGCGCCGCGGTTCTGGACGCGTTCCACCAGGCCTTCCACGCTCAACTCGGAGAGGGCCACCCTGATGTTCCCCCGGCTTGCTCCGTACTCGGCAGCGAGGTCACCTTCCACCAGGCGCTGGTTGGGAACCAGCTCACCGCTGACGATGGCGGTGCGCAGCAGCTCCGCGAGCTCGGCAGCCGTGAGGGCCCGGCCCGTTCCATCCACGGTTTCCACTGCCCACCATCTCCCTGCTCGGCCGGTTGCCACATTTGCTGACGATTTTCCGGATTCAGCGTACTCCAGACTTGTCCGCCTGGGCCCCGGAAACCATTGATTGTTAGCTATATTGCTGACAACATTTGCATGTGCGGTTATCGAGTTAGAACGGCGCCGTTTGGCAGGCGCCCCTGCCAGGAGCATGCGCGATGATTATTGACATCCACGGCCACTACACCACGGCCCCGGCCGCCCTCGGGTTGTGGCGTGACCGGCAGGTGGCGGCCCTGGAGGATCCTTCACTGGCGCCGTCCCGCACCGACCTGTCCATTTCCGACGACGACCTGCGCGAAAGCATCGAGGCGAACCAGCTGCGGCTCATGGACGAACGCGGCATCGACCTCACCGTCTTCTCACCGCGCGCGTCCTTCATGGCGCACCATGTCGGTTCCTTCGCAACCTCGGCGGAGTGGGCTGCCATCTGCAACGAACTCTGCCACCGGGTCAGCCGGCTCTACCCCGGGAGGTTCGTCCCGGCCGCCATGCTCCCCCAGTCCCCCGGCGTGGACCCCGCAACCTGCCTCCCCGAGCTCACCCGCTGCGTGGAGGAATACGGGGCGGTGGCGCTGAACCTGAACCCCGACCCGTCCGGCGGCCACTGGACTGCCCCGCCCCTGACGGACCGGTACTGGTATCCCGTCTACGAGAAGATGGTGGAGTACGGCGTCCCTGCCATGGTCCACGTCAGCACCAGCATCAACCCCGCCTTCCACACCACCGGCGCGCACTACCTCAATGCGGACACCACCGCTTTCATGCAGCTCATCCAGGGGGACCTGTTCAAGGACTTCCCCACCCTGAAGCTCATCATTCCCCATGGCGGCGGCGCAGTGCCCTACCACTGGGGGCGCTTCCGTGGGCTTGCCATGGCCCTGGGCAAGCCCACGCTGGAAGAGCACCTGCTGGGAAATGTCTTCTTCGACACCTGCGTGTACCACCAGCCCGGAATCGACCTCCTGCTGGAAGTCATCCCCACGCAGAACATCCTCTTTGCCTCCGAAATGATCGGCGCGGTCCGGGACATCGATCCGTGGACGGGCCACCCTTTCGACGACACGGCACGCTACATCGACGCCGCCGGCCTCGACGAGGCCGAACTCGGCGCCATCCACGAACACAACGCACGTACCGTCTATCCGCGCCTTGACGCCCTGCTCAAGCGGCAGGGCAGGTGAGACGCCGTCGAAGGGAGCCACGATGCAGGAACTTGGGGTAGTCCATACCAACATCACCCGCGCACCGGAGGACGCCGTCAAGGCCCTCTCCGCCTTCGGCGTCAGCACGGTCCATGAAGCCATGGGCAGGCTGGGCCTCATGCGCCCCTACATCCGCCCCGCCTACCCCGCTGCCACCCTGTGCGGCACCGCCGTGACCGTCCTGCTCCAGCCCGGCGACAACTGGATGCTGCATGTTGCGGCCGAACAGGTCCGGCCCGGTGACGTGGTGGTGGCCGGCTGCACCACCGAGTGCGAGGACGGCTTCTTTGGCGAACTGCTGGCAACATCGCTCCGGGCCCGGGGCGCAGCCGGCCTGGTCATTGATGGCGGCTGCCGCGATGTGGCAGCCCTCCAGGCCATGGACTTTCCCGTGTTCAGCCGGGCCATCAACTCAAAGGGCACCGTCAAGGCCACCCTCGGCTCAGTGAACATCCCGGTGGTCTGCGCCAACGCACTGGTGAACCCCGGGGACGTGGTGATTGCCGACGTCGACGGCGTGGCAGTGGTCCCCGCCTCCCGCGCCGCCGACGTTGCGGAAGCCGCGCGGAAACGCGAAGACAACGAGAAAGCCAAGCGTGGGCGTTTTGCCAGCGGGGAACTGGGGCTCGACATCTACAGCATGCGCGGACCGCTGGCGGAAGCCGGACTGCGGTACGTGGACTGAAGCCCGGGCTCCCGTTATCCCCGGGCGGTAAGGTCGGCGGAAATCAGCTTGGCGGTGGCAACGATCTCCTGTGCCACCGATGCCAAGTACGCCTGTGGGTCCGGTTTGGCCTCCACGGACTGGGCCTGCAGCGACACGTTCACGGCCGCCACCACCTTGGCTCCGTCATACACCGGCGCGGCCACGGACATCAGGCCCAGCTCCAGTTCCTGGTTCAGCAGGCACCAGCCCTGGGCCCGGACTCTGTCCAGCACCGCCACCAACTGGTCCACGGAGCCCAGGGCGCGCGGAGTGAGCGGCCTGACCTCGGCGGACGCGAGGTAGGCCTTCAGGTCAGCGGGCGGCAGGTAGGCCAGCAGCACCCGCCCCATCGAGGTGGCATAGGCGGGGAACCTGGTACCCACGGTGATGCCAACAGTCATGATCCGGCGGCTGGTCACCCGCGCAATGTAGGCGATGTCCGTTCCGTCCAGCACCGCCGCGGACGTGGATTCGCCCAGCTTGAGGGACAGTTCCTCCAGGTGCGGCTGTGCCAGCTGCGGCAGCGACAGCCCCGAAAGGTACGCGTACCCCAGCTGGAGGACCTTGGCGGTCAGCGCAAAGGTCTTGCCGTCGGTCCGCACGTAGCCGAGCTCCACCAGCGTGTGCAGGAAGCGGCGCGCCGTGGCCCGTGTCAGGCCGGTGCGGGAGGCGACCTCGGTGAGCGTCATGACCGGACGGTCGGCGTCGAAGGCACGGATTACCGCCAGCCCCCGGGCCAGCGACTGGACATACTGGTCGCCGGCCTGCGGGGCGGGCCTGGTGTCGGTACCTGCGGCGTCGGTCATGGTTACCAATCCTAGGATGCGCGCGGGTCCTGGCGTTCGGCGGGTGCGGCCTTGAGCGGGACCGGGACAAGTTCCTGGAGTTCCTCGAGGGTGCAGCCGAAGGTTTCGCGGACGGTGACGCCGTCCGGGCCGGTGAGGAACACTCCCTTGTCCGTGTAGACGCGGGTGACGCAGCCGACGCCGGTGACCGGGTAGGTGCAGGCGTCCACGATCTTTGAGGCGCCGTCGCGGGTCAGGAGGGTCATCATGACGAAGACGTCCTTGGCGCCGGTTGCCAAGTCCATGGCACCGCCGACGGCGGGAATCGCCCCGGGTGCCCCGGTGTGCCAGTTCGCCAGGTCCCCGGTGGCGGAAACCTGGAAAGCACCCAGGACGCAGATGTCCAGGTGGCCGCCGCGCATGATCGCGAACGAGTCCGCGTGGTGGAAGTAGGATGCGCCGGGCAGTTCGGTGACGGGGATCTTGCCGGCGTTGATCAGGTCCTCGTCGATCTCCCCGCCCTTGGCTTCCGGGCCCATGCCGAGCATCCCGTTTTCCGTGTGAAGGGTGATGTTCTGTTCCTCGGTGAGGTAGTTGGACACCAGGGTGGGCTGGCCGATGCCCAGGTTTACGAAGGACCCGGGCGCGATGTCCCTGGCCACCAGGCGGGCCAGGTCATCGCGGCCCAAGGGTGTGGCGGAGGTCTGGAGGGACTTTTCGTTGGACTGCACGCTCATGTCAGGCCGCCTTTTCTGCTGCGTTGCCGCTGCCGGCAACTTTGACGATGCTGTTGACGTAGATCCCCGGGGTGACCACGTTTTCCGGGTCCAGCCCCCCGGTGGGGACGATCTCGGACACCTGGACGATGGTGTGCTTCGCCGCGGCGGCCATGATGGGGCCGAAGTTCCGGGCCGTCTTGCGGTACACCAGGTTACCCTTCCCGTCCGCCTTCAGGGCCTTGATCAGGGCCACATCGGCGTGGATGGGGGTTTCGAAAACCTGCCCGCGGCCGTTAATGATGCGGGTTTCCTTGCCCTCGGCCAGCATGGTGCCGTACCCGGTGGGGGTGAAGAACCCGCCGATGCCGGCGCCGGCGGCGCGGATGCGTTCGGCGAGGTTGCCCTGCGGCACCAGCTCCAGTTCAATCTCGCCGGCCTTGTACTTGGCGTCGAAGTGCCACGAGTCGGACTGCCGCGGGAAGGAGCAGATCATCTTCTTCACCCGGCCCTCCTTGATCAGCAGGGCCAGGCCCTGGTCACCCTGGCCCGCGTTGTTGTTCACCACGGTCAGGTCCGTGGCGCCGCACTCCAGCAGCGCATCGATCAGTTCGAACGGCTGGCCGGCGTTGCCGAACCCGCCGATCATCACGGTGGAGCCGTCCTTGATGCCGGCCACGGCGTCCTGGACCGAATCTACGAAGTTCAGCATTACTGGTCCTTTCCAGCGGTGACGTTTTCGAGCACGACGGCCAGGCCCTGGCCGACGCCGATGCAGATCGCAGCGACGCCCCAGCGTTCGCCGGAGGCCTGCAGGGACCGGGCCAAGGTGCCCAGGATCCGGGTCCCGGAAGCACCCAGCGGGTGCCCCATGGCGATCGCTCCGCCGTGCCGGTTCACGATCGAGTGGTCAATCCCCCAGGCGTTGATGCACGCCAGGGACTGCGCGGCGAAGGCTTCGTTAAGTTCGACGGCGCCCACCTGCTCCCAGCCGATGCCCGCCTTTTCGAGGGCCTTGTTCGCGGCCTCGACGGGGGCGTAGCCGAAGTACTGCGGATCATTCGCGTGCGCGCCGCGCCCGGCGATGCGGGCCAGCGGATCCAGCCCCAGCAGCCCGGCGGCCGCCTCGGACCCGATCCACGCCGCGGAGGCGCCGTCGGACAGCGGCGACGCGTTCCCCGCAGTGACCGTGCCGTCCTCCGCCCGGAACACGGTTTTGAGCCCGGCGAGTTTCTCGGCGGACGAACCCGCCCGGATGCCTTCGTCCCGGACCAGGTCCGTCCCGGGCACGGGGGCGACCAGGTTGTCGTAGAACCCTTCATCCCAGGCAGCGGCGGACAGGTTGTGCGAGGCCGCGGCGAACTCGTCCTGCGCCTCCCGGGTCACGCCGTACTTCTCGCGGAGCCGCTCGGTGGCCTCCCCCAGGGAGATGGTCCACTCCTTCGGCATCGCCTTGTTCACCAGCCGCCAGCCCAGCGTCGTGGAGGCCAGGGTCATGTCCCCGGCCGGGTACGGCTTCTCCGTCTTCGGCAGTACCCACGGGGCACGGGACATCGACTCGGCCCCGCCCACCAGCATCAGGTCGGCGTCGCCGGCGTTGATCTGGCGGGACGCGATGATCGCCGCGTCCAGGGACGAGCCGCAGAGCCGGTTCACCGTGGTGCCCGGGATGGAGACCGGCAGCCCGGCCAGCAGCGTGCCCATGCGCGCGATGTTCCGGTTCTCCTCACCGGCGCCGTTCGCGTTGCCGAACACCACCTCATCGATCCGCTCCACATCGAGTCCCGGGGCACGCTGCACGGACTCCTTGATCACGTGCGCGGCAAGGTCATCCGGACGGACGGCCGCGAGGCCCGAGCCGAACTTGCCAAAGGGGGTGCGCACGGCGTCGTACACAAAAGCCTGGTTCATACGGTGGTATCCATTTCTCGAAAGACCTGCTGGGCGGTCTTGAAGGCGGTGTTGGCGGAGGGGACTCCGCAGTAGATGGCGGTCTGCAGCAGGATTTCCTTGATCTCGTCCCTGCTGAGGCCGTTCCGGAGGGCGGCGCGGATGTGCATGGCCAACTCCTCCCAGTGCCCGTGCGCCACCATGGCGGTGATGGTGACCGCGGAGCGCATCTGGCGGGTCAGGCCGGGCCGGGTCCAGATTCCGCCCCAGGCGATGCGGGTGATCATGTCCTGGAAGTCGTCGGTGAATTCATCTTTGTTGGCGTTGGCCCGGTCCACGTGCGCGTCGCCGAGCACTTCGCGCCGGACCACCATGCCGCCGTCGTAGATTTCCTGGCTGGTGGCACCGGGCTGGACCACTCCATGGCGCTCCAGGCCGCTCCCCTCAGCGCCGCTCACTTGGCGGCCCGCCGTGATTCGGCCCAGGTGGCCAGGCTGCGCATCAGGTCCGCGACGTGGGCCGGGGCCTCCGCGGGTGCCAGGTGCGAGATGCCCTCCACGGTCACCGCCGTCGCAGTGCCTCCCGCTGCGGTGATACCCCCTGCCACTTCCTCGGCCATGGCGGGGGTGGCGACGCCGTCCAGGGACCCGGCGATGACCTGGGTGGGGACGGTGATGCTGCCCAGTTCCTCCCGGACGTCGAAGGCGGCCAGCGCCTCGCAGCAGAAGGCGTAGCTGAAGCGGTCGGCGTCGCGCAGGGCGTGCAGGAGCCGGCTGCTGAACTCGGGTTCCCGGTCCATGAAGCCGGGCGCGAACCAGCGCTGGGCGGACCCCTGGATCATGACCGGCGTGCCCTGCGTGCGGACGGTTTCCGCGCGCTCCAGCCAGCCTTCGGGGGTGCCGATCTTGGCGCCGCTGTTCTGTACGGAGAGGCTCTTCAGCCGTTCACCGTGCTTGATGCCCAGCTGGAGGCCCACCGCGCCGCCCAGGGAAACCCCGGCATAGTGGAAGTTTTCGCCGGGGGCGATGGAGTCCACCAGGTCCACCACGGCGTCAGCGAGCGCGGCGACGTCGAATCCTTCGCTGGCAGCCGGCGAAACCCCGTGGCCGGGGAGGTCCCAGGCCACCACGTCGTAATCACCGCCGAGCAGGGACGCCACCCTGTTCCACAGGATCGTGGAGGTGCCCAGGGACGGCCCTGCCACGATCAGGGGGTGGTCGCCCAGGGGACGTTGGGGGGACAGCAGCGCTGCCTTCAAGGCCGGCTTAGCCACGGGAAGCTCCATTCGCGTCGGTGGTGGTGGAATCAAATTCGGGGTAGGCGGCGAGGATGCGGCGGGTAATCTCCGCCGATTGGCCCAGGTAGCTGGCGGGGTCCAGGAGTTCCTCCAGCCGGGCGTCAGAGACGACGGCGGCGGGAACGGCTTCGCGGAACAGCTTGCGGTAGGCGGCGGCCTGCTCCGAAGGAGGTGCTTCAAGGGTCCGGTCCACCACGTGCTGCAGCTGCTGCTTGCCGGTGCGCCCGTCCTGCTCCGCCAGCAGCGGAGCCACGGCGGCGGTGACGCCTTCGGCCAGCAGCAGCGGGCCGGACAGGTCGAGGTTCCGGCGCATGCCGTCCGGGAACACCCGGAGCCCTTCGGCGAGTTCCCGCAGATGGCCTGCGGCGCCGAGGGCCAGGGCCAGCAGCTGGCGGAGGGCCGGCCATTCGGTATGCCAGGCGCCGTCCGGGCGTTCGTCGTTGAAGTTGGCGGCGGCCACGTGCAGCTGGGCGGCCAGCTGTGGTGCCTGCAGCGCGGCGCTCCGGACCAGGACGGACAGCACAGGGTTCTGCTTCTGCGGCATGGCCGAGGACACGCCCCGCCCGGCCGCCCGCGGCTCCGCGACCTCAACCACCTCGGGCCGGCTCAGGAACAGGACGTCGGCGGCGATCTTGCCAAAGGCGTCCAGCACGGATGCGAGCGCGTGCCCCAGGGATGTGATGGCCAGGCGGTTGGTGTGCCAGGGAGCCGTGGCCGGGGCCAGGCCCAGCTGGTCCGTCAGGGCGTCGGCCAAGGTGAACGGCGTGGCTTGGGAGCCATCCGTCAGCACGGTTCCGGCGGCGAGTGTTCCCGCCGCCCCGCCGAACTGGACCGGGAACTCCAGGTTTTCCAGTTGCCGCCCCGCGGCGGCCACGCCCTGGAACCACTGCGCGGCCCGCAGCCCGAAGGTGTACGGCAGCGAATGCTGCGTCAGGCTCCTGCCCACGCACAGCGTGTCCGCATGCTGCCCAGCAAGGTGCGCCAGCGCCGTCGTGGTGCCTTTCAGGTCCGCCAGCACCGCGTGGACGGTATTGCGGGCCAGTAGCATCAGGGCCGTGTCCAGGACGTCCTGGCTGGTCAGGGAGGTGTGCACGGCCTTCGTGGCACCGACTCCGGCGGCATCGAGCGCCGCCACGTTCTTCCGGAGGTCGGCCAGCAGCGGGATCACCGGGTTGCCACCGCCCTGGGCGCGCAGCGCTATGCCTGCAAGGTCGTAGCGCCCCGCCTCGGCAGCGGAGGCCACGACGGCGGCCGAACCGGCAGGTGCCAGCCCGGCCCGTTCCAGCACGGCGGCCCAGCCGGCCTCGACGGCGAGGATGGCCGCCAGCACTGCCCGGTCCCCCGTCAGCGCCGCCACCAACGGCGACGCTGAGACGGGGGTGAGCAGGCCGGCGTCGGCCTCTTCCGCGAAGGCGCGCAAGTCTCCCAAAGCGGCGGCGTGGGTCACTGGAAGTCCAGGAAGACCGTCTCGCCCTCACCCTGGAGGCGGATGTCCCAGGTGAGGCCCCCATCGGGGTCGCGGCGTGCAATGAGCGTCTCGCGGCGCTCCGGCTCCAGGGAGCCCAGCAGCGGGTCGTTGGCCAGTGCCTCGGTGTCCTCCGGCAGGTAGATGCGGGTGAACAGCCGGTTGGTCAGGCCGCGGGCGAAGAGCGCCACGGAAATGAACGGGGCCGCACCCGGCTTGGTGGGGCCGGGGTTGACGGTGGTGAAGGTGAAGACGCCGGAGTTGCCCACGGCGCCGCGGCCCCAGCCGGTGAAGGTGTAGCCGTCGCGGACCAGGGAGCCGGTGCGCTGGACAACCTTGCCGTCGGCGTCCGGCTGCCAGATCTCCAGGATGGCGTCCGGGATGGTGTGGCCGGCGCCGTCATAGACGGTGCCCTGCAGGCGGATGGAGCCCGGGAAGCCGGGGGGCAGGAGTTCGTTGTCCTTCTCGAACGGGAGCGCGTAGCCGTAGAACGGGCCCACGGTCTGGCCGGGGGTGGGTACCAGTTTGGTCATCTTTCCTACTCCTCGTCGCCTGCGGCGCCGAGCGCCTCGTTTTCGGTCCAGGTCCGCTTGGGACCGGTCAGGACGATGTCCCAGTTGTAGCCCAGCGCCCATTCGGGCTCGGTGATGCTGTGGTCATAGGTGGCCACCAGCCGGTCGCGGGCGTCCTGGTCCACGATGGTCTGGTAGATCGGGTCCAGCGGGAAGAGCTGGTCGCCGGGGAAGTACATCTGGGTGATGATGCGCTGGGTGAACTCGGTGCCGAACAGCGAGAAGTGGATGTGCGCCGGCCGCCACGCGTTCAGGTGGTTCTTCCACGGGTAAGCGCCGGGCTTGATGGTGGTGAACCGGTACGAGCCGTCCGGGCCGGTGATGCAGCGGCCAATGCCGGTGAAGTTGGGGTCGATGGGCGCGGGGTGCTGGTCACGCTTGTGGATGTAGCGGCCGGAGGAGTTGGCCTGCCAGATCTCCACCAGCTGTCCTGCCACCGGGCGGCCGTCGCCGTCCAGGACCTTGCCGGAGACGATGATGCGCTCGCCCAGGGGTTCGCCGTTGTGCTGGATGGTCAGGTCCGATTCCAGGGCGTGCACGTCCTGGTGCCCGAAGGCCGGCGAGTAGAGCTCGATGGTTTCCGGGTCCGCGTGCTGCAGGCTCTTGGTGGGGTGGCGCAGGATGCTGCTGCGGTACGGCGGATAGTCCAGCCGGGGCTGGATCTCCGGCTGGCCGCCGTCCTTGAGCGCGCGGCGGTAGGCTTCGCCGATGGCGTTGATCTCTGCGCTGAGGTCCGCCTGCGACTCGATGGCCTTGTCCAGGGGCTGGTGGGCAGCCTTCGGTTCGGCCGGGGGCACGAGCTCTTCCGACTCCAGCTCGGCGTTGATGTCTTCCTTCACCGCTGGCTCCTTTCTGATCTGTTGGGTTTGTTGCGGCTGGGTACTTGGTGGTGCGGGTTTAGGTGGTGCGGTGCAGCGAGTCGTATTGGACCGCGTGCCGGACCGGGGCGTTCGGGGCGCCATAACCGTCATAGCCGCCGCGGCGTTCCACCATTTCGAAGAACACGCTGCCCACGGTGGCGGTGTAGAAGTGCAGGAACTCGCCGTCGGCATCCCGGTCGAAGAGCAGGTTGAGCTCCTGCAGGGTGGCCAGGAATCCGGGTTCCAGGTCGAACCGGGCGTCCAGGTCCTCGTAGTAGTTGGCCGGGATCTGCAGGAATTCCAGGCCGCGCTCCCGGGCGGCCCGGGCGGTGGCCACCAGGTCCTCCACGGCGAAGGCGATGTGTTCCTGGTAGGTCTTGCGGGCCTCGTTCCTGGCCTGCTGGATCGGGGCGAGGTTCAGGACCAGCCGCACCGCGCCGTCGGAAGTCTGCATTACCTGCGAGCGCACCAGGCCGCTGGGGCTGGGAACCTCCGCGAAGGGCTGCGGCTCCAGGGCCAGGGCGCTGGTGTAGAAGAGGACAGCTTCATCGAAGTGCTGCCAGGGCTGGGCCAGGTTGACGTGGTCAATGACCGCCGTGGTCCCGGCCGACGGGTGTTCCAGCCCTTCGCCGAATTCGTGGGTCCAGGCCGCGGTGCCGTCCGGGCTGCCTTGGCAGAGGAAGATTTCGGTGGAGTCCGGGGCGGCAATGCCCTGGAACACTTCCTCGTCCGCCTGGACCTTGCGGGCCACCACAGGGGCCTTGAGCTGCTGGGCGCGGGCGGAGGCAATCACGGGTGAATCGACGTCGAATCCCAGCGCGGCGATGGCGGGCTCCGCGTGCTGCGCTGCCTGTTCGTTGATGATCACGCGTGCCTGGCCCATGGTCCACAGCTGCACATCTTTGGTCCGGTGGCGGCCTTCGAACTGGAAACCGAGCTGGCCCAGGAGCTTCTCCAGCTGCGCGGTGTCGTCCGCCTTGACCTCGGCGAAGTTGAAGCCGGCGGGTTCGTTCACCTTGGGCAACGTGGCCAGTTCCATGGGATAACGACGGCGGAGCGCGGCTGGGTTGCCGGGCGTGGCTTCATTGCCGGCGAGCCATTTGGCGCTTTGCTCCTCCAGCCAGATGAGCGAGCGCATCGCATCGACGGCCGTGCGCTCCACATCCGACTGCCGGAAAACGTCGTTGAAGACCTCCAGGGACACCGGCCCGGTGTAGCCCGCGCGGACCACGTGGCCCATGAACTTGGCCAGCTCGAACTGCCCTTCGCCCGGGAACACCCGGTAGTGGCGGCTCCAGGACAGCACGTCCATGGAGAGCTTGGGGGCGTCGGCCACCTGGACAAAGAAGATCTTGTCCGCGTTGATGTCCTCGATCGGGGCGGTGTCCCAGTCGCGGGAGAGGATGTGGAAGGAATCCAGGCAGGTGCCCAGGTTGGGGTGGTCCACCATCTCCACCAGGCGGTGGGCGTGCTCGTAGTCGTTGACGTACTTGCCCCACGCCAGGGCCTCGTAGGCCACCTTGACGCCGTGGTCCCCGGCCAGGTTGGCGAGCTGTGCCAGTTGTTCGGCGCGGACGGCATCGTCGTCGATGGTGGCGGTGGCAACGTTCGAGCACACCAGGATGGTGTCCATGCCCAGGCGTGCCATGAGTTTGAACTTGGCCTCGGCGCGCCGGAGGTTGGCTTTGAGCAGGTCCGGGGTGACGCCGTCGAAGTCGCGGAAGGGCTGGTACAGGTCCAGGCCGAGCCCCAGGTCCGTTGCCATTTTCCGGACGTCTTCCGGGCTGAGCGGCGAAGTGACAAGGTCCTGTTCGAAGATCTCGATGCCGTCGAAGCCCGCGATGGCGCAGGCCTGCATCTTTTCCTTCAGGGTGCCGGAGAGGCAGACGGTGGCGATTCCGGTGCGCATCAGGCGGCCACCTCCTCGGCGGCTACAAGGTCCAGGAAGTGCGAGCGCATGCGCTCCGGGTCAGCGTCCAGCCCGGTGAAGATCCGGAACGCGTCGGCGGCCTGGCCCACCGCCATGCGGCCGCCGTCCAGGACCTCGCAGCCCTTGGCGCGGGCGCCGCGGACCAGTTCCGTGTCGATGGGGCGGTAGACAATGTCGGCCACCCAGTGCCGGGGCTCGAGCAGGTCCAGGTCCAGCGGGACGCCGGGGTGGGCTGCCATGCCAACGGGTGTGCAGTGCACCAGGCCGTCGGCCAGCGGCATCAGCTGCGGCAGCTCCGTCGTCGTGCGTGCCGCCACGGTGCTGTCCGGGAAGAAACCTGCCAGTTCGGCGGCGCGCGCTGCGGCGCGCTGGGGATCCATGTCCACCAGCTCCAGGGTCTTGACGCCTGCGCTGAGCAGGGCGTAGGCGACGGCGGAGCCGGCACCTCCTGCGCCGAGCTGCACCACGCGGTCCAGCCGCGCGCCGGGCAGGCCGGATGCCAGGGCGGCGGCGAAGCCGGAAAAGTCCGTGTTGTGGCCGATGAAGCGGCCGTCCCGGATGACCACGGTGTTCACGGCGCCGAGCCGGCGGGCGTCCGGGCTGACCTCGTCCAGGTGCTGGAGTACCAGCTGCTTGCAGGGGTGGGTGATGTTCAGTCCGTTGAAACCCAGGGTGCGGGCGCTCTGCAGGATGGCTCCCACCGCTTCCCCGGTCAACCCCAGTTCGAGCAGGTCGATGGGCCGGTACAGGTAGCGCAGGCCCTGCACGTCACCTTCCCGTTCGTGCATGGGTGGCGTGAGCGATGGCGTGACGCCGTCACCAACCAGTCCCACCAGGTAGGACTCAGTTCGAATGCTCATGCGTGCAGCTCCTTTGGTACGGCACCGGGCAGGCGCGGACCTCGGGCCGCGCTGCGGGGTGATAGGGATTACAGTACAACAGATGTTCACTTATCGCACTTATGTTCTTCATACGAACAAAGGGGGGCGAAAAGTTGTTGGGGCGCTGGGCCCGCTATCGCTGCGGCAGCCGGGCCGCAAGCTCGGCGGCGGCCTCCTGCAGCAGGGGAACATGGGCGATCAAGTCCTCAAGGTCCAGCCGGAAGACGGGAACAGCCGTGGCCAGTGACGCGAAGGCGTGGCCTTGGCTGTTGAGCAGCGGGACGGCAACCGCCCGCATGCCGGCCTCATTCTCTTCATCCATGACGGCGTAGCCCTGCCGGCGGACCTGGGCAATCTCGGCCCTGAACGCCTCCCGGTCCGTGATGGACTTCCCGGTCAGCGGCTCAAGCGGCAACTCCGCGAGGAGCTTTTCGCGCTCCCCGTCCTCGGCGAATGCCACCAGGGCCTTCCCGACGGCGGTGGTGGACAAAGATCCCAGATGGCCGGGGTCGCTGGTCACCCGGAAGATCTGCGGGCCGTCCACTTTGCTGACAGTGAGGTGGTGGAGGCCGTCCCGGACGCTGAGGATGGTCGCTTCGCCGGTTTCGGCAGTCACCCTGCGCAGTACCGGCATGGCCGTACCGGCGAAACCGTGGTGGTTGGAAACACGCTGGCCCAGCTGGAAGATCCGGAGGCCGAGGTGGTAGCGGCGGCCATCCGGCTCGTAGTCCACGAATCCGTCGCGCGCCAGTGATCCGAGCAGGCGGTAGGTAGTGCTGAACGGCAGTTCCGCCCGGCGGGATATGTCGGCGGCACTTGCGCCACGGGGCTCCTCCCCCAGCAGCACCAGCAGTCCCAGGGCTTTGCCCACCATGTCCGTCCGGTCCGCCGCTTTCTTTGGCCCCACCTTCTTCCCACCGTCGGGCTCTTCCGCCAGCGCGGCAGGGTCCGGCTGAACGTCGTCGTTCATTGTGGCTTGGTTCACACTCATGCTTCGATATTGCCACAATGTGAGAGCTATTTCTAGATGGTGACTATTTTCTTGACAGGTGACCATCCTCACAGTCATAGTTTCTGTATCGCACAAGTAGCTCCCACCATGTGGCTACCCTTGCCGGGTCTTTCCACCGGACTCCAGCCGCATCGCCGCCCGCACCAAGGCAACGGCGGCTGCGACCCCCAGATCCATCCGCGACAATGTCGTCACACCAAAGGAACACCATGAGCCAGACACTTCCGTCCGCCGGGGCGGGTGCCCTCACCTCCGGCGGGACGCCCAAGAAGGCAGCCCTCGCCAGCTTCCTCGGCAGCGCCGTCGAGTATTACGACTTCTTCATCTTCGGCTCCGCAGCCGCACTGATCTTCCCCAAGGTCTTCTTCCCCGACGCCGACACCAATGCGGCCATCATGTCCTTTGCGACGTTCGGCTTCGCCTACGTGGCCCGGCCGGTGGGCGCCATCATCCTGGGCCACTTCGGCGACCGCGTGGGCCGCCGCAAGGTGCTGATGTTCACGCTGTTGCTGATGGGCGCCTCCACCTTCGTGATCGGCTGCCTGCCGGACTTCAAGACCGTCGGCTGGTGGGCTCCCGTCCTGCTGGTGCTCGCCCGCCTCTGCCAGGGCCTCTCGGCCGCAGGCGAGCAAGCCGGCGCCTCCTCCATGACCCTCGAGCACGCTCCGGACAACCGCCGTTCCTTCTTCACCTCCTGGACCCTCACCGGCACCCAGGGCGGCCAGATCCTCGCAGCCCTGGTGTTCATCCCCGTCCTGGCCCTGCCGGATGAGATCAAGTTCGGCATCGGCTGGCGCATCCCGTTCTGGCTCAGCGCCGTGGTGGTGGTGGTGGCGTTCCTGATCCGCCGCACCCTGCACGAACCGCCCGCCTTCGAAGAAGCCCGCAAGACCGCCCAGATCGCCAAGTTGCCCGTCGCCGACCTGCTCAAGGGCCACTGGCGCGACGTCCTCCGCGTCATCTGCTGCGCGTTCATCGCCGCCGTCTCCACCGTGTTCGGCACCCTGGCCATCAGCTACGCCAAGACCGTGGCCGGCGTGGACGGCACCACCACCCTGTGGCTCGTCGTGGGTGCAAACCTGGTGGCCCTGGGCACGCAGCCGCTCTTCGGGATGCTGGCGGACAAGATCGGCCGCAAGCCCGTCTTCATCTACGGCGCCGTGGCCAGTGCAATCCTCACCCCGGTGTTCCTGCTCAGCCTGGAGTCCGGCAGCATCCCCCTGATGTTCCTGGCCGCCATTGGCTACTTCTCCGGAGGCTACGCGGCAGCCAACGCCGTCTGGCCCTCCTTCTACGCCGAGATGTTCAGCACCAAGGTCCGCTTCTCCGGCCTGGCCATCGGCACGCAGCTCGGCTTCCTGATGGCAGGGTTCGCCCCGGCAATCGTTGCGGCCATGGGTGGCATCAAGCCCGGCGGCTGGGTGCAGATCAGCATCTTCACCGCCATCATCTGCGCCGTTGCAGCAGTGTCCGCCCTTACGGCCCGGGAGTCCTTCCGGACGCCCACCAGGCTGCTCGGCCTGAAGTAGGCCGTCCGCCGCTTACAGACTGGCCCGGTTTCCAGGCCGGAGAGCCCGCCATTCCCCCAAATGGCGGGCTCTCCCCCATTAAAACTGGGCCGGCCTGGGGCTATCGGCCCGTCGCCAGCACCGAGGCGAGGTCGAAGTTCACCGGCTCCTCCAGCTGCGCGTAGGTGCAGGATTCCGGGTCCCGGTCCGGCCGCCAGCGGTTGAACTGGGCCGTGTGCCGGAACCTCTCGCCTTCCATGTGGTCGTAGCGGACCTCCACCACCAGTTCGGGCTTCAGGGGCACGAAGGACAGGTCCTTCCCGGCGCTCCAGCGGCTGCCCTCCGCGTTCCGCGGGGTCCGTTCGCCTTCCTCCTGCCTGGCCCAGGCCCAGGGGTGGTTGTCGAAGTCCGTCACCAGCGGCTGCAGCTCCTGGAACAACTCCTGCCGCCGCTTCATCGGGAAGGCGCCGATCACACCCACGCTGGCCAGGCCGCCGTCGTCCTTGTACAAGCCCAGCAGCAGCGAGCCGATGGCGTCCGGCCCGCTCTTGTGCAGGCGGTAGCCGGCCACCACGCAGTCCGCGGTGCGCTCGTGCTTGACCTTGAACATCACCCTCTTGTCCGGCTCGTACCGGCCGTCCAGCCGCTTGGCCACGATGCCGTCCAGCCCGGCACCCTCGAACTGCTCGAACCACTGCCCGGCGGTGTCCTTGTCCGTGGTGGCTGCGGTGAGGTGGACGGGCGCCTTGCTGCCGGCGAGCGCCTTCTCCAGGGCGGCCCGCCGCTCCGCAAAGGGCCGGCCGGTGTAGTCGTCCCCACCCAGGGCCAGGAGGTCGAAGGCCACAAAGCTTGCGGGGGTCTGTTCCGCCAGCAGCTTCACGCGGCTGGCGGCAGGGTGGATGCGCTGCTGCAGCGTGTCGAAATCCAGCCGGTCCCCGGACGCCCCCACCAGGATGATCTCGCCGTCCACCACGCAGCGCGGGGGCAGGTTTTCCTTGAGCGCAGCCACCAGTTCCGGAAAGTAGCGGGTCATGGGTTTCTCGTTGCGGCTGCCGATCTCCAGGTCATCCCCGTCGCGGAAAATGATGGACCGGAAGCCGTCCCACTTGGGTTCGTAACTGAGGCCTCCGCTGCCGGGGATGCCATCGATGCCGCTGACGGCCTTGGCGAGCATGGGCGGGACGGGCGGCATCACGGGAAGTTCCATGTGCCCATTCTTGCCCGGCCGGCGGCCCGGGCGGTAGGGCGGCGCGCCCGCTTCAGGCCGCCAGCAGCCACACGACCAGCACCAGCACCGGTGCAGCGGCGGCCGTGGAGAGCAGGATGGTCTCCCGCGCCACCGCCACCCCGCGACCGTACTTGCTGGCGAACAGGAACACGTTCTGGGCCGAGGGCAGCGCGGCCATGAGCACCACACCCAGGAGCATGTGGTGGTCCAGGTTGAACAGGAAGCGTCCGACGACGAATGCCACGGCAGGCATCACAGCGGACTTCAGCGCCGTGGCAGTGAGGATCTCGGCCGTGTGCCCGCCGCTCCGGAGCATCCTGGTGCCGCGCAGCGACATGCCGAAGGCCAGCAGCACCACCGGGACAGCCGCACCGCCCAGCAGGGTCAGCGGCGCCATCACCGGGGCAGGCAACTCCACGTGGAACGCTGCCAGGACCACGCCGAGGAGCGAGGCGATGATCATGGGGTTGCGGAAGGGCTGCGTGAGCATCAGCCGCGGCGAGAACCGGCCGGCTTCCGAGAGGTCCAGCAGGGTCAGGACCAGGGGGGCGGACAGGAGGAGCTGGACCAGCAGGACCGGGGCCACCGGGGTGGCGTCCCCCAGGGCGTAGAGCGTGATGGGGATGCCGATGTTGTTGGCGTTGACGTAGGAGCCGGCCATGGCACCCACCGCAGTCTCGGCCAGCGGCCGCCGGAACCAGATCCGGCTGGCGGCCACGTAGAGGAACGCAGTTGCCGCCGCCGTGATCATGGCCAGCGGAACATAGGCGGAAAAGACCACGGACAGGTCTGACTTGAGCACCACGGTGAACAGCAGGACCGGGTTGGTGATGAAGAAGGCGGTGCGGGTCAGTGCGTTGATGGTGGGTTCATCGCCCAGGCCACAGCGCGCAGCAAGGTATCCGACGGCAATGACGACGCCGATCACCGCCAGTCCGACCAGCACACCGCCCACGTGGGGTACTTCCTTCCCGTTCCGCCGTGCACCACCGCAGGAAGGCAGTACTACAAGTTCACAACTTATCGAATAGGGAGCGCTGTGCCAGCAGGCGTCCACGGACTGGCCGTCCCCGCCGCCTGCCGCCCGCGCTGTGTGAAAAGATCAACCATGCGCGCCATGCAACACTCCAGCAAACTCCGGAATGTCCGCTATGAACTTCGCGGCCCCATCCACGAGGCGGCGAAGAACATGGAGGCCGAGGGGCACCGGATCCTCAAGATGAACCTCGGTGACACTGCGCCTTTCGGGCTGGAAGCGCCGGAGTCCGTGGTGGTGGACATGATCCACCACCTGCGCGGCGCCCAGGGGTACAGCGATTCGAAGGGCATCTTCACGGCGCGGACGGCCATTTCGCAGTACTACCAGACCCGGGGCCTCATGAACATCGGGGTCGAGGACATCGTCATCGGCAACGGCGTCAGCGAATTGATCTCCATGTGCCTCCAGGCGTTCATGGAGAACGGCGACGAAATCCTGGTCCCCGCGCCGGACTACCCCCTGTGGACCGCCGCCGTGACCCTGACCGGCGGCAAGGCCGTGCACTACATCTGCGACGAGGCCGAGAACTGGTGGCCGGACCTGGCCGACGTGGAAGCAAAGATCACCAGCCGCACCAAGGGCATTGTGATCATCAATCCGAACAACCCCACCGGCGCCGTCTACCCCCGGCACATCCTGGAACAGTTCGCCGGCCTGGCCCGGAAGCACAACCTGGTCCTGTTCTCCGACGAGATCTACGAGAAAGTGCTCTACGGCGATGCCACGCACATCCACACCGCGGCCGTGGCCGAGGACGTCTGCTGCCTGACCTTCAGTGGCCTGTCCAAGGCCTACAGGATGCCCGGCTACCGTGCCGGCTGGGTGGCCATCACCGGTCCACTGGCCGCCACCGCCGCCTACCGTGAAGCCCTGGAACTGCTGGCGTCGCTGCGCCTGTGCGCCAACGTTCCCGCGCAGCACGCCATCCAGACCTGCCTGGGCGGGTACCAGAGCATCGACGCGCTGGTGAAGCCCGGCGGCCGGCTGCGCGAACAGCGGGACCTGGCCCACAAGCTCCTCACTGCCATTCCCGGCGTGACGTGCGTCCCGGCGTCGGGCGCCATGTACCTGTTCCCGCGCCTGGACCCGGACCTGTACCCGATCGAGAGCGACGAGAAGTTTGTCCTGGACCTGCTCCGGGACCAAAAGATCCTGGTCTCCCACGGGTCGGCCTTCAACTGGCCGGCGCCGGACCACTTCCGCTTCGTCATCCTCCCCTCGGTGTTGGACATCGAGGAAGCCGTCCGGAGGATTTCCACGTTCCTGGCGGCCTACCGCGGCGGGGCGGCAGCCTGAAACCGGGGCGGCGCGAAGAACTAACCGCGCCCTAACCGCTGGGAAACCGGCACGCAACATTCGCGGCCCACACTTGGTATTGCAGGCAAGAGCCCGCACCAGCTCCAGCCAGGAGGCCCCGCGATGTTGAAGAAGGCGACCACGCATGTAACACGAGTCCGCGCCCTGGACCAGCTCCACCGCGGCGACGAAATCGAAGCCCGCCTTTCGGTGGGGCCCTCCTACGACGACGTGGTGATCCGCCGCGGCAGCGTGCAGGAGACAGCTCCCGGCATCGGCGTGGTCTGGATCCTGGACCGCATCAGCGGGGTGCGGAAGGCTATCAATACGGACGAGTGCAGCGTTTGGCGGGTGGCCTAGCCGGTCCGGGAAGACGGCTGCGGGCGTAGTCAGGAAGGACTGTCCGCAACCTGTTCCTGCTGCCGGAGCGCGAGCGAATGCAGCCACTCGATGCTGGCGTCCGTTACCGGATGGGCGGTCCCGAGCGACTCCAGGAACTCCCGCACCCCAACCATCTCCGCCTCCCTCCGGACGGCATGCAGCCGCGTCCCCTCAAGCATCCGCGCCACCAGCGCGTCGCCTGACGGGCCAAGTTCCGCTGCGATCTGGCTGATGATCCAGTCTTTTGCCCCTGCCGCCTCGGCGGCCGTGACCGCCTCCAGGACGGATGCGGCCAATCCCTTCATGAACACGCTGCGGAGCAGCTTCCGGCCGGCGGCAGCACCGGCTTCGCCGCCTGCGCCGGCCGCCGGGATACCCCATCCGGTGAAGAGTGACAGCAGGGCATCAGCCCCCGTGCCGCTAATCAGCAGGGGCGAATTGATCCGCCCGCGGGGAACGGGCGCCAGGATGGCGACGTCGGCGAAAAGGACTCCGCTCCTGGCGGCCCGTTCCGCCAACTGCCGCTTTTGGCCCGGTGCCGCGGTGTTCAGGTCCGCGAAGACGGCTTCCGGGTCCATGGCGGCCAGCGCCTCCGCAAGGACGGCTTCCGCCGCGCCGGCACCCACCAGGCTGATCACCAGTCCGGCGCCGGCCACCGCTTCGCTGATTCCAGGGGCCTGCAGCACCCCCGGCGGAACTGCCTGGACCACCGGATCCGTCCCCGTCACCCGCAATCCACGGCCGGCCAGGTCCTCGGCGTAGATGCTCCCGGCTTCTCCCAGGCCCAGGACGGCGACAGCGGGGCCGGCCGTTCCCACCGGCCTATCGGGCACCGGCGGCAGCGGTCCGCCAGCCGCCGTGGTATTCAGTGCGGGCTGTCACCGCGTAGGGGGCGGGGCTGACGACGGCCCGGACACTGATTTGTTCATGCGGTTCCACGGTGGTCTTCCGGGACCCTCCGTCGGGTTCGCCCCAGACAACCCGCACCTCGGTACCGATCTCCACGTTGGGGTCTACCGTGGCCAGCGAGAGGCCGCGGCGTTCGTTGGCCGTCACGCCGGTGAAGAGCGACAGGCCCACCCCCGTCCCGTCGGCGTCGATGACGGAGTCGTAGTTGGAGGACCCGTAGTTGGCGTTGGGGACGTCGAAGAACTGGTAGCCGGGCTTGTCGCGGTCCAGGAACGACGCCCAGATGGCGGCCAGGTCCTCGTCGTTCCAGGCGAGGGTGACTTTTTTCCGCTGGGCAGCAGGGTCGACCCCCTGGAGGGCGTCGCGGCCAATGAAGTCGTGGTCGAATTTCACGAAGGAGCCGTAGCCCAGTTCCCAGGGGGTGAGGTAGTAGTCCTCGATGTTGCCGGAGACAAACGAGCCGGCGAGCGCGTTGACCGCTTCATAGCTGGTTGCCGGCAGCCATTGGCGGTAGGCGCGCTCGGCGTCGCTGCTGTAGATTGCCGGCAGCGGCGAGGGGATCCAGCCCGATTCCAGTGTGTTCGAGGAGTAGGCCCGCGACCCGCACGGTTCCAGCCCGAACTCAGCCCCGGCCTCGAGCACGGCATCACGGATTTTTCCGTGCTGTTCGTAGGGTCCCCAGATTTCAAGCCCCGGCGCTCCCGCCATGCCGTGGCGCAGAGTCCGCACCTGTTCCCCGGCGATGCCCAGGTGGCCCATGTGGAAGAACCTCACCTGCTCCAGGGTTCCGCCGTTGAGTTTCTCGATGATCTGCCAGGCGCTGGGGCCCTGGATCTGGAAGCGGTAGTACTTACGGCTGACCGGCTGTCCGTACGGGCGCGACGGCGACCTGTCGTCGTAGGTGCATTCGACGTCGTAGCCGCCGGTTTCGGCGTGGAACTGGAGCCAGTTGGCAGCCGGCGCGCGGCCCACGTAGACAAACTCCTGCTCTTCCAGGTGGAACAGGATGCCGTCGCCGATCACCCCGCCGTTGGAGGCCGCGGGGACGAACTGTTTGGCGGTGTTGACCGGGAAGTTGGCGAAGCTGTTGATGCCGGTGTCCGAGAAGAGCTTCAGGGCATCGGGGCCCTTTACGAAGAAGTTGACCATGTGGTGGGACTGGTCGTAGAGCACCGCGGTTTCGCGCCACGCGCGCTGCTCGCGCCGCCAGTTGGTGAATTCTGCCGGGACCACGGGGTAGATGTAGGTGCCGAGTTGGGAATTGCGCAGCAGTTCGACGGTATTGCCCGCCGCATCGAGCACGTCCTGCAGGGATTTCGGGGCCATGGGCTGTTCTCCTTCGGTTCAGTGGGTGGCGCGGTAGCTCTCGCGTGCGTATTGCACGAAGGGAGCGGGGGCGACGGTGGCTCGGATGGGGACCTGCCGGTGGGGTTCCACCTGCAGTTTGGCGGAGTTGGGCTCTTCGCCCCAGAGCACGGTGACCTCGGCGCCGTCTTCCAGTCCCTCCACCGCCGCCAGGGAAACAAAAGAGTGCTCGTTGGCGATGTAGCCGCAGTCAAAGGACTGGCCCACCGTGACGCCGTCCTGGAGCACCCGGTCCACCTGGAAGAGGGCATAGCGGGCCTTGGGCAGTTCGATGTATTTGGCGGGGAGGCCGGGACGCAGGATGGAACCCATCACGTCCTGGACGTCGTCGGGGTTCCAGACGAGTGTCACCTTGCGGCGGGAGGAGGTGCGGGAGAGCGCTTCCAGCGCCTCCCGCCCCACGAAGTCGTGGTCGAACGCGATGGAGCGGCCGTACCCGAGCTCGTACGGGGTCAGGAAGTAGTCCTCGATGTCCGCTGAATCGAAACTCCCGCCCAGGGAACCGGCCGCTGAAGCCGGAAGCCATTCGCGGTAGCCGCGCAACCGTTCGTCCGTGAAGACCGCCGGCACGGGCGAGGGCACCCAGCCGGACTCAAGGTTCGCCGTCGAATAGCCTTTTGCCCCCACCTGGGTCAGGCCGAACTCCCCGCCGGCCTGAAGCAGCGCGTCCCTGACGCGTCCGCCCTCTGCCCAGGGGCCGAACAGCTCAAAGCCGGGCTGTCCGGCCATGCCGTGCCGGATGGCCCGGACCTGCAGTCCGGCGATGGGGAGGTGCCCCATGTGGAAGAACCCGAGTTGCGGCACCGGGGCGCCGGTGAGTTTTTCGACGATGGCCATGGCGGTGGGCCCCTGGAGCTCGTAGCGGAACAGGCTGGGGTCTCCGGCGCGGACGATCGAGTTTCCGTCCCGGGAAACTTCAACGTCGTGGCCTCCGGTTTCGGCGTGGTACTGCACCCAGTCGATGGCCATCGGGTGGCCCACCAGGTTGAAGGACTGTTCGTCAAGATGTGCCAAAATGGCGTCGCCAATGAGCTGCCCTGAATGGTTCACCGCGATGAACTGCTTGGCACGGTCCACGGGGAAGTTCGCGAAAGAGTTCACCGCGAGCCCGCGCAGCAGCCCCTCCGCGTCCGGCCCGGAGAGGAAGAGATCGGTCATGTGGTGGGACTGGTCCAGGAGGGCGCAGGCCGTACGCCAGGAATTCCGCTCGGAGCGCCAGTTGCTGAACTCCGCCCGCACGGGAAAAACGTGGGGGCTGGCCGGGGAATCACGTAGAAGCTGGACCGGTGAAGCGGCCCGGTCCAGCGCTTCCTGCAAAGTCCCTGTCACTGTGAAATGCCTGTCACTGCGAACTCCATCGTTCGGTCCACGGCGGGGGGCAGCCCGGGACGTCCAGTACCAACACGATTGCTAACAAAATTGTATCGGATGTCTTGACCAAAGTTCCAGAGCGTGGTTTTCTGGCACTGTCCGCCGAAAAGGACTGACCATGGGCCGTCCAGGCACCATGCCCGCCGTGGAACGCGAGGGTGCACATGCCGGGTACAGAGGGGATCCCCTGCCTCCTGATGCGGGGCGGGACCTCCAAGGGTGCGTTGTTTTTGGCCTCGGACCTGCCTGCCGACCCCGCAGAACGCGACGACCTGCTGTTGCGGATCATGGGCTCGCCTGATCCCCGCCAGGTGGACGGACTGGGCGGGGCGCACCCCTTGACCAGCAAGGTTGCCGTCATCTCGCCGTCTCCGGACGCCGGCGCGGACGTGGACTACCTGTTCCTCCAGGTCGCCGTGGACACCGCACTGGTCAGCAGCCGGCAGAACTGCGGGAACATCCTTGCGGCCGTCGGGCCCTTCGCCGTCGAGCGGGGCCTGGTGCAGCCGGCGGACGGCCAGACCGAGGTGCGCATCCGGATGCTGAACACGGGCAGCATGGCCACGGCGCGGTTTGCCACCCCCGGCGGGGTGGTGGATTACGACGGCGGCCCGGCGGCAGGCGGGGCGGTGGCCATCGACGGGGTTCCAGGTACGGCGGCAGCCATCCGGCTCAATTTCGAAGGCACCGCGGGATCTTCGACCGGTGCCCTGTTTCCCACAGGCCACGTCATGGACCGCGCGGACGGGGTGGACCTCACGTGCGTTGACAACGGAATGCCGACCGTCCTGATGCGCGCCGCCGACCTGGGCGTCGCCGGGGACGAGGCCCCCGCAGACCTTGAGGCCAACGCAGGCCTGGCACAACGGCTGGCCGGGCTCCGCCTCGCGGCGGCGGACCTGATGGGCATGGGCGATGTCAGCGCTGCCACCGTGCCCAAGCTGGTGCTGCTGGCGCCGCCGCGGGAGGGGGGTGCCATCGCCACCCGCAGCTTCCTTCCCGTCCGGGTCCACACCTCCATCGGCGTGCTGGGAGCACTCACCGTGGCGGCCGGAGTACTGGCCGAAGGATCGGTGGGCCACGACCTGGGCGTCCTTCCTTCACCGGGAGAACCCTTCCGGGTGGAACACCCCAGCGGGCACTTCGACGTCGAGGTGTCCATCGAGGCCACCCCGGACGGCTACACCGTGACCCGCTCAACCGCCCTCAGGACGGCACGGAAGATTTTCGATGGACGCGTCTTCCCGCGCCCCTGACGCCTGCACAACGACCCCCTTTAGAGAGGACAGCTTCATGACCGGGTATACCTCGTTCGACGTCGCCCACCTGGGAAACGTGGAACTGCTGACCCCCGTCTTCGAGGAAAGCCTGTGGTTCTTCCGCGACCTGCTCGCCATGCGCGTCGTGGCGGAGACCAGCAGCGCCGGCACGAAGTCCGCCTACCTTCGCACCTGGGACGAATACCAGCTCTACACCGTCAAACTCACCGCCTCGGCCGATGCCGGTGTCGGGCGAACCACCTTCCGGGCCACCAGCCAGGAGGCACTGGAGCGCCGGGTCGCCGCCATCGAAGCCACCGGCCTGGGCATCGGCTGGGAAGACGGTGAAGTGGGAACCGGGCCCACCTATTCCTTCCGGGACCCCGACGGGCACCTCTTGGGCATCTATTACGAAACCGAACGGTACGTGGCCACGGACGACAAACCCGCCCTGAAGAACCAGGCCTCGGCCTTCCCCGGCCGGGGAGTCAACGCCCGGCGGCTGGACCACATCAATTTCCTGGCCAAGGACGTGGTGGCCAACGGGGAGTTCGTGGCCCAGGCGCTGTGCGGGCGGGAGAGTGAGCGCATCCGGCTCGACGATGGTGGATACGCCGCCTGGTGGTTCCACTTCAACAACAAGTCCTACGACATCGTGTATTCCGACGACTGGCTCAAGCACGGCAACCGGCTCCACCACGTGGCGTTCGCCCCCGATACCCGCGAGGACATCCTGAAGGCCGCGGACATCTTCCTTGAAAACGGCATCCACATCGAGTCCGGTCCGCACAAGCACGCCATCAACCAGACGTTCTTCCTGTATGTCTGGGAGCCCGGCGGCAACCGGATCGAACTGGCCAACGCCGGCGCCCGCCTGCTGCTTGACCCGGACTCGCCCGTGGTCGAGTGGAGCCAGGAGGAGCGCCGCAAAGGGCAGGCCTGGGGCATGAAAACCATCGAGACGTTCCATACGCACGGAACGCCGAACGTCAGCCAGTGAGAATATTAAAGGATCCCGGCAGTACCGCACAGAGAGGTGCATCATCATGACCAACACAGTGGACACGTCCGCCCCGGTGACCACCGGCCTCTTCATCGGAGGCACCGAGCGCCAGGCCGCCGCCACCATGGAGATTGCCGATCCCGGCAAGCCCGGCACAGTGGTGGGCCACGCCGCGGCCGCCGGGCCGTCCGACGTCCAGGATGCCATCGCCGCGGCAAAGGCGGCCTACCCCGGATGGGCTGCCCTGGGGGCTCAGGAGCGAGCGGACCGGATGCGGCAGGCGCTGGAAGGCATTGCGGACTTCCGCGATGAGGATGCCGCCATCCTTTCGCAGGAAAACGGCAAGATCCGCATGGAAGCCTGGGTGGACTCGCTGGTGTTCGAGATCAGGTGGAACCTCGCGCTGGAACTGGCTCCCGACGTCGACACCGCCAAGACGCTGCCGCCCGCGCCCGGCATTCCCGTCTCCACGTCTGTCACCTTCCAGCCCCTGGGCGTGGTGACGGTCATCGTGCCCTTCAACTGGCCCATTGCCATCCTCGCGGCCTCGCTGCCGCACGCACTGCTGGCAGGGAACACGGCAATCGTTAAGCCGCCGCCCACCGCGCCGCTGGCAACCACGCGCGTGGTCCAGCGGATTGCCGAAAAGCTTCCGCCAGGGGTGCTGAACGTGGTGACCGGCAAGGACGCGGACATGGCCGAACTCATCACCAGCCCGGACATTGCCAAGGTCTGCTTCACGGGAAGCGTGGGCGGCGGCAAGCGCATCATGGAAATGGCTGCGAAGTCCCTCACCCGCGTGACGCTTGAACTCGGCGGGAACGACGCCGCCGTCATCCTCCAGGACGCGGTCCTTGACGACACCCACCTGGACCGGCTCTATGCCGCCATCTTCGACACGACCGGCCAGATCTGCATGAACGCAAAGCGGGTCTACGTGCACCGTTCGCGCCTGGACGAGGTGGTGGACGGGCTCTCGCAGCGGCTTGGAAAGGCGGTCATCGGCTACGGGCTCGACGACGGGACCACGATGGGTCCGCTGCACTCCCCCGTGCAGAAAGCCTTCGTGGCCGAACTCATCGAGGAGGCCAAGGAAGCGGGCGCCGATGTCAGGGAGTTCGGCACCCTTCCCTCGGACCCTGAACTGCACGGCGGGAACTTCCTGCGCCCGGCACTGGTCATCGATCCGGACCCCTCGCTGCGGGTTGTCACCCAGGAACAGTTCGGGCCCGTGATCCCCCTGATCCCGTTCGACACGGAGGACGAGGCGGTGGAGGCGGCGAACGCCACCTGGGCGGGCCTGTGCGGTTCGGTGTGGACCGCCGACCCGGCAGCGGCCGACCGCGTGGGCGGCAGGCTGGTCTGCGGCTACGTCTGGGTGAACGACCACGGGGCAACCCGCCTGGACCTGCGCGCCCCTTTCGGCGGCATGAAGCAGTCCGGCATGGGCCGGGAACAGGGCATCGAAGGGGTCCGGGCCTTCCAGGACACCCGCGCCATCGCCCATCTCGAACCGGGCGCAGCCGAAGGGTAGGGCCTGCGGACGGCCGGCAGGCAAGCAGGGATCAGCAATCCCGGAATAGCTATCGACATTACCTATGCTCATAGGTAATCTTGGAGGCGGGTGCACCGCTGCACCCGCCGAAAGGATGACCTGATGGCGACTCGAACCATGCCCGCCCCCAACCGGGCAGCATCCCTGGAACTCATCAAGAACTTCTCGCTGGAGATGACCGGCAAGGACATTCCTGCCCTCATCGAGGCAAAGGACGGCATTCCGCCGGGCACCCGCATCAATGTCACCTTCCTCGGCAACGAGGACCTGGAGATGCGGGTGGCCGCGGCCAAGGCGGCCCGGGACCTGGGGTTCATCCCGGTGCCGCACGTTTCGGCGCGCCGGCTGAAGTCGAAGGGCGACCTTGAGGAGTTCCTTGGGCGGCTCCAGGAGGTGGGCGCCGCCGAGCATCTTTTCGTGGTGGGCGGCGACCCCGCAGAACCGGAGGGCCCGTACAGGGACTCCCTGGCACTGGTCAACACCGGGCTCCTGCAGCAGTACGGGGTCCGGGAGGTGGGAATCGGCGGGTATCCGGAAGGCCATCCGGACATCCGCAAGGAAGATCTCTGGCGTGCCCTGGAGGACAAGTCCGCAGCCCTCGCCGCGCAGGGGCTTAAGGCCTCCATCATCACGCAGTTCGCCTTCGACACGGCGCCGGTTGCCGCGTGGATCGACGAGGTCCGGGCCAGGGGCATCCAGGCTCCCATCCGCGTAGGCACGCCAGGCCCGGCCGGAGTCAAGCGGCTCCTCGGTTTCGCTCGGCGCTTCGGCGTGGGAGCCAACGCCATGATCGTGAAGAAATACGGCTTCTCGCTGACCAACCTGATGGGCGACGCCGGCCCGGACCGGTTCGTCAACGATCTGGCCGCCGTACTGGCCGACCATGCACCGCGGCAGGACCACCACCTTCCGGCGCAGGTAGGGCTTCACTTCTACACTTTTGGCGGCCTGCTGGCCACGGCCAACTGGGTCCGGCACTTCACCGAAGAGGGCTAGGGCGGCAAGCCATGGTCCTGCACACCGAATCCCGCAAGGACCAGTCCTGCCTGATCGTCCACGGGCCGGACCAGCCGGGCATCGTGGCTGCCGTAGCCGCCCTGGTGACCCGCAACAGGGGAAACATCGTGTCCCTGGACCAATACTCCAGTGATCCTTCGTCGGGTGATTTCTTCCAGCGGGTGGTCTTCAACCGGCCGGACCTGTCCGCCGCCATGCCCGGGATCGAGGCCGACCTCGCCCGGACGCTCGCGCCCCTGGGGCTGACCTGGACGCTGACCGACCGCTCCATCCCCAAGCGCATGGCCATCCTGGTCTCCACCTCAGACCACTGCCTGCTCGAACTCCTGTGGCGGCACCGGAGGGGCGAACTGCCGGTGACCATCCCCATGGTGATCTCAAACCACACCAACACGGCGGAGGACGTGCGGTCCTTTGGTGTCCCGTTCTTCCACGTCCCTTCCGCCGGTCCGGACAAAGGCGCGGCCGAAGCCCAGATCCTGAAGCTCCTGGAAGGGAACGTGGACTTCGTGGTGCTGGCCCGGTACATGCAGATCCTGTCCCCCGGATTCCTGGACGCGGTTGCCGTACCGCTGATCAACATCCACCATTCCTTCCTGCCCGCGTTCGTGGGCGCCGCCCCCTACCGCAAGGCGAAGGACCGGGGCGTCAAGCTGATTGGCGCCACCTCGCACTACGTGACCAAGGACCTGGACGAGGGGCCCATCATCGAACAGGATGTGGCCCGCGTGACGCACGCCCACTCGGCGCAGGACCTGCAGGCGCGGGGCGCCTACGTGGAACGCGCGGTGCTCTCCCGCGCCGTCCAGTGGCATGCCGAAGACCGGGTCATCCGGCACGGCAACCAGACCATCGTCTTCTGAGACCCACCAACAATCCGATACAGAACAAGAGGTTCAACGTGGCACCGAAAAACCTGCAGGAAGTCCTCGACGCGTCGAAAGGGGCCGTGGATCTCCTCCGCAACTCCCAGATCGGCTCCTACATCTACCCGGTGGTGCCGGCCGACTTCCAGAACTGGATCAAGGAGCAGACCGCGTGGCGTCAGACGGCCGTGCTGTACGACCAGTCCCACCACATGGACAACCTGTTCCTGAAGGGGCCGGACGCCATCAAGCTGATCACGGCGACCGCCATCAACTCCACCGTCACCTTCCCGGTGAACAAAGCCAAGCAGTACGTGCCCACCACAGAGTCCGGGCACGTGATCGGCGACGGCATCCTCTTCCACGAGGCGGACGACGAGTACGTGTACGTGGGCCGCTCCCCGGCGGCCAACTGGCTGCTCTACCACGGCGAAACGGGCGGTTACCGGGACCTGGACATCACCGTGGACCGGCGCTCCCCGTCGCGGCCGTACGGCCACCCGGTGACCCGCCAGTACTACCGCTTCCAGATCCAGGGACCCAACGCCTGGCAGGTGATCGAAAAACTCAATGGCGGAGCCCTGGAGCAGCTCAAGTTCTTCAACATGTCCACCATGACCATTGCCGGCACCACGGTCCGCACACTGCGCCACGGCATGGCCGGCGCGCCGGGGCTGGAGGTGTGGGGACCGTACGCGGACCACGACCGCATCCGCGACGCGATCGTGGACGCCGGAGCCGAGTTCGGACTGGTCCCCGTCGGTTCCCGGGCGTACCCGTCCAACACCCTCGAATCGGGCTGGATCCCGTCTCCCCTTCCCGCCATCTACACCGGCGAAGCAGAGCGCGGCTACCGTGAATGGCTGCCGGCAGATGGCTACGAAGCAACCGGGACCCTGGCAGGATCCTTTGTGTCCGGGAACATCGAGGACTACTACTTGACCCCGTGGGAGCTGGGCTACGGCTCATTCGTGAAGTTCGACCACGACTTCATCGGCCGGGACGCGCTCCAGAAAATCGACCCCGCCGCCCAGCGCAGGAAAGTCACCCTGGCCTGGGACGCCGAAGATGTCACCTCCATCTTCGCATCGCTGTTCGATGTGGACGGACCCAGCTACAAGTTCTTCGACCTGCCCCTGGCAAACTACGGCTCGGCCAACTACGACTCCGTGGTGGACGCCGACGGAACCGTGGTGGGTTACTCAATGTTCACCGGCTACAGCGCCAACGAACGCCGCGCCCTCTCGCTTGCAACGATTGATCCCAACGTTCCCGAAGGCACGGAACTGAAGGTGGTATGGGGTGAGCCCAACGGCGGCACTGCCAAGGCCGCCGTCGAACCCCATGTGCAGACCGAGGTGCGTGCGGTGGTCAGCCCCGTGCCCTACTCCACCGTGGCCCGCGCCACCTACCACGGCGGGTGGCGGACGAACTACCAGTCGGCCTAGGCTGGGGACCCCGGAGTGCGGGGGCGCGTGCGCCCCCGCACCTTCCTTGAGCCCTTGGAGGAGTACCGCATGAGCCTTCGGTACGCGCTGCTTGCGCTGCTGCGCGTGGGCCCGCTGTCAGGCTATGAACTGCAAAAGCAGTTCTCCATGTCGGTAGGCCACGTGTGGCACGCCCCCGACTCGCAGATCTACCCTGAGCTGCGCAAGATGGAGGCGGAAAACCTCATCGAAGGTGAGGAGCAGCCCCGGGGCCAGCGCGCCACGCGGCGGCTGTACCACGTGACGGATACCGGAAACCAGGCCTTCCTTGACTGGATGCAGACGCCCCTGGAGTACGCCCGGGTCCGCGACCCCGCCCACCTGCGGGCCGCCTACCTTGAAGCGGCGTCACCGGAGGCCGCGCGGGCGTTCTTCCGGCGGCATATGGACCAGTGGGAGTCCGAACTCGCCCAGTGGGAGGGTGAACTCCAGCGCATCGACCAGGTGGACAACCCAATGCTGGTGCGCCGCCTGGCCGTGACGGATCCGGCCGACCGTGAACGGACCATCGCCTTTAAGCGGTTTACCTACGAGGGCCTGGTGGACCGGGCCCATGTGGAGATCGCGTGGGCCCGGCGCGGGCTGGAACTGGTGGACACCCTCGAGTCCGGGGGCGGCGCCCGGCCGGAGCCGAGCGCCGCCCGCGCCTAGCGGATACCGCCCTGGTCAGCCAAAGTTCTCGGCCGTTGCGTAGCCCTTGCCGTTGTACTTCTGCACCACCACCGAGGACACGGCCGGCTGGCCGTCCACCGTGGTGTTGACCGACGTACCTTCCAGCATCAGCGGCGCCTTCAGGTCCTTGATGTCCCGCAGCGCCGTCATGAAGCTGTCCCGGGTGGGTTCCTTCATGTTCTGGAACGCCTTCTCAAGGGTGGCGCCCACCATGTAGCTCCACATGCAGTGCGGGAAGGCCGGCATATCCGGGTAGTTCCCGTACTTCTTGAGTTCGTCAAGGAATTTCACGACGTCGGGGTCCTTGGCGAACGCGGGGCTCTGCGGTGCCTTGGCAAAGGACACCGAGTAGATGCCGGGGTAGGCGGCAGCGCCGCCGGGCTCAAGGATCGCAGTGGGGCTGGACGTATTGGAGGGCAGGAACCAGCTGGGCTTCCAGCCGATCTGCTGCGCCTTCTGCAGCGCGGCGATGGTCAGCGGCGTGATGGACATGGCGTTGAAGAAGACGTCCGCTCCGGAGGAGGCCAGCTGGGTGAGCTGGGCATCAACGGATGTGTCGGTGGCCTCGTAAGTCTGCTCCCCCACCACCGAGATGTTGGATGCTCCCTGGATGGCTTCCTTGAAGCCGGCAACGTAGCCCTTGCCGTAGTCATCGTTCTGCGACAGGATGGCCACCTTGTGCTGCGCGCCCGACTTCGCCAGGAGCTTGCCGAAGGCGCCCCCCTCATTCTGGTAGATGGGCACGAAGCCCAATTGCCACGGGCTCTGCTTCCGGTCGCTGAAGAGCGGGTCACCGGTCATCACCAGCACCTGCGGGACTTTCTGGCTGATCGCGGCGTCGCGGAAAGCACGGTTGGTGGGGGTGCCCAGGCCGGCCGTGGCGGCAAAGACGTTGTCCGACACCATCTGCTGGAAGTTGGCCAGCGACTTTTGCGGATCGTAGGCGTCGTCGTAGGACTTGATGTTCACGGTTCGCGTCTTGCCGTCGCCAAACTTCACGCCGCCGGCGGCGTTCGCGGCACCGAAGTAGGCCGAGACGCCGGCCACGGTGCACTTGCCCGGCCCTGCGGTGGCGCCGCTAAGGGGGGTGGTGATGCCAAGCGTGATCGCCGAGTCCGTGATCCCGGGAGAGGACGCAGAACCGCCGCCGCCCTGGCCGCCGCTATCGCCCCTGCAGCCGGACAGGGAGAGCGCGAGGGCGGCTGTTACGGCAACGATGCCAAGTACCCCGCCGGGCTTCTTTCTCATGTTCATGGTCCATCTTGCCTCTCTGTTTGTTCATGTCCCTCCAGCGCATCGTCCGGAACCGGGCGGTGCGCTGGAGCGGTCTGCTGGGAAGTCTCCCGAACCGGGCCGGCGGAGGACCGGCGGCCCGTGGAGCGGCCGGCACCGGTCCGGCGGGTCAGCCGCCGCACCACCCGGGGCACGCTCACCAGGCCGCCGGGCAGCAGGAACAGCACCGCGAGAAGGATGGCGCCCTGGCTGACGGTGGTGAGGTTGGGATCGATGGCGTTGGTCAGCTGTGGGACGAAGACGTAGTAGGCACCGCCAAGGAGGGACCCGGCGATGCTGCCCGCGCCGCCGATGACCATGGCAGCCAGGAGGCTGATGGAGTGGCCGAAACTGAGCGTCTCAGGCGACGTGTACTGCACGGCGGCGAGGTACAGGAAGCCGCTGGCCCCGCCGAAGATGGAGGCGATGGTAAAGGCGAGCACCTTGGTCCGGTAGGGGGAAATGCCCATGGAGGCCGCGACAGCCTCGTTCTCCCGGACCGCCGCGAACGCCCGCCCGTACTTGCCCCGGACCAGGCTCCGCGCCAGCAGGAAGGCCGCGGCTGCCACCACCAGGACGATGTAGAACTGCCACTGGTCGTTGTCCAGCCCGGACCAGTCGGGGGCGTCCGTGAACCGTGCGGAGATCCCCTGCGAGCCGCCGGTGAATTCGGAGAGGCGCTTGGCCAGGGGTACCCCGACGATGGGGAGGGCGATGGTGACCATCGCGATCGCCAGGCCGCCCAGGCGTGCGGCCGCGAGGGCCACCAGCAGCCCCACCACACCGGCCACGGCGCAGGCCGCGACGAACACCAGCAGGATGTTCCAGCCGTGGTTGACGCCGTAGGCGGTGACATAGGCTCCCAGCCCCACGAAGAAGATCTGCCCGAGGTTGACCTGGCCGGTGTAGCCCATGACGATGTTCAGCCCGAGCACCGCCACCGCATAGACACCGATGCGGACCAGCGTCTGGTTCGCAAAGGGCGGCAGGGCCAGAGGGGCCACGATCAGCACAATGGCCGCGAGGGCGGCGAGGAGTATCCGGACCCATGGCCTGCGTGCAGTGGCGGCAGCGGCATTCATCAGACCCTCACCACGACCTTCCTGCCGAACAGGCCTTGGGGACGGACGATGAGGATGACGAAGATCAGCGCGAAGGGCACCGCGATTTTGAGGTCGTGGCCGATGAGGGGAACGTAGACGGCCACCAGGTTTTCCAGGACACCGATTGCGGATGCCGCCACCACGCAGCCGATGGGACTGGTCAGGCCGCCGAGGATCACGGCGGCGAGCGCGTAGACGAGGGCGGTGTCCAGCATGCCGGGCGTCAACGTCAGCTGCGGAGCAACCAGGACGCCGGCAACCGCCCCCAGGGTGGCAGCGAGTCCCCAGCCCACCATGAGCAGGCGGCCCACCGGCAGGCCCGAAAAAGCGGCCGACGCCGGGTTGTCGGCAACGGCGCGGAGGGCCAGTCCCAGCTTGGTGCGCAGGAAGAGCAGTTGCAGGACCACCATGATCACAACGATGGTCACGGCGGTGGCAAGGGACCTGACGCTGACGACGGCCCCGAGGATTTCAACGCTGGTCAGCGGGAAGAGCGACGGGAACCCCAGGTTGTTGTAGCCCCACAGGACCGCGCAGATACCGGTGACCAGGGTGAGCAGGCCGATTGTCACCACCACTGCGGTGTCCGGATCTCCCCGTTCAAACCGCCGGATCAGGAAACGTTCCACCAGTGCGCCGAAGAGGAAGGACAGGACAATGGCAATGATGATGGCCAGGATGAGCGGCAGGCCGAGCTGCACGAACGCGTAGGCGAGGTAGGCGGACAGCACCGCCATGCCGCCCTGCGCGAAGTTGATCAGGCCGGTGGCCTGGTTCACCAGCACGATTGCCAGGGCCAGGGCCGCGTAGATGGAGCCGGTGGCCAGGCCGTCGACGACGAGTTGGATGAAGGTTCCCATGTCGGTCAGCCCCCCAGGTAGGCGCGGCGGATTTCGTCCATGCCCTTGAGTTCGGCCGAGGTTCCGGTGAGGACGTTCCGGCCCGTTTCCAGGACGGTAGCGGTGTCCACCAGGGAGAATGCGAGGTTTGCATTCTGTTCCACCACCAGCATCGCGATCCCGGATTCGAGCCGTAGCCGCCGGATGGCCTGGTACACCGTTTTGGCGGTGCTCGGTGCCAGCCCCAGCGAGGCTTCGTCCAGGAGCAACAGTTTGGGTTTGGCCATGAAGGCGCGGCCAACCGCGAGCATCTGTTGTTCGCCGCCCGAAAGCGCTGCTGCCCGCGAGCCAACCCTGTCCTGCAGTTGCGGAAACAGGTCCAGGCAGTAGTCGATGTCACCGGCGATGGCCTTCCGGTCCTTGCGCAGGTAGGAGCCCACCATCAGGTTCTCCCGCACGCTCAGCTGGCCCAGGGTGCCCCGCCCTTCAGGTACGTGTGCTACGCCGAGTGCTGCCACTTGGTCCGGCCGGAGGCCCCTGATGTCCCTGCCATCGAACCGGATGCTGCCGCCGGTCCGGACGCTGCCGCTGATGGCCCGGAGCGTGGTGGTTTTGCCCGCCCCGTTCGCGCCCAGGATCCCCACGGATCCGCCCTCCGGGACGCTGAGGGAGACCCCCTCCAGGACCTGCACGGGGCCGTAGGACGCTGTGACGCCGGTCAGTTCAAGCAGCGTCATCCGCGGCGTCCTTTCCGATGTAGGCCTCAATGACGCGGGGATCGGACTGGGCTTCCGCCGCGGTTCCCGACATCAGCTTCCGCCCGTGGTCCAGGACCACCACCTGGTCCGTCAGAGCGGAAATAAGTCCCATGTGGTGCTCCACGATGATGATGGTGAGGTCCTGCTCAGCGCGGAGGCGCTTCACGGTGGCGATGAGCTGTTCAACCTCCCCATGCGACAGGCCGGCTGCCGGTTCATCGAGAAGGAGCAACGTGGGCCTGGAAAGCAGCGCCCGCCACAGCTCGATGCCCTTGTGGAGCCCGTGGGACAGTTCGTCGGCAGGCACGTCCGCCGCCCATCCCAGCCCGGCGTTGGCCAGGAGGTCGAGTGCCTCGGCGCGGACGGCGCGCTCGGCGCGGACGGTGTACGGCATCCGCAGCGCCCACGAGACCGGGCCGCCTGGCAGCCGCGTGTGGCCCCCGAGGAGCACGTTCTGCAGGACTGTGGCATTCAGCTGGAGCGCCGGGTGCTGGAAGGTGCGGGCAAGTCCAAGGCGTGCCATCCGGGACGGGGCACTGCCGGACACCTCGGTCCCGTCGATGGAAACTGAACCGGAACTGGGCTTGTAGTGGCCGCTGATGCAATTGAACAGGGATGTCTTGCCGGCACCGTTCGGGCCCACCAGGCCGAAGATCACGCCGGGCTCGACGTCGAAACTGACGTCCTGCAGCACCTTGACCCCGCCGAAGTGCAGGCTGACGTCCTTGAGGCTCAGGCTCGCGGCCACCCTGTACCTTCCTGTTGCATCATCGCTAGGAATGGATGCAGTTGATCACCACTGCACGAAACCGACGCTACGGATCGCGGACGAAATTGTCAACGATTTTGCACTCGGTTTGCGCCAACGACTCCAGCCGCCGCTCAGCCGCCCGCAACAGACTGGATAACCAGCACTTCCTGGCCCGGCGCTACCTCGGTTTCCAGGCCCTGAAGCCGCCGCACCTCGTCACCGCCGACGTAGATGTTGACGAATCTGCGCAGCGCCCCGGTCTCGTCCCGGAGCCGGCGTCCCAGCACGGCATAGTCGGCGGCGACGGCATCGAGCAGGTGCCCCACCGTTACCGGCCCGTCGGCCGGTGTGGAGAGCACGGGTTGTCCGCCGGCCAGGGGTTGCAGGACACTGGGCAACAGCAGCGAAATCTCAGGCACTGGCTACCACTGCCGCCCGGACGCAGAGGACGTCCGGCAGGTGGGACGCTACCTCCGTGAACGTCTCCCCTTCATCGGCACTCGCGTAGACGGTCCCGCCCCGTGTGCCGAAGTAGACGCCGGCCGGTTCCGCCGTGTCCACCGAGGCAGCGTCCCTGAGCACACTGTTGTATTCCTGCTCGGGGAGGCCGGCGCTGAGCCCCGTCCAGGTGTTCCCGGCGTCGTCCGTGCGATGGACGGCGAGCTTTCCGTCCGGGGGGATGCGTTCGCCGTCGGCCTTCAGCGGTATCACCCAGGCGGTGCCGTCCCGGCGCGGATGCGTCAGCATGACGAAGCCGAAGTCGGCCGGTAGGCCCTCCGCGATGGAGTTCCAGCTGTCGGCATTGTCGTCGGTCCGGTAGACCCCGTGGTGGTTCTGTGCGTAGAGGCGTCCTTCGACGGCGGCATCCGCGGCGATCTTGTGCACGCATTGGCCGAACTCCGGGTTGGGATCCGGCATGAAGTAGGCCGAGATGCCCTTGTTGCGCGCTTCCCAGGACAACCCGCCGTCCAGCGAGCGGTACACACCTCCGGTGCTCATGGCGACGTGCACGGTTTCGCCCGCCGGGTCCACCACGATCGAATGTGCCGCCGCACCGCCGTAGCCTGCTCCCCACTCACTGCGGTGCGGGTGGTCCCACAGGCCTCGGTTCAACTCGAAGTGCTCGCCGCCGTCGGTCGATTTCCATACGGAGATGGGCTCCGCCCCCGCCCACACCACCCCGGGCCGGGACTCGGCGTCCGGGTAGATCTGCCATACGCGCTCCACGGCGGCGCCGGTGTCGCCCGGAAAGGTGATGGCGCCATGTTCCGGCTCGGACCAGGTGGCACCAAGGTCATCGGAGTGTGCAACGGTGGGTCCCCAGTGCGGGCTGCGGACTCCCACCAGAATCCTGGTGCGGCCCTCGCGGGTATCGATTCCGATGCTGGGGATTTCGGCCATGAGGAAGTGGGGGCCGCTGAAGGACCATTCCCGCCGGTCCCGGCTGGTGGCGAGCCACAGCCCTTTCTTGGTGCCGATTGCCAGGATGAAGGATTCTGCCGCCGTTGCCATGCGGACCATGCAACCACCGTCAGGGGCAACGCGCAACGGTTTTGAGCCCGCCACCGGTGGGACAGCGGGCGGACAAGGGGTTAGTCCACGAATTCCGACTGCGTTTCGATGAAGTCCCAGTCAGCGGCGGTCAGCACGGCGGCGGGATTGCCCGGATGCGGGCCGCCGGCTTCCGCAATCCCCTGGAGTACCGGAAGCGGCAGCTCCAGTGCGCGGAGGTTCTGCCGCAGCCACTCTTTGCTGGCCAGGTCCAGGTCCAGCCACCACATGTAGATTTCCACGATTCCCCCTCCCTGCTTCAGTTAAAACGGTAGGCGCGGCCCGCACTGCGGACAAGGTCCCGCCGCGGAAGCAGGTGGCGCTGGCCGGCTTTAGGGTACTGGCAGGTAACTTGGGCCGCCAGCCCCGCAGAAAGACGAGTACCCCCTACTGGCGACTGCCCCAGGCGGCGCCCCTAGCCTGAAATCTCAAAGCAAGCTGACCGTGCTGCTGGGGCATACGGCGCAACCGCTGGCCGTCCCCCGCCATGGTCCGTTTGACGCACACATATGGGGAGAAGACATGAAACGCACCTTAGCCACACTGGGGGTGGTTGGGCTCGGCCTGATCAGCCTCACAGCGCCTGCCATGGCGGGCTCTGACCAGGTGGTGGTCTGCCACTGGGACGGAACTGCGCTCAAACAAATTGGATTTAGCTCCAACGGTGTCGGCGGGCACGACCAGCACCCCGAGGACATCATTCCCCCCACCGACAAACTGCCGGCGGGCAAGAACTGGACTAACGCCGGGAAAATCCGTTACGTCAACGAATGCGGCGCGACGCTGCCGCCAGGCGAGGTGATCGACCCGCCCGTTGTCGTCGACCCTCCCGTTACCCCGCCGGTCGTAACCCCGCCCGCCGTGGTCGACCCTCCCGTTACCCCGCCGGTCGTAACCCCGCCCGCCGTGGTCGACCCTCCCGTTACCCCGCCGGTCGTAACCCCGCCCGTGGTCACGCCGCCTGCTGAGCAACCGCCAGCGGTGACTCCTCCGGCCAACGAGACGCCCGTCGTCGTGAACCAGCCTGTGGAACAACCCGCGGTGCAGCCACCGGCGGAAAACCCTGCCAAGCAAACACCGGCGCAGGAGTCACCCGCCGGCGTAGCCCCGGCAGCCGTACCGGCCAAGCAGGCCGCCGCGAAGCCTGCCCCGCAGGCCGCTCCGGCTGCAGCCCCGGTCAGCGTGGGAACCAACCAGGGCTACAACGCCCAGACGGCCGTTGGGGCTGACAGCACACCCGGCTGGCTTGCTGGCCTGGGAGCACTGGCCGCCGCAGGAGCGATGGTGGGGGTACGCCGTCGGCCACGTCCGCTGCACACCACCCGCTAGCCCACAATCCGCCACCCCGGTGGCTTAGAGACAAGGAAGGCGCCCTGCCAGTGCCCGGCAGGGCGCCTTCCTTCCTTCCTTTCCCCAGGCCACCCGTGAGGAGATGCCATGCCACAGGACCGACGCCGGCACGCTGCGCCCGGGCGGGGCCTCACGAGGTGGCAGTCCCGGCAGCGGTGGACCAAAGGCGACCTGGCCATCCTTGGCTGCGGCGTCCTCACCTTCCTGTCCTTCACGGCTGGCGCACCCCTCTTCCACGAGGCCCCCCTGCTGACGGTCCCCGGCATCCACGCGTCGGCTCCCGGCGTACGCGCCGCCGCTGCGCCTGCGGGGGCGGCAGCCCCGATGGCGGAGACTGGCATTCCGCAAGCCACCGGAACAGCGGCCGCCCAGCCCCAGCCCGTGGTGAATCCAGCGCCTGAAGCCGCCGTCCTGCCGCCGGCTGCCCAGCCGATCCACATCCGGTACCCGGCCGCCGCCTTCGATGTGCCCCTCCATCCGCTGGACCTGGACGGCGAAGCACAATCCAGCCGCACCATTGAGCCGCCCGCTACGAAGGACGGCTACTGGCTGTCAGCTTTCGGCACGCCGGGCAAGGGATCCGGCAACACCACGTACGTCATAGGCCACAGCTGGGAGGGTGCGGACGCTCCCTTTAACCATTTGAGCTCGGCGGCCGCCGTTGGTGACCGGTTTGATCTGGAAACCGCCGCCGGGTCCATCAGCTACCAGGTGGACAGCGTTACCACCTACCTGAAGTCCGGCCTCAAGGACAGCGCCGTCTGGGACATGGTGCCCAACCGCCTGGTCCTCATCAGCTGCTTTACCGAGGACCCGTGGGGCAAGAACGTTGTGGTCACCGCTTCCCCAGCTGCCCCGTAGCATCCGCCCGGCAACGCCTGAAACGTGCCCGGGCCTAACGTACCTGTTCACAAGGTCTTTGACTGGCGCACAATGGGCAGCATGACATGGGAAAACTTCGATGGAGCTCCCCTGCTGGTGGGCATCATGCCGAAACAGCACCCGGAGGTCATCCAGACTGCGGCCACCCTCGCTGCCCGGCTGGCGGCACCCCTGGTCTGTGCGTATGTAGACGAAGCCAGCTACCTGGTCGAGTGGGATCCGGCCCGTTCCGCCCACCGCCTGTCCCGGCACCCGGGAGTGGATGACGACATGCTGGCACTGACAACCGAGCTGAAAGCGCTGGTCCAGTCCACCCTGGACCAGCTGCCGGCGGGCGGTGGACCACCGGAGTGGTCCTTCCGCACCCTCACCGGCGACCCGGCCCGGGCACTCGGGCAGCTGGCCGCCGAAATGGACGCACCCTTGATCATTGTGGGTACCCCGGAACGGGGATTTAGCCATCGCCTCTCGGAAGCCCTCAGCGGCGCCGTGGGCACATGGCTCAGCCACCATCAGAGCCGGCCCGTGCTGGTGGTTCCCTACCGGATGCCCGCCCACGAGGACCGGCCGTGATGGGTGCTCCCGGGGGCAAAACCCCTTCTTCGGGGCCCCGCTAAAGTAAAGCGAAAGTAGTTATTCGGGGTGCTGGCGCGGTGCCGTACCAGCCAGTAGGCTGATTCAAGCAAGGCCGATCCACCTACCGTGGAAGCAGGAATTGCCCAAGAGCTGCTCCGGAGTGCGTATCCCCCAATAACGCCCTCCGGAGCTTTTTTGTGCCCCGAGGGGGTGCCATCGGCACCTCTAAATTACCCCCGGGGGTACTTGTGCATATACCCCCAAGGGGTATATGTTGACTGTATGAACGCTACCGGGGAAGCCATTGCGGCCGCCGAACATCCGGCTATGGAGGAAGGCGCTGCCCCTCAGCACGGGTACACGGGAAACAAGGACGCCTACCTCCGCCGCCTGAAGCGCATCGAAGGCCAGGTGCGGGGCATAGCCCGGATGGTGGACGAGGACAAATACTGCATCGACATCCTGACCCAGGTTGCCGCCGTCACCAAGGCCCTGCACGCCGTCAGCCTGGGGCTGGTCGAGGAACACATCGGCCACTGTGTGGTGGGGGCCGCCTCCGAACCAGACCCCGACGTACGGGCAGAAGCCATCGATGCCAAGGTCAAGGAAGCTGCCGACGCAATCGGCCGCCTGCTTCGCTGACGCCACCACCATCCCAACCCGGCCACCGCCGGCACCACAAGAAGGAGCAAGCCATGAGCACCACCGCCCCCACCACCACGACCATCAGCGTCTCCGGCATGACCTGCGGACACTGCGTATCGGCCGTCAGCGAAGAACTCGAAGCCCTTGAGGGCGTTGAAGCAGTGAACGTGGACCTGAACGCCGGCGGCATCTCCACCGTGACCATCACCTCCGGCAAGGAACTGTCCCCCGCGGAAATCGGCGAAGCCGTGGCCGAGGCCGGCTACCTGGTGGTTGCCAACGAAGCCTGATCACCCTCCCACTACCGGAAAGCTGCCATGAGCCACCAGGAACTGCTGCACCCACCGGGCACCCGCGTCGTCGAACTCGACATCGAAGGGATGACCTGTGCGTCCTGCGTCAACCGGGTGGAAAAGAAGCTCGGCAAACTCGACGGCGTGGCTGCAACGGTCAACCTGCCCCTGGAGTCCGCGTACGTCACGGTCCCTGCAGGCATCACCGACGAGCAACTGGTGGAGACCGTCAACGCGGCCGGCTACCAGGCGAAGGTGCGCCGGCAGCAGCCGACGGGCGGCGAAAATACAGCTGCTGAACCTGCCGCAATGCCCGCCGCCGAGCTCCGTCCGCGGCTCATCCTGGCAGCCATCCTGACGGTTCCGGTATTCCTGGTCAGCATGGTCCCGGCGTTCCAGTTCCCCAACTGGGGGTGGGTTGCGGCGGCTTTGGCCCTTCCAGTCGTCACGTGGGCGGCGTGGCCCTTCCACCGCGCAGCGGCCGTCAATGCACGGCACCTGGCATCCACCATGGACACCCTGGTATCGCTTGGGGTGGCAGCGGCCTACCTGTTTTCGGCCTGGCAGCTGCTGGCAGATCCGCGCATGACCGAACACCCTGGCATGGAGGGCATGGCCGGCGGCCTGTACTTCGAGGTGGCGGCCGTCGTCACCACCTTCCTGCTCCTGGGCCGGTACCTGGAGGCCAATGCCAAGCAGAAGGCCGGCGATGCCCTCAAGGCCCTGCTGAATTTGGGTGCCAAGGATGCCACGGTCCTGCGCGACGGCACAGAGCAGAAGATTTCCGCCGACCTGCTCCAGGTGGGCGACCTCCTGGTGGTCCGGCCAGGAGAGAAAATCGCCACAGACGGCGTGGTGGTGGACGGCGCCTCGGCCGTTGACGCGTCCCTGGTCACGGGTGAATCAGTCCCCGTCGAGGTAGGCCCGGACAGCCGCGTGACAGGTGCCACCATCAACACGTCCGGCCGCCTGCTGGTCAGGGCTACCCGGGTGGGCGCCGAAACCACCCTTGCCCAGATGGCGCGGCTGGTGTCACAAGCCCAGACCGGGAAGGCGCCCATCGCCCGGCTCGCAGACCGGATCAGCAGCGTCTTCGTGCCGGTGGTCCTGGCGCTGGCGGTGCTGACATTCGTACTCTGGCTGCTCTTCGCCGGGCCGGCCGCGGACGGGGACCACCTGCGGCAGGCGTTCACCGCCGCCGTCGCCGTCCTGGTCATTGCCTGCCCCTGCGCACTGGGCCTGGCCACGCCCGTCGGCCTGCTCACCGGTACCGGCCGCGGCGCGCAGCTGGGCATCCTGATCAAGGGCCCGCAGGTCCTTGAGGACACCCGCACCGTGGACACCATCCTCCTGGACAAGACCGGTACGGTCACCACTGGCGTCCTGGCCGTGGATGCCGCGGCAGCATTTCCAGGCTTCCAGGACCGGGACGTCCTTCGGCTTGCAGGCGCCGTCGAGGCCGCCTCGGAGCACCCGGTGGCCCGCGCCATCGCAGCAGCAGCCGCGTCAGCGTCCGCAGGCAAAGCGGGCGACGCCGGCACGTTGCCGGCCGTGCCGGGGTTCAGTTCCGCCCCGGGCGGCGGAGTGTCGGGAACCGTTGAGGGCAGGGCCGTGATGGCAGGGCGGAGCGGTTGGCTGGAGCAGAACGGGATCGTCCTGGACGCCCGCCGGCAGGCCATGCTCGCATCCGCTGAGCAGGGCGGAGCGACAGCCATCTGCGTCGCCGTGGACGGGAAGGCTGCTGGATTCATCAGCCTCCGGGACACTGTCAAGGAAGGTTCCGCCGCCGCCGTCGAACGGTTGAAGGCGTTGGGCCTGCGGCCCATCCTGTTGACCGGCGACAACGCCGCGGTCGCCGCCCGGGTGGCTGCCGTCGTCGGGATTGCTCCGGACGATGTCTACGCCGGCGTCCTGCCCGAAGGAAAAGTCGAGGCAGTCCGCAAGCTCCAGGCCGGCGGCGCCACGGTGGCCATGGCCGGGGACGGCGTCAACGACGCCGCTGCTTTGGCGCAGGCCGACCTCGGAATTGCGATGGGTTCGGGCACGGATGTGGCCATCGAGGCCGCGGACCTGACGGTGATGGGCAACGACCTGGCCCAGGTGGCGCAGGCCATTGAGCTGTCCAGGAAGACGCTGGGCACCATCAAGACGAACCTGTTCTGGGCGTTCTTCTACAACGCGGTGGGCATCCCGGTGGCCGCCCTGGGGCTGCTCAATCCGATGATCGCCGGCGCGGCCATGGCGGCCAGCTCGGTACTGGTGGTGGCCAACTCGCTGCGGCTGCGAAGTTTCGGCAAGTAGCCCCGGCGGCTGGCCCCCCGCGGTCAGGCCGCGCCGAAACGCACTGCGGAACGCGCCTTGGCCTTGGCCGCTTCCGCGTCCCGGTCCTTGGGCCGCGCCTGCGTTACCAGCGAATCCAGCAGGTGCTGTGTGATGTGGGCGATCTCATGGACGGCGTCGTCAAAGGCCTCCTGGTTGGCCTTTGACGGCTTGGTGCTTCCGCTGATCTTGCGGACGTACTGCAGCGCAGCCGCATGCACCTCCTCGGATGAGGCATGCGGTTCGAAGTTATGGAGGGTTCGGATATTCCGGCACATAACGCCATGCTAGGCTCTTCCAACGCCTGGGATCGACCCTTTTTTCATGGTCTTCACCCGGCGTCCATGGGGAGCCCGGCATGGGCAGGGCTGCCCATCGACACTGTTTGGGGGCCGGGATAGGTTCTAGGCAATGGATCTTCCGGATGAGCCGGGGGGCCGCTGGGGATGCCGATCTTGTTCGGATCCACACACCTAACAAGGAGAAACTGATGGCTATTTGGGGTGCAGACGTTGAGCAGCTTCGCCAGCTCGGCAGCAAGCTTCAGGCAGGTGCGTCCGAGATCGAGACGCAGAAGTCCACTCTCACGAAGGTTCTGAGCAGCACCAACTGGGAAGGTCCGGACGCCACCAAGTTCCGCAACGAGTGGTCCGGTACCCACACCGCCATGCTGACCAAGATTGCCGAGGCACTGAAGGAAGCCGGCTCACAGGCCAAGCGCAACGCCGAAGAGCAGAGCCAGGCCTCCCACTAGGCTTTACCGCCGCCCGGCGGGGGCAGGGACACCATGCGGTGTCCCTGCCCTTTCTTTTTTGCGGCCGACGACGGCGCGCACGTGATTAGGGGACGGGCTCGACGTCGTTCGCGTGCTCCAGCGGCGACGCCTGGACTTTCATACCCGCGGCGCGTGCGGAGGCGCGAAGCTCGTCAAGCCGGACCAGGACCACACCGCCAACGATCAGGACTCCCCCGAGGAGCTGGATGGCACCGGGAAGTTCCCCAAGCAGCAGCCACGCCCACAGCACGGCAAACAGGACCTCGGTGAGCGACACGAAGGATGCAACCTTGGAGCCGAGCGCCCTGGCGGCCATGATGCCCGAGGTGTAGGCGAGTACCGTGGCCAGCACCACCAGCCCGGCAAGGGACACCCACCACGGGGTGGTCCAGGGCCCAAGGGTGGTGTCCGCGGCGCTGAAGGCCATGGGCAGCAGGCCGGTGGCGGCTGCAAGCCACATCACGGCAGCGCCCGTCATGAGTCCCCCTGACGCCAGCACGATGGGAGGCAAGGTGTCGTTTTCCTTGGCGGTGATGAAGAAGTAGATGGCCAGGCAAACGGCGGCCGCCATACCCCAAAGAACCCCCACCAGATCCACCTTGACGGCGCCCGTGAGGTCCAGGACCAGCACCAGGCCGGCCAAGGAGAGGAGTGTCCCGCCGGAGGTCAGCAGCCGGGGGCGCCGGCGGCTCGCGGCCCAGAGCCACAGGACGATGAGCACCGGGGCCAGGTACTCCAGCAGGAGTGCCACGCCCACGGACAAACGTGCCACAGCGTTGAAGTAGAACAACTGGCAGGCCGCCACGCCAATAAGCCCGAACAGCACGATGGTGAGCCAATTGTCCCTCAGCTGGTGCCAGCGCCCCTTGAGCGCGACGGCGGCCGGCAGTGCAAGGATCAGGGCCGCACCCGTCAAGCGGGCGGTGACGGCAGCTCCCGGCGACCAGCCGGTCTCCAGCAGTGACTTGGCAAAGGATCCGGACAGCCCGAAGACAGCGGAGGAGAACAGCGCAATCCCGAGCCCGGATGCCAGGAAGCCTCGGCGTCCGGCGGGCAGCTCCGTGGTGGGGATGTGGTCTTTGGCGGCAGGCACCGTCGCCTCCTGTCAGGAGTAAAGTGGGGTAATGCCCATGACATTACGCCCGGGCACTGTAAGGAGTCAACATGGTTTTCGCCCCTGACACGGAAGTGGCGCTGCGTACGGTGGTGAACCTCATCAACACGGCGGCGAATGGCAGGGAGGGACTGGCCACCCTCGAGGACCTCGATGCCTTCCTGGCCGCTGAGGGGTTTTCGGGCGGCCGGCGCCGGGATAACGCGGAACTGGAGAGCGTCCTGGAACTGCGCCGTGAACTGGCGGCAGTGTGGACGGCGGATGAGGACGCGGCGGTCGACACCGTCAACCGGCTGCTGCGGGATGCGAATGCGCTTCCCCAGCTCATGAAGCACGACGGTTGGGACTGGCACCTGCACGCCACGGCACCGGATGCTCCCTTGGCGGACCGGATGAGCACCGAGGCAGCCATGGCCCTCGCGGACGTGATCCGCGGCAAGGAAATGGACAGGATGCGCACGTGCGAATCAGAAGACTGCGATGCCGCCGTGCTGGACCTGAGCCGCAACCGGTCCAAGAGGTATTGCGACACCGGAAACTGCGCCAACCGGGCACATGTGGCCGCGTATCGGGCCAGGCAGGCGGCAGCGAATTAGCGGGCTGAGGCTGCCTGTGGGCTTTGGCGCAGGTGTGCCTAGGGCTGGGGCGTGCTGTCGGTGCCGTCGCCGGATGCCGGCGGGTTCTGGCGGCCGGGACCTCCATGGGGGGATGCCTTGGGCGCCGAACTCAGGTTGACGCCCGATCCCTTGCCCAGGTGTTCGGCGTTCTCCTTGTAGCTCATGGACAGCATTGCGGCGATGACCAGGGTCACGATGAAGGCGATGCCGGCGGCGGTGAAGGCGAGGTCGAAGCGGGGCGCGCGGGCGCTTCCCCCGGAGGCGAAAATCAGCACCGCAACGAAGGCGACGACGGCCCAGAACGCCGAAAACATCAGCGGCCCCTTCACCGAGGTCCGCAGCTTGCGCGGTTTTCCTTGATGCTGGTCAGCCACGGTGGTTCCTCCCTGCAGGCGGCGTACGGCCACCTGGTTTACGAATTGCGGTGTCGCACCCCGGAATTTCTACAGAAAGTAGAAGGGCGCTCCTCCTAGTTTACGGCTTTCCTGCGCCGGTGCTGGCATCGTGCCGGAGGGTCAGGCCGGACAGGACCCACAGGACGCCGGAAATAATGGCCCCTCCCCCGGCAACACCCAGCAGGGCATGGGCCCCGAGGTTGACGAAGAACGGCAGCAGGATGGCGGTGCCGATCCCGATGATGCCCGACGCGATCCAGTCCCGGGCCAGCACGTGGCGCCCCCGGCGCTGAAGGCCGCAGGCAAGCTCAAATACACCGGCCACGCCCAGCCCCAGCGCGGCAATGACTGCGAACAAGAGGTCACTGTGCAGCAGGACCACCGCAAAACCAGCCCCGGCCAGGACGGCGCCAGCGGCGGAAAGCAGCTTTCCAGGGGCGGAATTCCGGGCGAAACCCACCGCCGGGACACTCCGGAGGGACAGTACACCCGTCGCCAATAGGTAGAGGCCTCCGGCCCAGCCCATGACCTCCACGGAAGGCGAAGTCCAAAACACCGTCACTGCGCCGAACACCAGGGCAGCCGCCGAGCGCAGCAGGACCGGCTTCCAGAGGTCGGTACGGGGGGCAGTTCCCTGGGCAGCATCCGCGGGGATGGAAGATTGCGTCACCGGTCCAGTTTAGTGGGGGCTGATGGAAGGTCGAACCGGGCGCTGTTGCCCGGTTTGCCTGCAGTCAATTCAGGCGGAGCCCAGCACCATCCAGCGGTCGGACCGGGCGCGCACGCCCAGGGTGAGTGCCCGCGCGGCCATGTATCCCACGCCGAAAGCGGCCCACAGCCACCCCAGCCCTGCGGCGCCGGTTGCACCGGAGAGTGCCACCCAGGCGAGCAGCGGCACGTAGATGGCGATGTTCACCAGCCCTGCGAGGGCGAGGTAGCGGGCGTCCCCCGCGCCGATCAGCACACCATCGAGCACAAAAACGTAGCCGGCGATGGGCTGTCCGGCGGCCAGGACCCAGAGCGCAACGGTGAGGACTGACTGCACGTGGGGGTCCGTCGTGAACAGGGCTCCCGCCCAGGGGGCAACCGCGGCCAGCAGCAGGCCTGTCACTACGCCAAACCCGGCGCCCCACCTGATCATGGTCCCGGTCAGCAGGCGCGCCCTGGCGGCATTGGAGGCACCGAGTTCCTTGCCGATGAGCGCCTGCGCAGCGATGGCCAGGGCATCCAAAGCGAACGCCAGGAAGGAAAAGATGGTCATGGCCAACTGATGGGCGGCAAGGTTGACTTCACCCTGGGCCGTTACCACCAGCACGGTGGCCAGTATTGCGGCCCGCAGGCTGAGCGTGCGCAGCATGAGCCAGGATCCAACCCGCGTCATGCTGCGGATGCCCCGCCAGCTGGGCAGCAGGCTGACTCCGTGCCGTACGGCGTTCCGGCGGACCATCGCCACGTAAACCGCAGCCATGGCCCACTGGGCAAGGCTGGTGCCGATCGCCGAACCGGTTACCGACAAGCCCAGCCCGTAGACAAGCCACAGGTTCAGCAGCGCGTTGACGCCGAATCCGGCCGTGGCCACCACCAGCGGGGTCCGGGTGTCCTGCAGGCCGCGCAGGACACCCGTGCCGGCGAAAATCAGCAGCATGGCCACCAGTCCCGGCATGGACCAGCGGAAGTAGTCGATGGCAAAGGTGCGGACACTGCCCTCCGCGCCCAGTAGGTCGATCAGCGGTTCGGCCGCAGCGAAGCCGGCGGCGGCGAGCAGCACGCCCAGGAGCGTGGCCAGCCACACGCCGTCGCGCCCTGCCGCGAGGGCCTTGCCGAGCTGTCCGTCCCCGATCGCGCGGGCCACGGCGGGCGTCGTCGAGTAAGCCAGGAAGACCATGAGCCCGACGGCGGTCTGCAGCACCGCTGATGCCAGCCCCACGCCTGCGAGCTGGGCGACACCAAGGTGCCCCACAATCGCGGAGTCGGCCAGCAGGAACAGGGGTTCAGCCACCAGCGCCCCGAACGCAGGGATGGCGAGGCGAAGAATTTCACGGGCAGGCCCGCGCCTTCCGGAGACGGCGGCAAGGGCAGGTTGTTGGGGCACGCTGCCAGCCTAACCGGGCCGCACGCGGGACCCTTCAAGGCATGACAAAGACCACAAGTATGACGAATTAGTTGACACTACAACTATTAATCCGGGACAGTGGAACCCATGAACAAGTCTGCACTGACCACCACTGCCCTGGCCGCCCTACGAATCATCCTCGGCTTCCTCTTCGCGGCCCATGGCTGGCAGAAGTTCAATGAATGGACCATCGCCGGCACCCAGGCGTCCTTCGCCAAGATGGGCGTCCCGGCCGCCGACGTCATGGCCCCCGCGATCGCCGTCCTCGAACTGGCAGGCGGCATTGCCCTGATCCTGGGAATCCTGACACGGGTCGTGGCCGCCCTCCTCGTGGTGGACATGCTGGGCGCCCTGTTCCTGGTACATGCCCCCGCCGGTATCTTCGCGGCAAACGGAGGCTACGAACTCGTCCTCCTGCTGGCAGCGGCATCCTTCGCCCTGGCCCTTACCGGAGCCGGCCGGCTGTCCGTGGACCGCGCCCTCTTCGGCCGCCGTCCGGAATCCCGGCTGGCAGTCCTCGCGTAGCCCCTCCCCACGCCACGAACGGCGGCAGGCCACCCAAGGTGCCTGCCGCCGTCGGACTTTAAGCTGCGCTTCGCATTGTTGCAGCGCCAACCGGCCGGTAACCGGGGCCGCCAGTAGGATCGCAGCATGACTGAGACCGGCCGCCCCAACTCCGTGACCCTCCGCTTCCTCGCCGCCCCCACCGACGTGGGCCACAGCGGCTCGGTGGATGCCGGCACAGTCCTTGAGTGGGTGGACAAGGCCGCCTACGCCGCCGCGGTGGGGTGGGCCAAGTCCTACTGCGTGACCGCCTACGTGGGAAACATCCATTTCGCCGATCCCGTCAACAGCGGCGACATGGTGGAAGTGGAGGCCACCATCGTTTACACCGGCCGCTCCTCCATGCACATCCACACCGTGGTCTCCTCCGGCGACCCCAAAGGCGGCCCGGCCACGATGCGGAGCCAGTGCATGGTGATCTTTGTAGCGGTCGGCGAAGACGGCAGGCCGATCCCGGTTCAGCAGTTCCAGCCCTCCACCCCAGCCGAGATTGAGCAGCGGGACCACGCCTTGGCCAGGATCAAGGTCCGGGAACAGATTGTGGAAGCCATGAACCGGCAGGAATATACAGACGCCGGCACGGCCGAGCGTGTGACGCTGAGGTTCATGGCAGCCCCCACCGACGTGAACTGGGGCGGGAAGGTCCACGGCGGCATCGTCATGAAATGGATCGACGAAGCAGCCTACGTCTGCGCCTCCCGCTACTGCGGCAGGGATACCGTGGCCGTATTCTCCGGCGGCGTCCGCTTCTACCGGCCCCTGCTGATCGGGCACGTGGTGGAAGTGGAAGCCCGCCTGGTCTACACCGGGACCAAGGGCATGCACATCGCCGTCCATGTCCGCTCCGGCGACCCCAAGGGCCGGGAGCTGGATCTCACTACCTACTGCCTCACCGTGATGGTGGCGCGCGACGACGAAGGCAACTCGGTGCCGGTTCCCGCGTGGGTGCCGGTCAGCGAGGAGGACAAGCGGCTGCATGCCCACGCCCGCGAACTCCTGGAGATCCGGGGTACGGCGCCCGGCAACCGCCTGCCGAACCACCTGCTGGCCGCCGCAGGGCCTGCCGGCAGCGCCGCGGCCCGCTCCGGAAACGAAGGGGACTAGAAGCCTCCACCGCCAGCGTCGCCCGCCATGTTCGCAAAGCGGGAGTAGTGGCCCTGGAAGGCGACCACAATGTCCTTGGTGGGGCCGTTACGGTGCTTGGCCACCAGGATGTCCGCCTCACCGGCCCGGGGTGATTCCTTGTCGTAAACATCTTCGCGGTGGAGCAGGATCACCATGTCGGCATCCTGCTCGATGGACCCGGACTCACGGAGGTCCGAGACCATGGGGCGCTTGTCCTGGCGCTGCTCCGATCCACGGTTCAGCTGGGACAGGGCAATGACGGGAACCTGGAGTTCCTTGGCGAGGAGCTTCAGCGCCCGGGAGAACTCGGAAACTTCCTGCTGGCGGGATTCCACCTTCTTGCCCGAGCTCATAAGCTGCAGGTAGTCGAGGATCACCAGCTTGAGGTCGTGCTGCTGCTTCAGGCGGCGGCACTTGGCACGGATTTCCATCAGGGACATGTTGGGGCTGTCATCGATGAACAGCGGGGCATCGTTCATGCGGCCCATGGTGGTGGCGATCTTGGACCACTGCTCGTCCTTGATGGTTCCCTTACGGAGGTCCTGGAGCCCAATGGTGGCTTCGGCTGACAACAGGCGCATGGCGATCTCGTTCCGGCCCATTTCCAGGGAGAACATCACCGTGGCGAGGTTGTTCTTGATGGCCGCGGACCGGGCGAAGTCCAGGGCGAACGTCGACTTGCCAACGGCGGGGCGCGCGGCGATGACGATCATCTGGCCGGGGTGCAGCCCGTGGGTCAACTCGTCGAGTTCGTAGAAACCTGTGGGGACACCGGTCATGCCCTCCCCGCGGTGGCCGGACGCCTCAATTTCGTCCACCGTGGACTCCATGACGTCCTTCAGCACCACGTAATCCTCCGCGGTGCGGCGTTCGGCCACGGCGTAAACCTCGGCCTGGGCCTGGTTGACCAGGTCCTCCACCTCGCCGTCGGACCCATAGCCCAGCTGGACAATCTTGGTGCCGGCGTTGACCAGGCGGCGAAGCACCGCCCGTTCGGCCACGATCTCGGCATAATAGCCGGCGTTGGCGGCAGTGGGGACGGTCTGGATCAATTCGTGGAGGTAGGCGGGCCCACCGATCCTGTTGATCTCGGCCCGCTTGGTCAGTTCATCGGACACGGTAACCGCATCTGCAGGCTCGCCGCGGCCATAGAGGTCGATGATGGCCTCATAGATGGTCTCGTGCGCCGGGCGGTAAAAATCCTGGCCGCGGAGGATCTCGACAACATCCGCGATGGCATCCTTGGACAGCATCATTCCGCCCAGGACTGACTGCTCGGCCGCGATGTCCTGTGGCGGCTTCCGGCTCGCGTCCGATCCACGGGTTGCCTCGACAGGGTCCAGATGCGCGATTGACAAAGCTGCCGTCCTCCATTTGTACCGGGTGTGCAGTCCGGTGATCCATCCTGTTCGTGGCTCCGATATCCGATCCGCCACGCGTCCAGGTCTACCCGCAGGCCCTGACAATCACGTGCCGGAGTTCCGGAAACCAACTCCGGACCGGAGTTATCCCCAATATCCACAGCTTTTCCACAAAAAGGTGTGGAGGAAGCATGGAGGAGGTCCCAGTGGCCAGAACAGGGATCCTGTTTCGGCCCCGGAGAACAGGTACCCCGCTACGCTAACTGGCATGGCGGCCGCCGCAAAGCCAGCATGCCGCACACCCTGTGGATAACCTGTGCAGTATGCGGCATAGCTTGTGCACAGCCTGTGGGGAAGTCTGTGGATACAAAGTTTTTTTCGCCCTCTTTATGCCCCTGAACTGGGAAAACACTGCCACCAGCATGTGGAGTAAATATTTCTTCCGCGGAATTTCATCCACAGGCACTGAGTGGGATCCCAGAGATGGAAGGTGCGGAACGGCCCCGGAAGAGCCCGGGCCCCTGTCCGTGGCGCTCCTCATATTCCAGTGCGGGGGTTTGACTGGCGCCTGCGCGGCCCTGTATGCGGAAGAGTGAATATTGCTGTGGATAAACCCGATCTGGATTAGGCTCTAGGTATGGGCGATCTCCTGCTGGTGCTGTTGCCGGCGATTGTTTTGGTGGCCCTCCTATGGGGAGTCGCCACCGCGCTGCGGCCGCGCGATCCGGGCTTGTCGGAGGCCGCAAAGTACCAGCGCGAGCTTGCCGAGCGGTCGGCACGCCACTACGCGGCCCAGGTCTAGGCGGCCACTGCCGCCCGGGACCGCTTGGCCGCCGCTACCCACCCCAGCCAAAACGCCCAGCAGCACAACCAGCAGCAGGAGTATATCCGTGCGGCCCGCCAGCAAAGCGAACGCACCTGGCAAAGGCCAGGAACAACAGAGAACGGCACGTGAAAATGGAATCCCTGGCGGTCCCGGTCCTTATCCTGCTCGCGGTTGTTACTGGCGTCATACTGGCGTACCGCGCCTTCCGCACCCGGAAGTCAACGCGCGGCACAGCCCCGGCCCAGGCCGCTGCCTCGTCGCAGGAATTGGCCCGCGCGGCTGCGGGCCGCTTGTCCGAGGACCAACACCGGCGGCTCTATGCCCTGATCGCCCAAGGGCAGGCCATGGCCGCCATCAAGCTCTACTACGAGGCCACCGGCGAGGGACTGCGGGCCTCCCGCGACGCTGTCGGCGCCATGGCGGCCCACCCCCAGCCTTACCGGGCCCAGGAACCGGTGCAGGTCCCGGAGGAGGACGACGACGAGCCAGAGCGGTTCCCGTACCGCTACCGGGCGATCGCGAGCAAAGGTGACGTCACCCGGGAAGTAAGCAGCAACATGCTTAACGACGAAATTTTCGGAAGGATCCGGACGCTGGCCCGGAGCGGAGAAACGGAGGCGGCAGCCACCGCGCTGACGCGGCACTCGGATATCTCGCTCAAGCAGGCCCGGGAGTTCATCGCGCTGCTGGACGACTAGGGCGTGTCTCCTAAACCCTGCTTGGCTTAGCCGGGATGCTTGAGGGGTGTCTCGTACTTCTGTTTTGACTGATGGGCAGTGGGCCCGCATCCAGCCGTTGTTGCCGTCCTCTGATGGTCGTCGGGGTCGTCCTTTTCGGGACGACCGGCGCGTGGTCGAGGGCATCATTTACCGGTATCGGTGCGGGATCGCCTGGCGGGATGTACCCGAAGAGTTCGGTCCTTGGCAGACCATTTGGAAGCGTCACCGCCGCTATAGCGGTGACGGAACGTGGGACAGCATCCTGGCTGCACTGCTGACGGTCGCGGACTCTCAGGGTGAAGTGGATTGGTCGGTCTCGGTCGACTCGACGGTGAACCGTGCCCACCAGCACGGCACTAACCTTCCCCGCACCACAGGGGGCCAGCTCGAATTACATGAATCTGTTTGCTGAACCGGAAGATCACGCCATTGGCCGTTCCCGCGGCGGACTGAGCACCAAGATCCACGCTCTGGTGGACGGCAAAGGCCGACCTTTGGTCCTGCTGGTCGCGCCGGGCCAGGGTGGCGACGCTCCAATGTTCGCCCACCTGATGAACCAGTTGAAGATCCACCGGGTGGGTCCGGGAAGGCCCCGAACCCGCCCGGACCGGGTCCGCGGTGACAAGGCCTACTCTTCAAGAGCGATCCGGACCCACCTTCGCGACCGCGGCATTACCGCAGTCATCCCGCAACCGTCCGACCAGATCGGCCACCGGAAGCGAAGAGGTTCCACCGGTGGCCGACCACCCGCCTTCGACAAAGAGGACTAAAAGGCCGCAACGTCGTCGAACGCAACTTCAACACCTTCAAACAGTGGCGTGCCCTGGCAACCCGCTACGACAAACTCGCACTCACCTACCGCGGCGGAGCTGTCCTCCGAGCAATCAGCATCTGGCTGGCAGCTTTAGGAGACACGCCCTAGGCGCGGATTACAAACTAACCCTTGAGCCCCCGGCGGGAGGCAGCACACAAGGAGAGGGCCGGGGCCCGCATCGTTTTCGAATGCAGCCCGGCCCTCTTTTGCCGTGTTTGCCCGCCTACTGGAAGGTGAGGACGAGCTTGGGTGCTACGGCGCTGCCGGCCTCCCTGGAATTGAGGTCCAGGCCATCACTGCTGCTCGTATCGAACCCCAGCGAGAGCTGGCTTCCCAGGTCCCCGGCCAATCCGGCAGCCGTGAGCGGGACGCTGTAGCTGGTGTTGGTCGCGGTCGGCCCTAAGGTTCCAATAGTCGTTCCCAGCGCGGGGCGGCTGTTATAGGTCACCCCGGTCTCGGTCCAGCCGTCGTCAGCCACCAGCTTGACGTTCTGCTTGCCAGTCGAGCCGCTCCCGGCGCTGACCAGCTGCAACGTGGCGCTTTGGATCGTCTTGCCTGCGTAGGGCGTGAGGTCGAACTTCAGGTATGCAACTTCCACCGGACTGTTATCAACCCCCAGCATGGCGGACGTTCCATAGTTTGTTCCTGCAGCCCCGCCCGACGCGTAGGTGTCGGCTGTTGCGGTGAGCGTCACGGTCTGCGCCGTTCCGCCACCCCCCGAAGCCGGAGCAGTGGTGAATGTCCACGTCCTGTCCGCTGCCAAGGCGTTGCCGGCACTGTCCTTCACCCCGCCGCTGCCGCCCTTGACGGTTGCCGTGTAGACCGTCCCCGCGGCCAGGTCCGCATTCGGATTCAACGTTGCCACGTTATTCGCGCTGTCGTAGGCCACAACGGCCGGTACGGGCGTCGACGATCCCGCCTGCAGCGTGAAGGTACTTGACGTCACCGTCGAGGCGTTCATTGCTTCGGAAAAGGTGGCCGTCACGTTGGCCGCGGCCGCCACACCGGTGCTACCCGGGGCCGGGGACGTAGCCGTCACCGTTGGTGCGGTCGTATCAGCTGGAGGTGGGGTCCCACCACTCCCGCCACTGCCGTCGTAGAAATGCCAGTACCGGCTTGTGGCGTTCACGTCGGCGAGTACCAGGAGACCGCTGTTGGCCGTGCCACGTGCGGAACTGTTCAGGTTCTGCTTGGTGGACGTCACGTTGTGGACATACTGGTCGGCGTCAACGATGCGGGCCGTCTTGGTGGTAGTGAAGCTGATCTTGTTCAGCGGCGTGGACTTCTCGTAGATTGCGCCGCCCGAGCTTGTACAGACACCCGCGTTCGTCGTTCCGCTGGGTTTCGGGTACGTGGCGAAGGTCCGCAGCATCTGCGTACTTTCGTCAATCAGGACGATCACGCGGTTGGGACATTCCGCCACCGTTGCGATCGTCGTCGCGGACCAGGCGGACGTCGAAGTATCAAGGGCCAGCAGCTGGATCAAAGGCTGGGACGCTGACGTGAAGGATGTCTTGATAGCAGCGAAAACGCGGTCAGAGGAGGCATCCAGCCACTTCAGGTTCATGTGGTCGTCGCCGCTGCGCTGCCCCTTCACCGCCGCTACAGGGGTGGTCCAGGACGAGTTCGCGTCCCCGTCAGCATGAACACTCCAGTACATGCCGTCCGTTGCGTCCCCGACCTGCCGGCTCCACATCACGCCGACCTTGTTTCCACCAAATGCGATTACAGCCGAGTTGTCGTCCACGGACACGTTACTCAACGCCGCGGGGTGCTGAAAAGGTGTCCCCCAGTTTACGCCCGCAGTGTCTGTGACGTTCAGGAAAATCCGGTTTCCCTGCTGCCACGTGGCCCACACGCGGCCCGTGGAATCCTTGTCTATGGACAGGGTTTCGGTCTTCTGGTTATTGATCTGCGTGGACCCAAGGCTGGTGTAAGTCTTTGTGCTCGTGTTGTAGCTGTAGCGGCGCATCGTCGTGGGGAAGTTTGGCTCGGCCGGCAGCCCGTCATTGACGAACTTAAAGCTCGCCACATACAACGTCTTTCCGTCCCATAGCACGTCGTGATGGGTGTTCGCCCGGGACTCCGTTACCACACCGGTGCTGGACCAGGCGTTGGTCGCGGGGTTGAACCGGAAAATCCTAAAGCTGGAACTTCCGGCATCCCAAAGGTTCCCCCACCAGATCCCATCGTTAAACCACAGCGAATTCGACTGCCGCTTGGTACCAGTCGGTGTCCCGGTCCCTGAATGGGACGGGCCCTCCACCCCCACATCACCGGTAGCAGCGGAAGCGGCCAACGGCGCCACCAGACCTCCAAGCACAAGCAGTAGCGCCGTCAGCAGTGCGGGAAGCCCCAGCCGGGGTTGACGCATACGGCGCCCCTCGGGACCGGCATCTCCCCATTTAAAAAAGGGCCGGGAAGCCCCGGCACCCCGATCATGCTCGTCCACTTTGGATATTGGATGGTCCATCAACGTCACTCCCCGGTGTCGAAAACTCCGCCAATCCCCAGTTTGTTCAGTGTTGGCGGTGGAACCATCAATAGCAATCCCCGGACGGCCCCCTAAAACCCGTGGCCCGGGTCCCCTAACCCCGAACCACGGGGTCCGGCACCCGGGCGGACGCGTGTGTCAGCGGCCCCCGGAAATGCCCGCCAGCAGCTGCTCGAACGGCAAGGACTCCAGCGGGACTTCCTCCCGGCCCGGCTGCGGACCGTCAAGCAGGCGCGTGAACTCGCCGGCTGCACGTTCGATGCGGTCCGCGAGGGATCCCCCACCCTCCTCTGCGGTTCCCCAGTCCTGCGGTCCTGCGAAGACTCCGGTGGCTGCCATACGCGTCCGGAGGTAGCTGAACAGTGGCCGCATTGCGTAATCCAGGACCATTTGGTGCCGGTCCGTTCCGCCGGTGGCGCCCAACAGGACGGCCTTTCCGTCGAGTGACTTGGGATCAAGGACGTCGATAAAGGACTTGAAAAGGCCGCTGTAGGAGGCACTGAACACGGGAGTGACCGCAATGATCCCGTCGGACGCCTTCACACCCTCGATGACGTCCGCCAGGCGGGGCGCGGCGTAGCCGGTAACGAAGTTGTTGGCGATGTCCACGGCCAGGTCGCGGAGCTCGACGACGTCCACGGCCACCTCATAACCGGCTGCTTCCAGCTGTCGCGTGGCGGCGACCGAAAGCTGGTCAGCCAGCAGCCGACTCGACGAAGGTACGCCAAGCCCTGCGGAGAGGACGGTGATGCGGCGGGTTTCCATGGCATTCTCCTGGTGTTTGTTCAGTTCATCATACATGCGTATGCATCTATACCTATGAACTGTTGCGCGCAGCGGAGTATTCCCGGGCGAGCCTTGCCGGGCGCCGGATCAGAGCAGGACGGTGCCCCGGATACAGGTAGTGGACTCGCCGCCGACCCAGACGTCTCCGTCCTCCGTACTCACGTGGATGCGCCCGTCCCGTCCCAGGACGGTCCCCTGCGAGGCCACATACTGCTCCGGCGCCCTGCCGCTTCCCACCAGCCACTGGGCGGCACCGGCGTTAAAGCTGCCGGTGACGGGATCCTCTACCGTTCCAGCACCCGGCAGGAACGTGCGGACTTCAAAGTCGGTTCCGGCTCCGGGATGGTATGGCCCTATGACGCCGATCTTCAGGTCGCCCATGGCAGCCTGGTCCGGTTCCAGGGCCAGCACCTGCTCTGCGGATTCCAGCAGGACGCCAATCCATTCCGGGCCGTTCACCAGCCAGCACGCGTCAACGATGTCCCCGGCAGACACCCGCAGGGCGGCGGCCAGTTGCCGGCGGACCGGGTCCTCCACAGGGCCGAAACGTGTCAGGGGCGGCGCTGCGAAAGCCAGCCTGCCGCCGTCGAGCTTTATCCGGACCAGCCCCGCGGCGCATTCCTGCACCACGTGGCCGCCGGACTTCGGCACCCCTCCGCTCTCCAGCCAGGAATGCGCAGAGCCCAGCGTCGGATGGCCTGCAAAGGGAAACTCCTCGGCCCCGGTGAAGATCCGGACCCTGTAGTCCGCCCGCGGATCCCGGGGAGGCAGGAGGAAGGTGGTTTCCGAGAGGTTGGTCCAGTTGGCGAAGTGCTGCATGGTTGCCGCGTCCAGGCCCTGGGCATCAAGCACGACGGCGAGCGGGTTGCCGCGGTAGGCCTGGCCGGCGAAGACATCCACCTGGTGAAATGGGCGATGGCGGGGGTTCGGGTTCACCGGAGCAGGCTACCACCGGAAAACGAAAGACCCCCGCTGCCGGAGTCCGGCAGCGGGGGTCTTGGCGTGAGGCGGGGAAATTACTTTCCTGCCACCACGTCCAGTTCGATCACAGCGGCAACGTCAGCGTGGAGGCGGACGTTGGCCTGGTAGGTGCCAACCGACTTGATGTGGGCGGGCAGTTCAACCTTGCGCTTGTCGATCTTGCCAAGGCCTGCGGCCTCAACAGCGTCAGCAACGTCGCCCTGCTTGACGGTGCCGAACAGGCGGCCGGACTCGCCGGCCTTGACGACCAGCTTGACCGGCTTGGCGGACAGTGCAGCGGCCTGCTTCTGAGCATCTTCCAGGGAAGCGTGCTCGCGGGCGGCACGGGCAGCCTTGATGGACTCAACCTGCTTCTCGCCACCCTTCGACCAGGTCAGGGCGAAGTTGCGGGGCAGCAGGTAGTTACGTGCGTAACCGTCCTTGACCTCGACAACATCGCCAGCAGCACCGAGACCGGTGACCTCGTGGGTCAGAATGAGCTTTGCCATGTTAGTTAATCCCTTCCTTAGCCGCGGCCAGCGCCGGAGTAAGGCAGCAGAGCAACTTCGCGGGCGTTCTTGATTGCCTGGGCGATCTTGCGCTGTTCCTGCACCGTGACGCCAGTAACGCGACGGGCGCGGATCTTGCCGCGGTCGGAGATGAACTTGCGCAGCAATGCTACGTCCTTGTAGTCGATGACAGTGATGTCAGCGGCCTTCAAGGGGTTGGACTTTGGTTTGGGCTTACGGAGTTCAGCCTTAGCCATCGTGGAGCTCCTATTCTATGGAGCCCGTGGATATTGATCCACGGGATGGTGGTGGTCCGACGGCGGCAGTGCCCGGGTGCATCTTGCACCTTGGCAGCCCCAGCGCCGGGCCGTTGTTTAGGTTTTAGAAGGGAGGTTCGGAATCGGGGCCGTTGCCCCAGCCGCCTGCATTGGACACACCGGGCGTAGCCCAGGGATCGTCCTGTGCAGCCTGCTGATTGCCGCCGCCCCAGCCTCCACCGGAGTTGCCGCCCTGGTTTCCACCAGAGTTGCCGCCTCCGAAGCCACCGCCGCTGTTGCCGCCACCAAAGCCGCCGCCACCCTGTCCGCCGGAGCGCTGGGTACGGTTGACCTTGGCGTTGGCGTAGCGCAGGCTGGGGCCGATTTCGTCGACCTCAAGCTCGATAACGGTGCGCTTTTCGCCTTCTTTTGTTTCGTAGGAGCGGCTCTTCAGGCGGCCGGTAACGATGACGCGCATGCCCTTGGTCAGGGACTCGGCGACATTCTCGGCTGCTTCACGCCAAACAGCGGCGCGGAGGAACAGGGTCTCCCCGTCCTTCCACTCGTTGGACTGGCGATCAAAGGTGCGGGGGGTGGAAGCGATGGTGAAGTTCGCTACTGCCGAACCTGACGGTGTGAACCGCAATTCCGGGTCATTGGTGAGATTACCGATGACCGTAATGGTGGTCTCGCCTGCCATCTACTGCCTCCTTGTTCGATCCTGGGTGAAGAGTGCGTTTCCTGCGGGGTAAAGAATGAAGAATGGTGCTGAATTACTCAGCAACAACCTTCTGCTCTTCGGGGCGGGTGATCTTGGTGCGCATGATGGTCTCGTTAAGAGACAGCTGGCGGTCAAGTTCCTTGGCGGTCTCCGGCTTTGCGGTGAAGTTCACCACGGCGTAGATACCTTCGGACTTCTTCTTGATGTCGTAAGCCAGGCGACGACGGCCCCAGATGTCAACCTTCTCGATGGTTCCACCATCGTTGGTGATGACGTTCAGGAACTTCTGAAGCGACGGCTCAACGGTACGCTCTTCGACCTCGGGGTCGATGATTACCATCAATTCGTAAGGACGCATATGTGAACCCACCTCCTTTGGGCTAAGCGGTTACGGCATTTCCGTAACAGGAGGTTCATTTGCGATTCCGCGCAATGCCCGGCCACCGGAACGGAGGCAGGACGCAGCACAGACTTCAATATCCTAGTGCATTTGGACTCGATAGGCGATTCACGCTTGACCCAAGGCTAGCCCGCATGGATGCGGGACGGGGCCGGGCATGGCGGCTATGTGGAAAACGGGGGCGGCCAGGCGGAAGCAACTCCATAGGCACCGTACAAGTTGGGCCCTATCATCTGACGTATGCATCGACAGTTGATCGCCAGCTGCGTGGCGGCAATGTTCTTGTCCGGCTGTTCCTCCCCTCCTGCGCAGCCGGCAGCCAACGGGGCGGATCAGGGCTCCGATCCGGTAGCGGTTACACCGGTGGCGGACTCGGCCGCCGCGATGCTGCACTGGGGTGCACCGATTGCCGGTGACGAATTCAACTACACCGGCGAACCAGACGCTTTGAAATGGTCGGTCTACGACAGTTCCGGCCATGCGGGCAATGGCGTCCGCAGCCCCGGGCAGGTGACGGTTGATGGTTCCCAAATGGTGATCACCGGAACACCTGATGGCATTTCCGCCGGCATGAGTGCCAAGTTTGGCCGGCAGAAGTACGGCCGCTGGGAGGTCCGGGCTGCCGGTTCAGGTGACGATGCCTACCACATGGTGGCGATCCTGTGGCCGGACAGTGGGAACTGGCCGTGTGACGGCGAAGTCGACTACATGGAGACCACGGGCAACTGGGGATTGATCAATTTCTTCCACCACTATGGGTGCTCGAACTCGAAGACGTCCGTATCAAAGACCCTGGACCTGACCCAGTTCCACAACTATGCCGTCGACTGGACTCCCGACGCCATCGTGGGCTACGTCGACGGCGTGAAGTGGTTTGAAGACCGCGATCCCGCGCACCAGCCTCCAGGTTCGATGCACCAGACACTTCAACTGGACTGGTTCCCTGACAACGTCACCGCCGATGGCCCTGGTGAGCTGCGGGTTGACTGGGTCCGCGTCTACCCGGCTGAAGGCAGTCCCCGCCTCTAGGAGCCACCCGGATGCGTGCGCATCGCTGGAATAGGTACCCCCTATACCCAGTACTCCGCTGACCCCAACCCCTAACGTACCTAACACGGCCCTGGGCGCTGTCCCGCCACCCCTATTCCCCACGTACGCGCGGATTTCCCCACGTAGGGCCCGGTACAAAAGCGAGTACCTACTACCGGTGTTTACCTAGCGGACCTACCCTACGCTCGATTCTGCCGGCGGAGTCGCACGCCGGGGTTTTCGATTCCGCATAGGGGCACTGGCGGGCTTGAACCCAGGTACGGAAACCACGGCTGACACCAATCAGACAGGGGAGGACCATGAGCAACAGGCGAGCGAAGGCACTGCACTTCGACATTCATGGCCGCGTCACGATCAACGTGGACGCGACGGCACCGGCGGCGAAGCAGCTTCAGAGCATGCTGGCATGTTTCGCCTCGGATACGGAACGGCAGGCCGAGATCGTCGTTGACGACCAACCAGAGCCGATGCCGGATGCCGGCCATGTTGAGCACGAATTGGCATATACGGACAACAGCGTGCAGTTCCAGGCCGACCGGGTCCAGGTGGTGAGGGACGCAGACCATTGGCGGATCCACGGGCCCGGTGAACTCCTGACCACGGTTGTACCTGTCCTGGACGCCGCCATGGTCGCCCGCGGAGCTGCAATGATCCACGCAGCAACCATGGCGTACCGTGGCCACGCGATCGCACTGCCCGCGGCGGGAGGTACCGGCAAGACGAGTACCGCCGCAAAACTGATGCGGCGCGAGGGATGGTCGTTCATGGGAGACGACTGGGCGTTCCTTGCAGAGGACGCCACGCTGCTCGGCTACGCGAAGCCGATGTTCATCAAGCCACACCACCGGGCCATCTACCCGCACCTGTTCGAGGGCGCACGGAAACCCCTCGTTCCTTCGAGGTTCTCCGAACCTGTGGGCCGGCTGACCACGCTGGTGCACCCCTTCGTAATCCGCTATCCGCGGCTGGCAGACTTCTCCCGGCGCTGGTCGCCGGAGCACCGCATGGTTACCCCGGAGGCTGCATTCCCGGGGCGGGAAGTAACCACCAAGGCTCCACTCGCAGCCTCGATCTACATCGAACGCTATGACGGCGCACGGTCCAGGATCCTTGAGAAGACGAGCGACTGGATGGTCGACCGGATGATCGGCAACTTCCACATCGAAATGGCAGGTTTCTCGCAGCGTGTGGTGACGGGCCTGGCGGCCACGTCCGTGGTCCCGTGGCGGGAGCATTTCGCGGCCAAGGGGCTGGTCCTGAACAAGGCGCTGGACGGGCGTCCCTGCCACCTTCTGCAGGTGCCGGCCGCTTATTCGGCGGACCAGGCGTCGGACGACATTGTCCGGCATCTTGAGGAGCTGTTGCCTTCAGTCCTCGACGAGCAAGTCTGAAAGGGGGTAAGACGGTGGCCCACAGCACAGCAGACGTGACGGCGGTTGTTCCGGCCCGCAATGCGGAGCATCTACTCCCAGGCTGCCTGGAAGCCCTGCGCCAGTCCGGTGTAGCCGAGATTATCGTGGTGGACGGCCTGTCCACCGACCGGACTGTCGAGATCGCCCGTGAAGCGGGTGCCCGGGTGCTGAGTGACGAAGGCCGGGGCCTTCCCTGGGCCCGTACCCTTGGGGTCCGCAGCAGCACCACGCATTGGGTCCTTCTCGTGGACGCGGACGTCGTGTTCGGAGCGACCGGCGTGGCTGACCTGCTCATTGAATTCGTGGAGGACGGGTACGACGCCCTCCAGGCGGGCCTGGAAAGCGTTGCCGGCCCGGGCTACTGGGGGCAGGCACTGGCGCATCACCACCGCACAGGCCGCAGCCGCAACTGGTTCGGGCTTGTGGCGACGCTGGTGGACCGGGACCTGATGTTGAACCTGGGGTTCGACGATTCGTTCAAGTCGGGCGAGGACATCGAACTGCGGTGGCGCATGAGGCAGTCGGGGATGAAGACTGGCGTGTCGCAGCGGGTCTTCGTTGAACACAGGTTTGCCGCGGACGACTTCGACTTCGCGCTGGACCAGTTCCTCATGGACGGCACGGGCCTGGGACGCATGGTCCGCAAGCACGGCTGGCGTGGGGCCCGGCTGGCTCTGCTGCCCGCAGCGGCGGCAGCCCGCGGGAGCGTAATGAGCCTCGCCGCCGGCCAGCCACAATGGGTGCGCTACTACATCGCCTTCTGCTGGTACAACTATGCGGGAATGGCTAGGGGTTTAGGTCGTGACGGCTGAGCGGGAGATTGCCCCAACGGAGGCCGCATCGGCCCTCCGGCGGCACTCTCCCCTGCGCAGCTCCATCGGCCTGGTCATCGCCAAGGGGGCGCAGACCGGTACCGGCTTCGCGTTCTGGATCCTGGCAGCGCATGCCACCTTTGACCGGGAGGTCGGGCTCACCACGGCCGCCGTCTCGGCGGTGATGATCTGCACCCAGCTGGCTGTGCTGGGCACCGGATCCGCCGTGATCGTGTCGGTGGGCCGGGGCGAGCCGCCCGCCCGGGTGCTGGACGCGGCCTTTGGCATCGTGGGAATAGCAGGCACCGTCCTGGCGCTCGGCTACCTCGTGCTGGAGACTTTCGTGGCGCCCGACTCGGACTCACTCTCGGTTCTCTTCTGGCTCACCTTCATCGTGGCCGCCGTCACCGGGACCATGTGCACGGTACTGGACCAGGCGCTCGTGGCGCTGGGGCGCGGCGGCAGCGCGACGATGAGGTACACGGTGGGCGGCGTGGCTTCCCTCGCGGCCACAGCCCTTGTCGCCTGGCAGGCCCACGGCGCCTCCGCCGACGTCCTGCTGGCCTGCTGGACCTTGGGCTCGGCCGTGTCATGCATGATCGGTGCCTTCCAGCTGCGGAAACTGGTCGGATACAAGCCACGCCCCACCCTGCACCCCGCACGCCACCGGCCGCTGCTGATGCTGGGGATCCCGAACCAGCTCCTTACCCTCACCGAACGCGCCCCAGGACTCGTACTGCCGCTCCTGCTCGCGCACCTGGTATCGCCCGAGGTCGCGGCCTACTGGTATCCGGCATGGATGATGGCATGGGCCGCTTACACCGCTCCAATGCTGATAGGCATCGTCCAATTCTCCGAGGGAGTGCGTGACCCGGACCGCCTGGCGACCACCACCTGGGCCAGTTTCCGATGGTCGCTGGTCATTGGAAGCCTGGCCGCCGTCGTACTGATTGTCTTCGCCCACCCCCTTCTCCACCTCCTCGGGGACAGGTACGCAAACGCGTCCACCGTCGCCCTGCGGCTGCTGGCTGCCGGACTCGTGGCCTACGCAGTGTTGCAGGCCTACAACTCCGTCTGCCGCGTCCTGGGACTCTACACAGAAGCCATCGTGGTCGGCGTAGTGCTCGGAACCGCGCTCTGCGTCTCGGCTCTGTGGGCCGCTGAGAGCGGCTCAAGCGCCATGGCCCTTGCGTGGATGGTGGTGCTTTACGTCGGGGCCGTCGCGGTGGGACTCCGACTGCTCGCAATTCTCCGCCGCGCCAAAAAGGAGGCGTCATGACCAGCACGCTGAAGCAACCGAGCCGGATCCGATCACACCCGTGGCATGCCCGTGACATCTGGTGCGCCGTAGCAGGCGCCGTCTCACTGGCTCTGGCAGTGGGCAGTGCCGCCACGGTGGCAGTTCCCGTCCACAGCGACCTTGGGCTTGTGGCTGTGTTGCCCTATCCCTTCTGGGTGGGCGTTCTGATTGTCAACGTAGCCTTCGTCGTGGCGTTGCGGGGAGATGCCACCGGGCCCGCGCGCCGGCCGGTCATGCTGTGGCTCATCGCAGTCCTCGTGCTGATGCTCTTCGGCGCTGCCGCGTTCGTCACGGATGTCCCGCGCGGCGAAGTTGCTTTCCGCCACCTTGGCATCGCCGACGCTCTTTCAACCTCCGGCGGCGTCGACCCGAACATCGATGCTTACTTCAATTGGCCCGGCTTCTTTGCGCTCCTGGCGACCGTGCTCCGGGCAACCGGTATTGATCCGGTAACCGTTGCCCTGTGGGCACCGGTGTTCAACATGGGCTTGTGGCTCACCGCCGTTGGCGTGCTGACCCGCTACCTGACGAAGGATCCGCGCCGGCGTTGGCTGGTGCTCTGGATTTTTTGCCTCGGCAACTGGCAGGACCAGGACTATCTGTCTCCCCAAGCCTTCGGTTTCTTCCTGTACTTGGTGGTAATCGTGCTGCTCATCGGCCCCCTTGCCGCCAAGGCTCCCGCTTTCCGTGGTTTCGGGCGTGCCAATCTCAAGTCATGGTGGCTGGCGCGGACGCCAGAAGACGATCGCCCCGGGCACCGGGTCGCCGCCCTCGTGGTCACCCTCCTGCTGATCGCCGTCATCTGCGCAAGCCATCAACTGACGCCATTCCTGGTATTGATCGCCGTCACGGCCCTTACCCTCAGTGGTCGGGTGTGGCCCGGCAGGCTGCCGCTCATTGCCGGCATCCTCCTTATGCTGTGGCTCGTCTATCCTGCAAGCACCTACCTTTCCGGCCACCCACCCCTGGCGGACGCCGGACTGCAGACCGCCATCGAAGCGAACGTCGTCGACCGCACGACGGGTTCGGCGGGACACCTGCTGGTGGTCCAGATCCGGATAGCGCTCACACTCATCCTTTGGGCCCTCGCGGCGATCGGATCGGTCCGGGACTGGCGCCGGGGACGCCTTGATATCCGGGTGGTCCTCCTGGCCGTCACTCCCCTGTTGCTCTTCCCCGTGCAGGCCTACGGCGGAGAAATGCTCATCCGCGTCTCGCTGTTTGCGCTGCCGTTCATTGCCATGCAGGCAAGCTCGGTCCTGCTCCCCACCACGGGCAGTGTTCGTTTTTCGACCCGCAACACGGTGGTACTGGTGCCGGCCTGTGTCCTGCTCGCTGTTATGACAGTGACCGGCAGGTTCGGCAACGCACAGTACGACGTGTTCGCGGACGATGAGATCGCCGCTGTCCAGGCCGTGGACAATCTCGCCCCGCCCGGTTCCGCGATCATCGCGGCAGCCCATCCAACACCTTGGCGCAGCCAGGACTACCTGGACCACCGGTACCGGACCATCGAGGACCTTTGTCCCTCCGACTTGTCGGCGGCAACGTGCGGCCCGCTGGTTTACCGGTACGCAAGGCACAACCCCGGCGGCGGCTACCTGCTTCTCATGACCTCCGCGGAATCAAGCCTTGTACTGCAGGGCCAAACCACCCCACAGAGCTTCGAGGAGTTGGAGAATTGGCTGAAGTCACAAGACGGCGTAGACATCGCGTTCAGCAACAGCGACGCCCGAGTGTACCGGGTGGCGCCATGAACGCCCGTGCAATAAGCCGGCCCACTATGGCGATCGGGCTCACGGCCTTGGTCCTCTCCGCGGTGTCCCTCCTTGGGCTGCCAACCCCGATCCAGGCGGTCACCGCACTGCTTGTGCTCGTCCTGCTCCCGGGACAGGCACTTACCCGGCTCATGCGGATCAGCGATCTCGGCCTGGGCGCACTGCTCGTCCTGGCACTCGGCCTTGCCAGCCTTACCGCGGTATCAACAGCGATGTTCTACCTCTCCGTCTGGTCCTGGCAGGCCTGTGTCGTCACCATGGGGGCCATAACCATCCTTGCTTGCATTGCCCGCGCACGGCAGGAGGCCGCGTCATGATCGATATAGCCGGATTGGTTGCCGCTGCGGTTCTGCTGTTTGCCCTCATCGGGCTGGAGGTACGGCATACCGCGTCAGCCTCGGGACAGCCGGCAAGCCTGCGGCTCTTCAACCGGGCCGTGAACATCAGGATCGCAGTCGGTGCCCTATGGCTACTGGTGGTTATCCTCCTTTTCCCGCGGGTCCTGGGGCTGCTGACGTGAACCACGCGGCGCGATGGATACTCCTCAGCGATCTCCACCTGGACGGGTCGGACAGCGACCCCCGGCACCCAGGGAAGGTCCTGCCGGAGTTCCTGCGCCGCGAGGTGTCCGAAACCCAGCCACCAGGCCTGGAGCAGCACATCATCTTCGTTGGTGACACGTTTGAGCTCGTCAGGCTGGACGAGGAGCAGAGCCTGGCACGGCTCGAGTCCATCTTCAAGCGCCATCCCGAAACGTTGGGGGCGCTGCAGGCGTGCGCTGCAGCCGGCGTGCGGCTGCATTTCGTCTGCGGCAACCATGACGTGGAGCTGGCGCGGCCCCCGGTGGCCGCGCGGTTGTCAGCGCTGCTGTCACCAGGTGATCCCACACGGGTCAGCGTGCACCCGTGGCTCCTTTACTTCCCCGGGGTGCTCGTGGTTGAACACGGGCACCTCCATCATGCCCTGCACCGGATACCCGAGGTGCTCCGGACTGCAGTCAACGGCACCGACGAGGTGGACCTGCCCCCGCTGGCGGCCTGGCATGCGAACCCAACGGCATCACGGCTTAGCCGCGCCGGAGCAGTGGCACGGGCCTGCGTAGCCTCGGAACGGGCGGAACGCCGGGTCCGGAGGCCTGCCTACGACGAACTGCTGCAGACCGAATCGCTGCGGCTCGCGCTCGACGGGACGGCAGTGCGTGAACTTGCGCGCCTCTCCCGATTCCGGACCGTGTCAGCACTGCCCGTGACCGCCACCCGCATGGTGCTTGCTGCCGCCGGGCGCAACATCCATGGCGGCGACCAGCCGCCCGCGGCCGCAGCCCGGGTCGCAGGGATCCTCGAAACGTACGGCTCCCGCGTGGCCTGGTATGTCTCGGCCCATACGCACCGTGCCCTTGAAACGACGCTCGAGGGTTCTCCAACCCGGTACATCAACACCGGGACCTGGTCCTCCGATGTCCGCGGCTTTGGGCCCGACCAGGCGGACCGCCAGGCGTTCCCCTACGCCGTTATTGACGTTGCCGACGACGGGTCCACCGAAGGTGGGCTGCGCTACTGGCGTCCGGTGGCCGGCTAGGAGCCCTGGACGGCTTCGTCTCCCTTGCACCCTTGCGGAAGCAACGGCCAGCTGGCACAAAGCACAAAACCGAAGGGCCTGGGTCCGGTTCTCCACCGTACCCAGGCCCTTGCGGCTCAGGACTCCTATCCGGGTGTCACTGGACCTGCCGCCATGGTGCGCCCTGGAGCTCGAGCTCAGCCAGTTGCGTGGTTGACCCGTGGGCAATCCGGCGTCCACGGAGGTAGCCGGCGGAAGTGAAGGCCAGTACGGCGAGGACAGATCCTGCCCTGCCCAGTCCCTGGGGATTGGCTCCCCGGCTCCAGTCGCGGATTCCGGAGAACACCGCACGCGGCAAGGTGCTGCGGACGTACCGCCGTTCGGGCCCCAGGGCCCGCTTCTGCCCGACGATGTGGCTGACCTGTGCTTTGGAAATTCCTTCCGACCAGGACCGTGAGAGCATGTAGCGCACGCTGCCCCTCTCGGCCGGTACATGGTGCCTGACGAGGGCCGCGGGTTCGTAAACGATGCGGGCGCCGGGGGATCCCATTGTTGACCGGATGCAAATCTCGGTCTCCTCGCAGCCGAGGGGCAACGTGCCCTTCCGGCCAAGTGCTTGGTTGAACCCACCCACTTGGCGCAGCACCTCAAGCCTGAACGACATATTTGCGCCGATGACATTCCGGACTTCGGAGGCCACACGGGGCAACCCTCGGTGGCTGCATCCCACGATCCAGTCCAGTTCCTCCCCGAAGTAACCGGGCCTGCCGGTTTCCCACAGTGGAACAACCTTCCCGCCCACGGCCAGGACGTCGGGATCGTCATACAGCGCCACCAGGCGTTCAAGCCAGTCCGGTGCCGCCTCGGCGTCGTCGTCAAGGAACGCAACGATGTCGGACTCAGCGAGCCCGACGCCCGTGTTGCGGGCCCCTGACAGGCCTGGCAGGCCGGTGCTTTCCACAATGGTGACGTCGTCGACGATCTCGATGAGCTTTTCATGCAGGTCCTGGTTGTGATCGATGACAACCAGGACCTGGTCAGGGGTGAGGGTCTGGTTGCGCACGGATTCAATGACGTCCAGCAGCATGCCCCACCGTTCGGAGGTGTAGGCGCAGATCACCACTGTCACGGACAGGGGCTTCATGCGGTCAAGCATGCTGGCTCACCACCGGCGTGAGGACGCTGTGCGGATCCACTGGCAGCCGCGGGAAGCGGACATTTGAATAGGTGTATTTCACGCGGCGGAGGGCCTCCGGGCGGGCGCCCGCGGTTGGGGCTTCCCACACCGTGCATTCACGGGCCAGCGTGTGCAGGACCCGCCAGCCGTCGCGGAACGTCTGGAGGTTGGATGCCCCCGAGATCCGGTCCAGCTCCAGGCTGGGAACTTCCGCGATCCGCAGGCCCGCCTTGGCAGCGCGGACAATGAGTTCGGTCTCGATTTCGAAGCCGTCGGACTGCAGTTCCAGCACCTCCAGGCATTCCCGCCGGAAAGCGATGTATCCATAGCAAAGGTCCGAATAGTTGCTGTGCAGGACAGCATTGGCGAGTCCGGTCAGGGCCCTGTTGCCGGCCTTCCGCAAACGGGTGAGGTCCTCGGAGCCGCCGCCGGTGACGTGGCGGGACCCTTTGACGAAATCGAAATCGTGCTGGAGCGGTGCGACGAACCAGCCGATTTCCCGCGGATCCATGCTCCCGTCAGCGTCCAGCATCACGATAATATCGCCGGAAGCCGCCGCGAAGCCGGCGCGAAGGGCCACGCCCTTTCCCTTTCGGGTTTCGTTTACCACCACCACGTCAGGGCGTACTGCCTTCGCCACTTCAACGGTGTTGTCCTGTGAGCGGCCGTCCACGATGATCACCTCATCGACGTAGGATGGCATCCTGCGCAGAACCCAAGGTATGTTCTTTTCTTCGTTCAGCGTAGGGATAATCACGCTGATTGATGCTTGCGGAGATAACATTCCCGGCTCGGAAAAAAGAGCTGGAAGTTGGGGCGAAATTGACAATTGCCTCACCACTTCATGACAGTTCGGATTCTTGACAATGCCGCCGGGAGTTACCCGGCGGCACCAACGCTTAATCCGGTCATGGTCTGGTCGCTGTCCCCCAGCAACCCACCGCCAATCCTCTGGCCGTTTCAGGAAGACTATCCCCTACCTAATGCAGGTATCACGAGTAGTAGGTACTCACTTTTCACCTACCGTTTACCCCCTGTTAGGCAAGTAAGGGGCTCTGGGTTTTCGGATTTCGTTAGGTATAGGGGATTGCCCTGGAGCGGGAATCGGAGGGCGGGGGGTTCATCCTTCCGGTATGGGGCAACGTTCGCCACGGAGTCCCTTGACCAAGCGCAGGCGCCAATCTTGATGGAATCCAGCGGGAACGTTGTGGTAAGGCTGCTGGTTGCGGGCTATATTCGCAGGTACCGGCAGAATCCGCACTGGGGAGCGGACGGCCGGGACGTGATCCGGCAGTGCAAGAATGCGGTCTCCTTCTTCGACGAATGGGGACACCATGCCACTTATTGGCCGAAGCAAAGAACTGGACCGCATCCTCTCAGTTATTCGCGGGCCCAAGGACACTGCACTGGCGGTGATCGGCCGCAAAGGGACAGGCAAAACAGCCCTTTTGTCGGCAATCCGCATGCTCTCCGATTACCGCACCGTCTTCCTGTCCGCCACTGCCGCTGAATCGGACTGGCCACTGTCCGGGCTTACTGCACTCTTGAATGACATGGACGATCCCGTCCTGAACCGGATCGCTGACGAGCTGCTCCGCGACAACACCGGCGCCACGAGCGTGCCGGCAGTTTCAAGCATGCTGCTCAACGGCCTGCACCAGCGCTCGTCATCGCGGACCGTCGTCGTGCTCGATGATGTCGACCAGCTGGATCCCAGCAGCCAGGCGGTCATCGGCTTTGTGGCCAGGCGTTTGGTGGGTACGGATACCGTCCTTTTTGTCAGCATGCGGGAGGACTTGCCCGAGAGCCCCTTCAGCGGGCTCGCTGCCCTGCGCCTCGGTCCGCTGGGCTACAGCGACACTGTGCGGATGCTGGAGAGCATGCCCGCCAAGAGGACCACGACGGCGGCTGCCCACGCGGTTGCCGCAGCCGCCGGCGGCAACCCGCTCGCCGCCGTCGACCTTTACACCCGGTTGCTGGAGAGGCACACCGCAGGCAAATATGCGCTGCCCGTCCCGCTGCCCTCCGGGGGCAGCTTTGACGCGGAGTGCGCGTCGGTTGTGGGCGGTCTGACCCCCGGCGCCCGTAACGTGCTTGATCTCCTGTCCCTTTCCTTCCGCAGCGACATCTCGACGATCGAGAAGATCGACCGGGACGTGTGGACAAGCGTTGACGAACTGCTGGCTGCCGGCCTGGTGAAGCGAACAGGTCCCCACCTGGGGATCGGTGACCAGATGCTGCGGGGATATGTCTTCGCGGCCATGACGCCGGCCGTCCGCACGGCCAACCATCGGGCCCTGGCAGAAGCAGCAAGTGACACCGATCCGTATGCCCGCAGGTGGCACATGAGTTTTACCGCACTGGAACGGCAAACCCCGTTCCAGCTGCTCCGTCACGCCGTTGACCTGGTTCGCAACGGTGAAGTGAGTTTTGCCGTGGAGTACATCGAGCGGGCGCTCACCATAAACCCCTGGGAAGCGGAAACGGCGGCCCGGCTGACCAGCGTTGCAGAAATGCTGTTCAACCGGGGTGAGTTTGTTTACGCCCGCCGGTACCTGGAGTGGGCCCAGCGGGTAACGCGCAATCCCGCACTGATCCTGCGGTTGACCGGTCTCTCCTTTGAGATCCAGTTCGCCCAAGGGGCTGCCGTGCGTTCCAGCATGGTGCTCCGGCTGGTGAAGGAATTTGGCCAGCACGATCCGGCCTACGCTGCGAGCCTGCTGTCCATCGGCGCCTTGTACTATGCGGAGAGATGGGAACTGGAGGAGGCCTCGGAGCTCCTGCGCCACGGCAAAGAATTCCGCGGGTCCGCGTCGGCGCATTGCCTTGGCATCGCTGAGCGCGCCGAGCTATTGATTGAGTCGATTGGCGGCGGAACTGCCGGCCTTGGCCGGCGGCAGGAACAAACGGGCGCCGCCCGGGCCGCCGGGCTTTTGATGCATGGCAGGGCCCTCACCTACGCCGAACACTATGAAGGCGCCCACGAAACTTTCGCCCTGCTCAGGAGTTCCGACGAACCAGGCCACGTTAACTGGCAGGAAACCGCAGCGTTCATGGCAGTGGACAATGCAATCCGTGCCGGTAACGTGCGCGCGGCGGTCCGGCTGATTGACGAACTTGAACTTTCCGAGCCCGAACTCAAGTACCACCGCGGAACGCGCCACCTTTTCCGGGTTTGGCGGGCACATTCCCTCGGCGACGACGCCCAGGCCCGGGCGTATGCCGCCGAGGCACTTCGCTATGCGGGTGCGGACAGCCACCCGGCCATTACGGCACAGCTTGCCGCCTGCCAAGGCCAGTTCGCGCTGCTGCGTGGCGACCTGGCCGAGTCCGTTGCCCAGTTGTCCCGGGCCGCCGAAATCGGCATGCGGTTCGGCAACCCCACGCTCCTGCGCTGTGAGGCGGACCTTGTTGAAGTACTGGTCCGGCTCGGCCGGCACCAGGAGGCCACGCAGGCACTTCTGCGCCTTGAGAGCCGCTCGGTGGGGCTCCGGTCACCGTGGCTGATGATGGCTGTGGCCCGTAGCCGTGCCCTTCTCGCGGACGGCGAGCAGTCACTGCAGCTTTTCAGCCAGGCACTGGACAGCAGGAACGGGCACACACTTGAAAGGGCAAGGACCCTTGCCTGCTATGCGGAGCGGTTGCACGCCTTTGGCAGGCTGCGGGACGCACGGGATGCGTTGTTGCGGGCCAAGGTGATGTTCGACGAAGCCGGCGCGGACGCGTGGACCCAGCATGTGGACGCCCTCCTCCTGGATGAACGCATGGAGCCTGCACGCCCGCAGGGCAACCCGGCCATGCTGTTGCTTGCGGACCATGAGCGGTCGTTGGCGAAGATGGTGGCACGGGGCATGCGCAACAAGGAAATTGCTGCCACCTTGTATGTCTCCGTGCGCACGGTCGAAGTGCGCCTCACCGCCATCTACCGAAAGCTCGGCGTTGAGTCCAGGGCCCAGTTGACAGCACTCGCCGCAGGCAAGGGATCCGCGGCCGCTGAACCCTACGTCCTGCCCGTCCTATAGGCCTAAAGTCCTGCAATTTGCAGGTACCCGCAGTTTCCACACCCTTGCACTGAGGTACCCACAAAGGCCTTCCCGATTCACCCTCAACCGCGTCAGTCCAGGGCTAGTTTTGCTTCACGGCCAGAGAACAGGCAGCTGTGTTGGAAAGGGGCACGATGGCGGAAATACCAGTAGCCAAAACCCGGCAGGCTGCCTTTGTCTGGCCCGTTGCTCCCGCTGCTGCACAGCGGGTGGCAACACCGCAGCCGGCGGCAGCGGACACCGCAGGAACCCGGTTCCCGCTGCCGCCGGCTGCATCCACTGGTTTTGAAGGGAAAGCCCGGCCCCGTAAGGCAACCGCAGCCTGGATCTCCCGGCACGTCAATCTCCTGCGGGGCGCTGACGCCGGCATGGTCATGGGCGCCGTATACGCCGGTTTCCTCCTCTCCGAGGAAGGTTTCTCGCCTGTAGGTCCAAGGGACGGTGGCGCAGCGGCCGCGGCAGCAGCACTCACGGTCATCTGGCTGGCGGCGCTGGAGGCGTACCACACCAGGGATCCCAAGGTTCTCGGCATTGGCGCGGACGAATACAAGCGGGTGGCTTCAGCCACCCTGCGTATTTTTGGTCTGATGGCCCTCGCGGCGGTGGTGTTCTCCGTTCACGGCGCAACCGCGTTCGTCACGGTGTCACTGCCGGTGGGACTGGTGGCACTGACCGCCAACCGGTGGGTATTCCGCAAACGGCTGGCGGCGGAAAAGCTTCACGGCCGGCACCTCTCGCGGGCCGTTGTGGTTGGCGAACCGGAGGACGTCAGGTACGTCATACAGCAAGTGTCCCGGCGGTCAGGGGCGGTATACGAAATCCTGGGGGCCTGCCTTCCGGGGGCCCGGAAGGGAACGGGGCTCCGGGTGGAAGGTTGCTTGGTGCCGGTGCTCTCGTCGACGGATGCAATCGCCCGGACCGTCCGCTTGGTGGACGCGGACTCGGTCATCGTTGCCGGTCCGCTGCCGGGGGGAAACAAGTTCATCCGTGAGCTGGGCTGGAAACTTGAGGAGTCCTCCACGGAGCTGATCCTGGCGGCCACGTTGACCAACGTCGCCGGCCCGCGGATCCACTGGCGCCCGGTGGATGGGCTGCCCCTCATGCATGTGGATATTCCGCAGTACAGCGGCGCAAAGCACGCCTTGAAGCGGATCATGGACGTCATTGGCGCACTGGCCGCGCTCCTGGTGCTCTCGCCGGTGCTCCTGGTGCTGGCCGCGGTGGTCCGGCTGGACAGTCCCGGGCCCATCCTCTTCCGGCAGGACCGGATTGGCAAGGACGGCAAAGTGTTCGGAATGTTCAAATTCCGCTCCATGGTGTCCGACGCCGAGGCGCAGCTCGCTTCCCTGGACCAACAGAACCAGGGTTCCGGGGTGCTCTTCAAAATGAAGGATGACCCCAGGGTCACGCGCTGCGGACGCTGGATGCGCAAGTACTCCCTGGACGAACTTCCGCAGCTCTGGAACGTGGTCCTGGGGAACATGAGCATGGTGGGCCCGCGGCCCCCGCTGGACCGCGAAGTCAGCGGGTATGAACGGCACACCCACCGCCGTCTCCTGATCAAGCCTGGCATCACCGGCCTCTGGCAGGTCAACGGCCGTTCGGATCTTTCCTGGGAGGAATCGGTCCGGCTGGACCTCTACTACGTCGAAAACTGGTCCATTGCAGGAGACCTGCTGATCCTTTGGCGGACATTCCGGGCCGTCGTCAGGCCGTCCGGCGCCTACTAGCACAACCACAAAATGGGAAGTCAATCACATGAGAGTATTCGCCACTCACACCCACGCCCCTGACCAACCGCGGCCTGCGCGGAAACTCCGTATCGCCGTCGTCGGTGCCGGCTACTGGGGGCCAAACCTGGCCCGCAACCTGCAGGCCAGTCCCGACTGGGACCTGGTGGCAATCTGCGACCTTGACATTGAGCGCGCACGGAAACTGGCTGCCACGCTCGGGGACATCCCGTGCGTGGAGTCCATGGATGAGTTGCTGGACTTTTGCGAAGTGGATGCGGTGGCCATTGCGACGCCGGCCCGCACCCACCATGGTGCGGTGATGACAGCGCTTCGCGCCGGCAAGCATGTGCTGGTGGAAAAGCCGCTGGCGGACAGCAGGGAACACGGGCTGGAAATGGTAGCCGAGGCCAGGGCAAACGGGCTGGTACTGATGGCGGACCACACCTACTGCTACACGCCGGCCGTCCTGAAGATGCAGGAACTGGTGCAGTCCGGCTCGCTCGGGGAAATCCTGTTCGTGGACTCCACCCGGATCAACCTGGGCCTCGTCCAGCCTGATGTGGACGTCTTCTGGGACCTGGCGCCGCATGACCTTGCCATCCTTGACTTTGTCCTGCCGGGCGGGCTGAATCCATCAGAGGTTTCCGCGTTCGGCGCGGACCCGCTGGGCACGGGCCGGGACTGCGTGGGGCACCTGAATTTCCGGCTTCCCAATGATGCCACCGCCCACGTCCACGTGAACTGGCTGAGCCCCACCAAAATCCGCCAGATGGTTATTGGCGGGTCCCTCCGCACCCTGGTCTGGGACGACCTCAACCCGCAGCAGCGGCTCAGCGTCTATGACCGCGGTGTCAGCCTGGACCGCCAGCCCAGATCGGTGGGCGAGAAAGCCTCCACCGCAGTTTCCTACCGCCTGGGCGACACCTGGTCCCCCGCATTGCCGGAACGGGAGGCCCTGAGCCTGGTGGTACAGGAACTTGCGTCCTGCATCCGGCACGGCCAGGAGGCCAGGACAGGCGGCAGCTCCGGGCTGCGGGTGCTGTCAGTCCTTGAGGCGGTCACCCGCAGCCTGGGGATGGATGGCCAGGCGGCACCGGTGGCAGGCTCCGCCATGGCAGGAACCGGCACCGGAATGGAGGGGGCACGGTGAGCGCCTTGGAAGGCGCCACCGTACTGGTGACCGGCGGCGCCGGGACCATCGGATCCACCCTGGTGGATTCCCTGCTTGAGGTCGGGGTCAGCCGGATCGACGTGCTGGACAATCTGGTCCGGGGCCGGCTGGACAACCTGTCCGGCGCCTTGGCGACCGGGCAGGTCGAACTGGTTCGGGGTGCCATCCAGGACCGGGACCTGGTGCATGACCTCACCAGGGGCAAGGATCTGGTGTTCCACCAGGCCGCAATCCGCATCACCCAGTGCGCCGAGGAACCACGGTTGGCCCTGGAAGTGCTGGTGGACGGTACGTTCAACGTCCTGGAGGCCGCCGCGGAGCACAAGGTGGACAAGCTGGTGGCGGCATCGAGTGCCTCCGTGTACGGGATGGCCGAGGAATTCCCTACTCCCGAACGGCATCATCATGCCAATAACGACACCTTCTATGGCGCAGCCAAGTCGTTCAACGAAGGCATGGCCCGCAGCTTCCGCGCCATGGCCGGCCTGGACTATGTGCTGCTCCGCTACTTCAACGTGTACGGGCCACGGATGGACGTCCACGGCCTGTACACCGAGGTCCTGGTGCGGTGGATGGAGCGGATCATGGACGGCCAGCCGCCGCTGATTTTTGGCGACGGCCTCCAGACCATGGATTTCGTCCACACCGCTGACGTGGCCCGGGCCAACGTCCTGGCGGCCGCCAGCGGCGTCAGCGAGGGCATCTACAACGTGGCCAGCGGCACCGAAACCAGTTTGCTGGAGATGGCGCAGGCGCTGCTGCGGGTCATGGGCTCCGGCCTTGAGGTGGAGCATGGGCCGGAGCGGCAGGTCAATGGCGTGGCCCGGCGGCTTGCCGATACGTCCGCTGCCGCACGCGATTTAGGCTTCAAGGCCGAGGTGGAACTCGAAGAAGGACTCCGGCAACTGGTCAGCTGGTGGATGCCGCTGCGCGAGGAGATTGCCGCTGCACGCACGGTTGGTGCCCGATGACTGCCGAGCCGGTCTTGGCCCGGATCAACGTGATGAAGCCTTGGCTTGGGGACGAGGAAGCCCGTGCCCTGGCCGACGTGGTGGCATCCGGCTGGGTGGCTCAGGGACCCAAGGTGAAGGAGTTTGAGTCCCGCTTCGCCGAATCCCAGGGTGTCCGGCACGGCGTGGCCACCTCCAGTTGCACCACCGCCCTTCACCTCGCCTTGGTGGTGGCGGGGATCGGGCCCGGGGACGACGTCGTCGTTCCGTCCTTGTCCTTCATCGCCACGGCGAATGCCGTCACCTACGTCGGTGCCCGGCCGGTATTCTGCGACGTCGACCCCGTGACCGGGAACGTGACCGCGGAAACCATCTATGCTGCACTCACCCTGGATACACGGGCCGTGATTGTGGTGGACCAGGGCGGCGTGCCCCTGGACATGGATCCAATCCGCAGCCTGTGCGACCGCCACGAGATCACCGTGATCGAAGACGCCGCCTGCGCCGTGGGGTCGACTTACAGGGGCCGGCCGGTGGGTGTGGACGCGGATGTCGCGGTGTGGTCCTTCCATCCACGGAAGATCCTCACCACCGGGGAGGGCGGGATGCTCACCACCAACCGGGCAGACTGGGCTGCCCGGGCCAGGACGCTGCGGGAGCACTCCATGAGCGTCTCCGCAGCGGACCGGCACGGATCCCTGCTGGCACCGCCGGAGGACTACCTGGAGGTTGGTTTCAACTACCGGATGACGGACCTGCAGGCCGCCGTCGGCATCGTCCAACTGGGCCGGCTGGCTGCCGTGCTGGCACGTCGCCGGGACATCGCGGCACGGTATGTGGCCGGACTCACCGGGGTGCCCGGCCTGCGTTTGGTGTCCGACCCGCCCTACGGCACAACGAACTTCCAGTCCTTCTGGGTGGAGGTCCTGCCCAGTTTCGGAACCACGCGGGACGGGCTGCTCGAAAAGCTGGCGGAAGCCGGGATCTCTGCGCGGCGCGGCATCATGGCGGCGCACCGGCAGCCCGCGTACCGGTGGCGCGACTCGGGCGGAGGCCTCCTGCAGCACACGGAGCGGCTCAATGACAGGACATTGATCCTGCCGGTGTACCACGAGTTGGACGACGGCGGCCTGGACAGGATCATCGGTGCCATCCGGGCTTCGGCAGCGGGGACGCGCACATGAGTGAGCTGATCCTGATAGCTGCCAGCGGCCTGGCCCGTGAAGTCCTGGCGATGGTGCGCAGCAGCGGCCAGTACGACGTCGTCGGCCTGCTCGATGACGATAAGGAAATGGCGGGTGTCAGCGTGGACGGCGCCCCGGTGCTGGGAACCATCGATGACGCCGCCAAATACACCCACGCGTTCATCCTGGTGTGCATCGGTTCGGGCAGGGCGCGTGAATCCGTGGTGGAGCGGCTGACGGCGCTGGGGCTCACCGAGGCGCGCTACGCCACCGCCATCGACCCTTCGGTCCTGTGCCCGGAGGGGTGCCGGGTGGGCAGGGGCAGCATCCTGCTCCGCAACGTCACGCTTACTGCCTCGGTCACGCTGGGTTCGCACGTGGTTGCGATGCCTTCAGTGACATTCACGCACGACGACGACGTGGCGGACTTTGCGACGTTCGCGGCGGGGGTGTCGCTGGGCGGCGGAGTACGGATCGGCCGGGCGGCATACCTGGGCATGAACGCCAGCGTCCGCGAACGGACCTCGGTGGGGGCATACGCGACCGTGGGGATGGGGGCTGCTGTCTTGAGCAACGTCCCTGACGGGCAGACGTGGGTTGGGGTGCCGGCACACGAGATTGATGGCGAAAGCTTCCGGATTGGAGGGATGTCATGAGTAAAACAGCTTTGCCACGTGTTTCAGTGGCAGTTGCTTCGTACAACTACGCACGCTATCTGGAGCCGTGCGTCCGCAGCGCGCTATCTCAACGACATGTGGATCTCGAAGTCATCATCGTGGACGATGCCTCGACTGACGAAAGCGTCAAGGTTGCGCAAAAGCTGGCCGATGAGGACGCGCGAGTCCAGCTTATTGTGCACCGGGAAAACGAGGGGCATATCGCCACATTCAATGAAGCCTTGCGGCGGACGACTGGAGATTTCGTCGTCAAGTTGGATTCGGACGACATGTTGACACCTGGTGCGCTGCATAGGGGGGCCCAAGTCCTTCGAGATTACCCCACAGTAGGCATGGTGTATGGCAATCCACTTACCTTTGAGGATCAGCTTCCTGCTGCCAACACTGTTTCGACAGGCCTTTCCGTTTGGAACGGCCATCGCTGGCTCCGGCGCCGTTGCACATTGGCAACCAACTGCATTATGCAACCGGAAACGATGGTTCGCAGAAGTGTGCTTCACAGAACTGGTGGGCACCGGGCCAACGTTCCTGCGGCCCATGATCTGAACTTGTGGTTGCGCATTGCAGCCATCTCAGACGTTGCCCGTATCCGGGGAGCCGATCAAGGCTACTACCGGGTCCACTCGGCCAGCCTCTTGCGAACGTCCTTTGCTGGGTACTTGTCCGATCTACGCCAGCGGTTAGCCGCCTTTGACGACTTCTATGAGACGTGCGATTCACGGCTCTTTAGCCAGCTAAAGGGCGAAAGCCTCCAGGCTAGAACCCATCGGCGGCTGGCCCAGCAAGCCGTCCTATATGCAAAGCGAAACTACTTCACTCTTGAGGAGGCGGACCGCTCCGCGTATGTAACGTTCGCTCTGGATACATCGCCCAAAATCGTCGAATCAGCACTTTGGCAGGGGTTCCGGCAGCGAGAGCGCATGGACCACCTAGGTAGCTCAAGCCCCGATCCGCTGGAGCGCGTGTACCGCATACAGGATGCGCTGACGTGGCGCTGGTGGCGGAGGTTCGGAGTATGAACACCACCTTTAGAACGGCCGCAACACAGTTGGCATCAGTCGGAATTGTCGTTCCCTGTCATAACTACGCAAGGTATCTTCCTCAGTGTCTTGACTCAGTTCTTTCGCAAGACGGTGTCAAATTGCAGGTCCTCGTCGTAGACGATGCATCCTCTGACGGAAGCTCAGACATAGCGGCCAGCTATGCGCGACGGGATGAGCGAGTACGCGTCATTGTTCACGGTAGCAACAAAGGTCACATCCATACTTATAACCAGGGTCTCTCCCTTGTAGAGGGTGACTATCTCGTTCTTCTTTCTGCAGATGATGCATTGGCTCCGGGGAGCCTGAAGCGGGCCACAGACATTCTGCAAAATAAACCAAGGGTGGGCTTTTCTTATGGCCCTGTCCAGGTGTTTAGTGACCAGCTTCCCGAAGCGCCAAGATTTCAAAAATCAGGCCGAGTTAGAATCTGGTCCGGACCCCGATGGCTGCAACGTCGTAGCAGACTAATGGTGAACTGCGTAGTGTCTCCAGAAGTGGTTATGCGCCGGGAAATGTACGAAAGCGCTGGCCCATACAATCCCAGCCTTCCTCATACAGGGGACATGGCCCTGTGGATGAGGGCTGCCGCACGAGGCGATGTCGCATTCCTTCATGGCCCACCGGCAGCCTATTACAGACGGCACGCAGGCAACATGCATCGAGACGTTTTTCGCTCAGGCAGCGTTGAAGGAATGCTTGTCGATCTCCGGCAGCGCCGGATGACAGCTGACGCCGTCTTCGCCGACATGCAGGGTAAACAGTCAGTGAAACTCCACGATACGGCCCGAATCTCCTTGGCGCGCGAAGCTCTCCGGGCAGCATCCCGCGCCTACACATGGGGGCTTACCGAAGAGTGGCCGGTTAGCGACCTTGTGGATTTTGCAGCCGGGACATGGCCCTGGTATAAAGACCTGTCACAATTCTCGGCACTCAAACGCAGAATCTCTCGCGGCCCGGAGGCAGCCCGACATTACCCCCCTTATGTCGCCACCGAGAAGTTCCTCGAAATACAGGACCGGTGGCTGGTCGCTCGGCAGAAGTGGACTGGTTCATGAGCGCCGAAGGCAGTACTGCTGCGAGTATCCCAGCAGGTGCCGTCAGGCGTTCGCTTGCATGGTTGACTATTGCAAACATCATCGCCAAGAGTTCACAGTTTGTCATCGGAATTCTGGTGGCCAGGATACTTTCTCCGCATGATTTCGGTATCTTTGCCGTCGCCCTAGTCGTATTCTCCGTTGTCATAAATATCAGTGAACTCGGCGTTGGTACGGCCGTGATTCGCGAACACGATGATATTAAAGAAGTGGCACCGACCGCAGTTACGCTGTCCATAATTAGCAGCGGCGCCCTGGCTATTCTTATGTATGGGACTGCCCCTGCTATCGCAACTTCTCTTGGCTCGCCAGAAACTGCTAAAGCTATAGAAATACTGTCACTGGTAGTTCTGCTAGCAGGTCCGAATGCTGTCCCGTCAGCTCTTCTGACACGCGACTTTTTGCAAGGACGCCGATTCTTTATCGACATCGCAAACTTCGCGGTGGCAAATACCTTACTGATTATATTGGCCCTATCGGGTTGGGGCGTCCTCGCGTTCGCCTGGTCGCGCGTCGCGGGCCAGGTGGCAACTGTAATCATGTTGCACGTTCTTTCACGACATCGGTATTGGCCTGGGTTTAACCTCCAACAAGCAAGGAAGTTGCTCTTCTTCGGTCTTCCCCTCGTCAGTTCAAGCCTAGTGGGCTACACGATTTCAAGCGTGTCCACCATCGTGTTGGGGAAACTGTCAGGGGCCACCTCCCTTGGGAGTTACACGCTCGCCAATAACATCACCAATTGGCCGCTCGGCCTATTTTCGGGGCTGATCGACTCTTTGGGACTACCCGTCTTCTCGCGCATTCACAAGGACAAGATGTCCCTTAGCATTTACCTAAATAATGCTTCGCGAGTGACATCAGCCGCCTTTTTTTACATCACTACCATGTGCGTGGCATTAGCTAATCCACTAGTAAGCGCCCTCTATGGACCAAAATGGGAGGGGGCAGGCTTGATTCTTGCATTTTTCGCAATATTCGGTAGCGTTCGAGTTTTAATCGCCCTATATACAGTTGTACTTATCGCCTGTAATGCTCCAAAGCGCCTTTTTTGGATTCAGGTAACTTGGCTGGCTGCACTTACACCTGCGGTGTTCCTATCCGTCAATGTTGCGGGAGCAGTAGGTGCGGCTATAGCAAATGTCGGAGTGTCATTGATCGTAATCCTGCCATTAACGCTTTGGAACGTACAGCGCGGAACGGGAATAAGCGCGATCAGCATCTTTACACCAACAGTACCTCCGCTGTTGGCCGCCGTTGCGGCCGGCCTGGTCGCTGCCGCGGTTTCTTCAAGCAGCACAGACCCTTTAGGCGCACTGATCGGTGGGGGCTGCGCTGGCACTGCACTCTATGTGGGGATTTTGGCCAACTGGGGTCGTCGACTGCTTCGTGAAAGTGGCCGGCTGTTTGTAAGTGGTTCCAAGGCAGACAAGAAAGAGTTTGAGGACAGGAAATATGATTCAACCAGTTCCGCTCCTTGATTTGTACGAGCAACAGCAGAAAGTTGCTGAAACAATTCGCGTGGGCTTTGAAGAAGTCATTGAGGCAAGCGCCTTCATTGCCGGTGTTCAGGTGGCAGAGTTTGAACAGAGGTGGTCCGATTATTGCGGCGCCCGGTTCGCCGCTGGCGTAGCAAATGGTACGGATGCGGTTGAGTTGGCACTTCGTGCGGTCGGAGTCGGGCGAGGTGATGAGGTACTTGTGCCCGCGAATACCTTTGTCGCAACAGCCGCCGCAGTTCTTCGCACCGGAGCAACGCTCGTTTTGGCGGATTGCGAGCAAGAATTTCTGCTCGGTCCCGTAACAACTGACCGTGCTGTGACTGTGAAGACCAAGGCAGCGATCGGCGTGCACCTGTTCGGTCAGGCAGCACCGATGGAGACCATCAGAAGCGCTTTACCCGAAAAGACAATCCTGATTGAGGACATGGCCCAGGCCCAAGGTGCGCGCAGACACGGAAGGAGGGTCGGTGGACTCGCTACAGCAGCTGCAACTAGTTTCTATCCAGGTAAGAACCTGGGCGCATACGGTGATGCAGGTGCGATAACAACCAACTCAGAAGGGGTTGCCGCGCGCTTGCGAAGACTTCGCAACCATGGAGGGGAACATCGCTACGAACACATCGAACTGGGCTTCAATTCCCGTTTGGACACACTCCAGGCGGTGGTACTAAACGCCAAGCTGGCATGGCTCGACGTGTGGAACCAACAACGCCGCAAGGCCGCCGAAACTTACGACGAGTTGCTCGGCAGCGTCGACAACATCAAACTGCCACGAACCTTGGTGGGCAATGAGCATGTCTTCCATCTCTATGTTGTACGAGTGAAGGAACGCGACCGAGTGCTGCGCGAGCTGAAAGCCAAGGGCATAGAGGCCGGCGTTCACTATCCACTACCCATTCATCTGCTTCCAGCCTACTCGTTCCTGAACTACCGCCGAGGCAGTTTTCCGGAGGCCGAAGCTGCCTGCAACGAAATTATTTCCTTGCCGCTATTCCCTGGTCTAACTTTGGTCCAACAAGAGCGAGTAGCTGAGGCTCTCATCGGTGCGGTAGGCAAGTAAGCCATGGATCTGTGTACTGAGAGAATAAAGCAAAAAGTGAATGCAAAGCCCGCATTCACGCGTCCCTACACGCCGACTGTTACTGTCGTTATAACTTGCTACAACTATGGTCGATACCTTTCCGACTCGATATCGAGCTGCTTGAAGCAGGCCGACGTGAAATTGGAGGTGATCATTGTCGATGATTCCTCCACCGACGGCAGCTTACATACCGCCAGCACCTTCGCTGCAACGAATAAGAATGTCCGTGTTATCTCTAACCCCAGTAATGTCGGAGCTGTAGAAAGTTTCAATATCGGTGCTAGGGAAGCTGCTGGCGAGTTCTTGGTCCGTCTGGACGCAGATGACCTCTTGACCCCCGGATCACTTTCCCGCGCCACGCTTCTTGCCCAAACATTCAAGAGCGTTGGTCTGGTCTACGGCCATCCCCTACATTTTAAAGGGGAACTCCCGCGCGTGACCCGTGCCAAGACCAAAGGTTGGACGATTTGGCCTGGTCGTACATGGCTTGAGCTCGCCTGCAATTCTGGCAAGAACGTTATCACTTCGCCCGAAGTTCTTATGCGTACGGCCGTAGTTCGCGAAATCGGCTACCAGGCCCCACTGCGCCATGCCCATGATATGGAACTCTGGCTGCGCCTTTCAGCTTTCGCAGACGTCGGCTACGTGCGAGGGGCGGACCAGGCACTGCACCGTGAACATGATGAGAGCATGTCCGCACGAGAAGTGGATGGAGTAACCGACCTTGGAGAACGTCTGAAGGCCTTTGAGACGCTCTTCCTAAATTCGGAGCACGAAATTCCTGGATCCGTGGAGTTACTGCAAATCGCCAAAGACACGCTGGTTGCTGAAGTCTTACAAGTGGCGCGTCTTGAAGTCGATCGCGGCCAACACGATCAAGGCCTATTTAGGAGTTACCTGAGCTTTGCGAAGGAAGTTTGCCCAGAGATAACTAACTCGCCTGAATGGCAGCACCTCGCCGGCAACAACTCGCCACGCAGTGGCCTTTTACGGCAGCTTTCCTCAATCCGTCGACGGGCCACTGGGCGGCTCAGACAAGAACTCCACTGGCACTGTTGGCGCAGGAATGGAGTGTATGTCAGGTGACACGAGCAAAGGCAGAATCCGTTAATTTCATGGCTCCTTTCACGGTGCTGAGGCGCCCCGATCTCGGCAAGCGCCTGGCGCGCCGGCTGGTGCGTGAATTGAGCAGAGACTTCAGCTTGGAGCAACTGGACTTCCCCCTGCTTGAGCGGGATATCTCAGATTCTCTGGCGATGCCATCAGCAATAAAATCCATCACCAAAGCCACGGACGTACTCGATCTTGCCTGGATATGTACTCCGCCGAGTCCAGGCAGCGGAGGCCATACCACCTTGTTCAGGATGGTTCACGGCATGGAGAAGCGCGGGCACAGATGCACCATCCTGCTGTACAACCGTCACGGCTCCGATCCCCAAAAATACATTTCCCTGATTCGGCAGTACTGGCCGGAGCTTTCTGCAAACATAGCAGTTGTTCCTGACCAAATAATTGGGTACCACGCATGCGTGGCAAGCTCGTGGGAGACTGCCCATGTACTCGCTGCTCGCGGTGCAGCGATAAGCAGGCGGTTGTATTTCGTTCAAGATTACGAGCCCTACTTCTACCCGCGTGGGAGCATGTACGCGTTGGCTGAAGATACGTACAGATTTGGCTTTCAGCACATTGCGCTAGGCAACATGACCACCGCGCTACTTAGGCGCGAAGCAGGCGTAACGCCGGTCACTGTCCCTTTCGGCTGTGACGTTGATACCTACAAGCTCGAAAACCACGGTCATAGGAACGGAATAGCATTCTTTGCGCGACCCGAAACGGACCGACGAGGATACCTAACCGCCAGGCTTGCACTGAAGGAATTCAACTTTCGCCACCCAGAGCAACTGATCACGGTTTATGGAGATAGGGTATCCGATCTAGATTTCCCCCACCACCATGCTGGTCATCTATCCCCCTTAGAATTGAATAGGCTTTACAACCGCTGCTTGGCAGGGCTGGCCATGTCATACACCAATATCTCTCTTGTTGCGGAAGAAATGCTGGCCAGTGGAGCTCGCGTAGTTGTAAATGCTTCATCCCTCGCCAGCGTTGATGCCACGAACAGCCACATTATTTGGGGTCCTCCAACTCCGACGGGTATCGCCAGCGCCCTGTCTACGGCCGTGTGCTCCCCGTTGTCGAACACTGAACGCACGAATATGGCTCGCAGTGTTCGGAAGGGCTGGCAGCATACGCAAGATCTCGTGGCGACCGCGATCGAGGCAACCTGCAGGGAAGGTCAGACTGAGGTGGAATCCATGAAAGGGTCACCATGACTCAAGAAAATGAGACGCTCGAGAAAAGGTGTCACATGTTCGCTCACTTTGTTCTCACACGGTTTAATGTTAGGAACTCATACCATTTAACTGAGCCCTCGGATGCGTGGTTAATTGACCGGTTGGCCTTGTTTAAGAAGTTTTGTATTCCGAGCCTTTCACGCCAGTCAGAAAAGGAGTTCGAGTGGCTTGTGTTTGTTGACTCTAAGAGCCCATTGTGGTTTTTAGCCGAAATGGAATCCCTAGCCGTTGAGACATTTGAAATGGTACTGGTGGATGGGGCATTCGATTGCGCTTATGTCTCCTCCGCTATTGCGTCTCGAACGGGGCGCCCTTATATAATCACGACTCGCGTGGATAATGATGATGCGGTTGCCCGGGATTTTGTCGAAGTCATACAGTCGTGCTTTACAAACCAGGCGTTCGAGTTCATCAATTTAGTTCACGGCGCCCAGTTCGCACAGCGGAAAACCTACCTTCGGCCTTATACAAAAAACCCCTTTATCAGTCTAATTGAGCGCCCGGACAGCAGTGCGCCGTCAACTGTCTTCGTGACCCACCACTATAGGGTGCAGGAGAAGGGAACTATACGCAACATCCGCACCTCGCACCCAATGTGGTTGCAAGTCGTGCACGGAGGAAACATATTGAATGAGGTTGTCGGCCTCCGTATCCCTGGGACAACCATTTCCCGACATTTTGAGTGCGAGCTCTCCTTCCAAGATGGTTTCCTAGATCTATCTTTGGGCTTTCTCGGCGGCCTGGGTCGTATCGCCATTCGGTTCATGCGCAAGCCGGCACGCGTTATAGAAGCGGTTAAGGTATTGCGTGCATTTCATCCGAGTCAGTCTGGTGGTTCATTCTCATGACCACCCTTCGAAACGCTCACGTGGTATATACGTCCGAGCTTGATCCGTCCCGCTGGGTTGTCCGCCATGCCCATGGGGAAGTCCCAGGAAAGTTTCCGTATGGCCTCGAACGGCTGGGCGAACATGGGTTATCAGTCCTTCCGGAGGTCGTGCAGCGAGCCGGCCGCAACCCAGCTAGGTGGATAGGGCTTGCAGACCCCCGCCTCTGGAGACAACAGACCGCCAATAAGTCGAGCTCAGTTATCGCGTGGGATGAATCGTCCGTCGTGCCGATGCTAATAAGGCACGGAAGAAGTGATCAGCGACTGGTCGGAGGCCTAATTTGGGTAACCGATGCCGTTGCTACCGGGAGGAATTCTCTCCGCACGGAAATACTCAAGAGGGTTTATCGGCGGTTGGATGATATTTGGGTCTTGTCTAGAGGGCAGTTGCCAATCCTGCAGGATTGGTTGGGCCTGGAAGCAGATCGGCTCCATTTCATACCTCTCGGCATAGACCCGGCATTCTTCCCTGCATCCCCAATTCCGAAACGACCCATGATTTTGAGTCTTGGAAACGACAGGGACCGTGATCCCCGTACACTCTTCGAAGCCCTGCGGATGTTGCTGCAACATCTGCCGGGTACGCGGGTGGTAGTACAGTCACGATCCAATCTGGATGCACCGCCTGGTGTTGAAGTCTTCTCCTCGCTAAGCGGTCCAAGGGTTCGCGACCTGTATCGCGAGGCGAGCGTAGTTGTAGTGGCCACCAAGCAGAACCTTCACGTTTCTGGGATGACCACCGTTCTTGAAGCGATGTCCAGCGGCAGGCCAGTGGTTCTTAGTGGAACACCAGGAGCAGAAGACTACGTCAAGCACGGGGAAACAGGCTATCTGGTAGCCCCGGGGCAGAGTTCCTTCCTGGCCAATGCAATTCTCGATATTTTGAGTCAGCAACACCTCTTAGAACGAATGGGAGCTGCCGCAGCAGCGCACGTCCGTGCCTCGCACACCGAGGCAACGATGACACGCGCGCTGGCCGAAGTTCTACGACAATAGTTCGCACCCGCTTGCATACAAAATTCTCCGTATGTCAACACTCTCGTGATCTGCTCGTCGTGGGCACGATCAACTGGTCTGCCCCAGGATCGTTACGTCGATGAAGAATAGACGCACGCCTTAGATTTACCAGAAATTTCACGCAAGCGGCGCTCGGAGAATGCCGTGCCCAAGCATTCCGGTTTAGATCTACGGGCTCTTCGCGTTTGGTGGCTCTTCGCGGTTCGTGGGGAAATTGATCCCTGGGATGAGTGTCATGCCGCCGTCCGGACGGCACTTCTCAAGAGAATAACCGATTTGTAATTGGCTGCATTGCGGTACCCACGGGCGGTTCGCTTGATGTTCTTGATCGCCGTGTTGTTGGCTTCGACCTTTCCGGTAGTGGCCCCGGTGATGATGAGCACCTCGATCTCTTTCCACCACCGGCAGACAGTGCGGTAGAGCCTGTTCGTCTCGGGCCTGGCTGCTGCCTTCACCAGTTCTTCGAGCTTTGTTTTCGCTGCGGCGGCGTCGTCCAGGGAGCCGGTGCGCAGCAGGACCCGGAGCTGTTCTTTGACCTTCCAGACCGCCCGGAGGGTGCCGGTCGGGTCGTCGACGGCGAAGACTTCCTCAAGCCGGAGAGCGGCCCGCCAGCTGAGTGTGTCGCCGCCGCGCAGCAGGAGCATGCGGTGGGCCCAGGCCTTGTCGATGGCACGTCCGCGTCGGCCCTTGACCTGCTGCGAGAGGTTCTGCCGCGTCTCCGTCATCGCCTGGTTGGCCAGCGAGATCAGGTGGAAGTGGTCGACCGCGACGGCGGTACGCGGAAGCCACATCCGCAACGCTTTCCTGAACGCCGCCGAGGGGTCGATCGCGACAACCTGCACAGCCAGACGCCAGTCCAGAGGCCGGGCAAACAGCCATTCCCCGACGCCCTTGTGGTCACGACCGTCCACGACGCCCAGGACCTGGCCGGTGTCCAGATCCACGATGGTGGTCATCCACGGCTCGAACCGTGTCCACGCCTTCGTTGCGGGGTCCTGGAAATAGCGCACGGACCGGAACCGATGCTCATCAATGCCCAGCATCCGCGGGCTGAGTTTGTCCACGTCCGGCAGCTTCAGCAGGCATGCTTCGGTGACGGCGGCACGGACCATCCACCAGGACACGGCGAAGCCGGCAGCTGTCTCAGAGACGGGCCGCCCGGAGCGGATCACGGCATCCACGAGCTGGTCCCTGAGCCGGCTCGTGGACCGGGAACGGCGCGGGACCTGGGGCGTTGATTCAAAGAACGACAGCCGGTCGCACGCCGGTTCCTCGCAGTACCAGCGGTACTTGGACCAGAGCACGTCCACCGGCCCGGCGACGGGAATATCGCGGAGCCGCTGAAGGCGGCGTTCCTTCCGGCGGGAGGCAATGACCCCGCAGCTCGGGCAGCCAGGAAGTTCGTCAGTTTCGACGATGACCTGCCGCCGGCCAGCGGTGATGGAGGTGGAAATGACGTGGTAGTCGGGCAGGTTGAAGAGGATGGTGGCAGCATCGGCTGCGACCCCGGTAGGCTCAATCACGGCTCGTGGTCCTGTTCCAGGTTGAATGCTTAGACACACTCATCCCAGCAGGGCCACGGGCCCCTTTGACTTCAACGACACGAACTCATTCCCCACGAACCGCGAAGAGCCCGTTTGGTGGTGAAACAGGTTCCGTGTCTTGAAAGCTGAAGGGTTCGTAGCCCTGCTGTGATGGATGTTCTCTACGCATTCATCAAGTCAGGAGCTACGAGCCTTGATCGCGCCTACTTCCCCGCGCCCCGATACTGCCACCGCCATTTTCAACCTGCCCGATTACCGAGTCACCGATACTGAGGTCCTTGCCTTCGGGCAGCGCCGGGTCAGTATCGAAACCACGGCCTTGGCCGGCTGCCCCTCGTGTGGAGTGATCAGCACCCGCGTTCATTCCCGACGGCCCCAACGCCTGCGAGACATCCCCGTCGCTGGCCCTGTCAGCGATGGTCGAAAAGTGAGCCGTTTCGCGGGCTTGGCAGTGGTCGTTGCAACACCTGAGCTTTTAGGAGTTGCAGTTAGCAGAGTTGAAAAGACCAAGAAGATCGCGGGGCGCCCCTCCGAAAAACGCTGCACGGGCTCACTATGATCAGCTGATGAAACAGGGAATGGGCAACTCTGAGGCTTGTCGGATTGTGGGAATCAGCCGGAGTTCAGCCACTCGGTGCCGCCACGGCCACTCCGTTGTTTTGAAGTCCGGAGACATCAAGAGGGTCGCTCCGATCTCGCATCAAAGGCCGGTCGTGATCTCGTCCCGATTTCTCTCCGAGGCAGAACGAATCACGATCGCGGACCTCCTGCATGCCGGGCGAAGCGTCCGCACTATCGCTGCGGAACTGGGCCGGAGTCCGTCGACCGTGAGCCGAGAGATCCGCCGGAATATCCACAACCGTCTGGCAACTACCGCCCGCGGACGGCCCAGCGCACTGCCGAAAGTAGACGGAGCCGCCAACGGACCTGGAAGATCGCCGCCCACCCGGAGCTGCGGGAATTCGTGCGCAAACACCTGAAGCAACGTTGGAGTCCCCGCCAGATCAGCAACCGCCTGCGCACGGAGTTCCCCGGAAGACCGGAAATGCACGTGGTTCCGGAGAGCGTCTACCAGGCCCTGTATGGGCGTGGATGTTTGGAATTGGCCGTAGATCCCGCAGTCTCCCTGCGCAGCGGACGGACGGGCCGTCGGCCCCGTCGTCGGAAGGAGCACCGGACCAAGCGCTTCCCGGACATAGTGATGATCCGAGACAGGCCTGCAGAGGTGACCGGCAGATTAGTACCAGGGCATTTGGGAAGGCGACCTAATCATTGGAAGAGGCGGCCGGTCCGCCATCGCCACACTGGTCGAACGGACCACCCGCTTCATCATCCTCGTGCACCTGGCAGGTAATCGCGGAGCTGAGAACGTGCGGGATCGATTGACAGAAGCCATGCGACCGCTCCCGGCTCATCTAAGCCGATCCCTGACATGGGATCAGGGCACTGAAATGGCTTGCCACCAGGACTTCACGCAACAAACACTCATCCCGGTGTTCTTCTGCGACCCCGCAAGCCAGTGGCAACGCGGATCGAACGAGAACACCAATGGCTTGCTGGACTGGTCCATTGCTCCGCCAATACTTTCCAAAAGGGACAGACCTCAGCGTCCATAGACGCGAACACCTCAGTGCTGTCGCCGCCGAACTCAACCAGCGACCACGCCAAATCCTCGGATGGCAGACCCCCATGGAGCACCTCATTAGACTGGCCTCACCACCCACCGAACCATAAATTGTTGCAACGACCGCTGAACTCCGCCGCCGTCACAATGGCTCAGTTTTCGACCGTCACCGACAGGCCCGGTCGAAGTGGTCTGGGCCAAGCGGAGATTCTTCTGCGACGAGTACCTGTGCCCGCGCAGGACATTCACCGAGGAAACCGCCCAAAGTCCCGGGCCGGGCACGGTCCACCCGCCGACTCCGCGACGCCCTCGTGGCCGCCGTCATCGGATCCGGACGGGCAGCCACCGAGGCCGCCTCCTCGTTCGGTGTCTCCTGGTGGCTGGTCCAGCGAGCCTTGGACTCCGCGGCGCTGACGCTGCCCAATGTCGACGCCCTGGCACCGCGGATGCTCGGCATCGATGAACACCGCTACCGGTCCGTGCGGTTCTTCCACGACCCTGCCACCAAGGCCTGGAAACGCTACGAACCGTGGATGACGACCATCGTCGATCTCGACACCGGACAACTCCTAGGTGTACTGAGTCAGGACGTTGGTTACATGGTGAATAGGTGAAGACCTCTTAGGTTGGTGGTTACCACACACAGCCAACGACTAAGAGGTCTTC